>CAVCLB010000014.1:0-40816 GCA_963602915.1 Dysosmobacter segnis | reverse complement strand
AAGGGCGTCACAATCCCAGCCCAGGGTGAGGATAGAGCGAAGCGACATCCGTAACCCTGGGTTTCATAGTTGGCGGAGTAGGTTGGCCTGTAAGGTCAACACTAGCCTTCAAATATTGTGCTGACCTTACAGGCCAGCCTTGAAACTCAATCATTTACCCAGGGTTACACCGTTTGCTGTCGCAACCGGCTCACCCTGGGCTACGACCGTTACGCCCTTTCAGGGCTGATGAATGCAATGTCTCGTTTTATGCTTATTGTTCTACCAAAAGAGTGCAGAATATTTTATGGATTTTGAACACCCTATCTTACAGGGGCAAATCCATGTGAAACACATAAACACGGGGGCAAGCCCCTGCGCTATATTCTGTCGTCCCTACGAGCCTTGCTGGTTGAGAAAGTCTCGCCGGACACCAATACTTATGGTTGCAGTTCTGTCACCACGTCTTTCTTGTGGTGTGCACCATACGGAATACGCGCGTGCATCATGTGCAACACACGCGTAGGGTATATGGAATAAGGCCACGGTGAGCGTTAGGCGAGGTGCAATCCGTCGTCGGCAATGGTGATTAGACGGCGTTTGTAGAGGTCGCCCACGGCGCGCTTGAACGTCTTCTTGCTCACATGGAAGCGATATTTTATGTCTTCGGCATCGCTCTTGTCGCCCAGGTCGCAGTGTCCGCCGTTGTCTTTGAGATATTGCAGCAGTTCTTCAGAGAAGTCGAGTGTCTGCTGTCTGCCGGTGGGCTGGAGCGTAACGTCAACCTTGCCGTCGGGCCGCACGGTGTTGATGTAGCCTTTGGTGCGGTCGCCGGTGTGTATGTAGCGGAACACCTGGTCTTCATAAACCAGTCCGGGATAGCAGTTGTCGATAATCACCTTGAAGCCCATTTCGGTTTTCTGCCACACGAGCAGGTCAACCTCCTGACCGTGCTTGAACATTGGGGCACGCTCGTTGAAATAGCGTTCTATTTTTGCCGAGGCCATGATGCGGTAGCTGTCTTCGTCGAGGTGCACGTGCACGATGTAGCTTTCGCCTATCTGCATGCGCTTCTTCTGCTCGCGGAAGGGGCAGAAAAGGTCTTTCATAAGACCCCATTTCAGGAAAGCCCCGTATTCGTTCACCCATGCCACTTCGAGGTAGGCGAAGTCGCCCACCTTGGCGAGCGGACGTTCGGTGGTGGCAACGGGGCGTTCTTCGTTGTCGAGATAGATGAATGTCTCGAGCTCGTCGCCGGGCTTTGTGCCCTCGGGCACATATCGTTTGGGCATGAGTATCTCGCCCTCGTCGCCCCCGTCGAGGTAGATGCCGAAGTCAACCTCCTTCACCACGGTGAGTGTGTTGTAGTCTCCTAACTTTATCATTGTTGTTGCGTGTTTTTGTTTTAGACGTCAATATGGGTATTGTCGTCGCGTGTACGTTCGCCGCAGAGCAGTCCGTCGCGCATGATTATCGTGCGGTCGGTTATGGCGGCGAGTTGCTCGTCGTGGGTGACGATTACGAAGGTTTGCCCGAACTTGTCGCGCAGGTCGAAGAATAGTTTGTGCAGTTCGGCCTTGTTTTTGGTGTCGAGGCTTCCGCTCGGTTCGTCGGCGAATATCACGTCGGGGTTGTTCACGAGCGCGCGTGCCACTGCCACGCGCTGTTTCTCGCCTCCCGACAGTTGTGCGGGCTTGTGTGATGCGCGGTCGGCAAGGCCCATGAATTCGAGCAGTTCCATGGCGCGGCGGTGGGCGTCGCGCTTTTTCGTACCGCCGATGTAGGCCGGAATCATCACGTTTTCGAGTGCCGTAAACTCGGGCAGGAGCTGGTGAAACTGGAACACGAAGCCTATCTTGCGGTTGCGGAATTCGCTTATCTGCTTGCCGCTGAGTGCCCGTATGTCGGTGGAACCTATGGTTATCGAACCGCTGTCGGGTTTGTCGAGTGTGCCCATGATTTGCAGCAGAGTGGTTTTTCCGGCTCCGCTCGGTCCCACGATGCTCACCACTTCGCCGCGTGCAATGTGCAGGTCGATGCCTTTGAGCACCTGCAGCGTTCCGAAGCTTTTTGTAATGCCTTTTATGTCAATCATCTTTCTTTTTGTGTGTTTTATGCTGTTGCCCTGTGGAGTGAGTTTCCGCAGGCACGCATCAGTCTTTTTTCTTCTTCATCTTACCTATGAGTTTGCCTATTGCCTCGTAGGCACTCCGATCCTCGGTGTGCTGCGGTTGGGCGAATGTCATCTCGTCCATCGGGTCGCCGTGCTGGTCGGGGAAGATTATTATGATGTTTTTGCCCGAGAAATATTGCGTCATCTCGTCGGGCAACTGTTCGAGTGCGTTCTTGTAGGACACCGTGCCCTTGCGAGCCGTGACCACCACAAACAGGTGGTCGGCGGCGATGTTGGCCGCCACTTGCGGCATTTCGGCCCAGTGGTGCATGGTGGAGTAGGTGGCGCGCACGGTGGCGTGGCGCGTGCCGAGGTAGCTCTCGATGAGCGGCAGCACGTCGTCGCGGCCGTGGAACTCGGTCTTGCACTCAAGGTTTTCGGCAAGGCGTGCAAGACGTTCGAGCCAACGGTAGAAGCCGGGTTCAAACTGCGCGCGCGAAGGCACGGCCACATGTATGCGCCTTATGGTGGTGAGCGGCTGCGTGAGCCGGGCCATTATAATCTGGTTGTTGAGGCCGTTGAAGAGGCTTTGGTGGAATTCGCCCCAGAATTTCGACGACACTTCGCGGTGCATGTGCATTCCGATGAGCACTTCGGTGCAACGGAATTCCTTGAAGGCATGACGTATGCCGTTGGCTATGTTTGCCGCCACGCGCACCTGGGTCTGCATCGTGATGTCGGCAGCGGCGGCATATTGCGCCACATTTTCCAGCAGGCGTGCGCCCTGTTCTTGGTTGCGCAGCATGTCGGCATCGTCGTATACCACGTTCAATCCCACAAGCCCCGTGGTGTTCTTGGGGTTGCGCATCATCATGGCGAGGTTGACGAGGCGGTTGGCATATTCGGGGTATTTCATGGGTATGAGCACCTTCTCGCTCTCGGCAGGGGTATCGTCGGCGGGCATCTCCTTGTCGCGTAGCGTAATCTGCTGGGCGGCGCGTTCGGTGACTAAGGTGGAAATGATGCAGGTGAAGAGTATCATTATCACCACGCCGTTGAGCATGTCGTCGTCCACGAGGCATGTTCCGTCGGGCAGGTGCAGCCGCATTCCCACCATGACCATTGCTATCGCGCCGGCGGCATGTGCCGAGGTGAGGCCGAACATCATGTTGCCCGACGACAGCGGCAGGCGGAACAGGCGGGCGGCAACATAGGCGGCTACGGCCTTGCCTATTGTGCCGAAGGCGGTGATGGCCACTACCACGGCCACGATGGCACCGCCGCCGAAAAGCAGGCGCACGTTGATGAGCATGCCTACGCCTATGAGAAAATAGGGGATGAAGAGCGCGTTGCCGATAAACTCGATGCGGTTCATCAGCGGCGACACATGGGGAATGTAGCGGTTGAGGATGAGGCCGGAGAGAAAGGCACCGAAGATGCCTTCAAGACCCACAGCCTCGCTAAGCGCAGCACTCATAAAAAGCATGGACATGACGAAGATGAACTGCATGACGGCATCGCTGTATCGGCGCAGGAACCAACGGGTGAGCCGTGGCACTATTGTTGCCATGGCTGCGCAGTAGGCTGCGAACTTGGTTGCGAAAAGCACCCAGAACCACACGCCGGTGCTGCCCTCGTGGGCCGCCACAATAGCGGCGAGCGTAACCAGGGCCATGAGCAGCGACAGCATTGACGAACCCACGCTGAGCGTAACGCTGGGTTTGCGCTGAAGGCCGTAGCGTCCGACGATGGGGTAGGATATGAGCGTGTTGGATGCCATGATGCACCCGAGGAGCAATGATGCCTGGGTGGAATAGCCTAGGAGGTAGATACTGGCCGTAAAGGCGAGGACGAAGGGGGCGGCGAAGGTGAGAAGTCCGAAGCTCACGATCCGTTTGCCGTTGCGCTTGATGCCTTCCATGTCCATCTCAAGCGATGCGAGAAACATGATGTAATAAAGTCCTACCTTGCCGAACAGTTCGAAGGAGTCGTCGCGCACGAGTATGTTGAAGCCGTACTTGCCTATTGCCACGCCGGCCAACACCATGCCTATGATGTGCGGGATGCGCAGTTTGCCCATGATGATTGGGGCAAACAAGATGATGAGCAGCACCACGAAGAAAATCAGTGTGGGGTCGGTTATCGGGAAATAGCTGGCTATATGGTTCATGCGGCGGCTTTCGTTTTGGGTGCGAAGATGTTGCAGGCGGGTGCAAGCAAGGCTTGCTCTTGTGGCCCGTATGCAGTTGTCTTCTGCAAAGTTAGTGAAAATATCGGCAAAAAGCATGCCGTGAAACGAAAAAACGGAACTTCGCGCAACGCTTCATAGCGTGTTTGCGGAGTTCCGTGTGTTTCCTTTTGGCCGGCGTATGTCTGTGTCCGGCTTTTGTGGCGGTTATTTCTTCAGGTCGCCCACTTTCTCTAGATATTCTGCAATCTGCACTGCATTAAGTGCGGCACCCTTGCGTATCTGGTCGCCGCTGAGCCAGAATGTGAGGCCGCAGTCGTCGGCAAGGTCTTTGCGCACGCGCCCTACATAAACGTCGTCTTTGCCTGCCGTTTCAAGAGGCATGGGATAGACGAGGTTGGCGGGGTCGTCTTTCAGCGTGCATCCGGGTGCAGCGGCTATGGCCTTCTGTGCTTCCTCAACGCTTATGGGGCTTTCGGTTTCAATCCAAACGCTCTCAGAGTGGGAACGCAGCGAGCTCACGCGCACGCACATTGCCGAGCAGCGCACATCGCTGTGGAGTATCTTGCGCGTTTCGTTGAACATCTTCATCTCTTCCTTGGTGTAGCCGTTGTCGGTGAACACGTCGATTTGCGGAATGACGTTGTAGGCCAGCTGGTGGGGGAATTTGCTCACCGTGACAGGCTTGCCGCCCACCAGTTCCTCGTATTCCTGCTGAAGCTCGGCCATAGCGGCGGCTCCTGCGCCGCTCGCGCTCTGGTAGCTTGCTATGTGGATGCGCTTGATGTGGCTCAGCTTTTCAAGCGGTTTGAGCACAACCACCATCATAATAGTGGTGCAGTTGGGGTTGGCAATGATGCCGCGCGGACGGTTGAGGGCATCCTCGGGGTTGCACTCGGGCACAACGAGGGGCACGTCGTCGCACATGCGGAACGCGCTCGAGTTGTCGATCATCACCGCGCCGTGCTTGGTGATTGTCTCGGCGAATTCTTTTGATGTGCCGCCTCCGGCCGACACAAACGCCACGTCGATGTCCTTGAAGTCGTCGTTGTGTTGCAGGAGCTTCACTTCGTAGTCTTTGCCCTTGAAATTGTATGTCGTGCCGGCCGACCGTTGCGAACCGAACAGAACAAGATTGTCAATCGGGAAATTCCTCTCGGCGAGTATGCGGAGGAACTCCTGTCCCACAGCGCCGCTCGCGCCCACTATTGCTACGTTCATATGTTTGTCGTTTTAATCGTTTGTTATGTTTCCGCTTTTGGCGTGCATCGTCCACGTGCTCTGTGCGCCAGTGGCGCATGTGAGATGAAGGCGTTGACAAATGCGGTGCAAAGTTACAAAATTTCTATTAAAGTGTACGGGTCTGTGTGGTAAAAGTTGAAATGTGGGAACATTGCAGATGCGTGTACATGAAAACGTTGCCTGCTGCGTAGGCTTTGTGCTTTTGGACAAAACACGGTCACTTTCATTCGTCGGCCAAAAGGGTTTTGGCTCTGCACGAAATCAAAAACGGGATGCCTGACAGTAACGTCTGGCATCCCGTTGGGTAATATTAAACAAATGTCGTTTTATTTCAAGTTCACAATCTGCTGTCCGGTTTCGTCCTCGGGACGTATTTCAAGCAGCTTGGCGGCATTGGCCTTTGCCTCGGCAACATTGTCGTTCTGGATGTAGTGCACGGCAAGGTATTGGTAGGCAGTGGCAAGTTTCTTCAGCTCCGATGCGCTCTTGTCGGCTTTGCCTGCAACGAGTTCGATGTATTTCTCGTAGTAGGGCTTTGCCAAACCGGTCTTCATGTCGGGGTTCATCTGGTAGTGAATCAGCGCACGCTGGTACACGGCGTAGTCCACTGCATACGAGAACTTGCTTTCAACTTCGGCATATACGTCGTCGGCGGCTTTCAGAGCAGCCTGCTTCTTTGCGCCTTCTGCACCTTCTATTTCAGCATAGTAAATGTCGGCAAGGGCGCGGTAGTCGTTGGCGTTGGCCTTGTCGCCGAGGTCGGCAAGATATTGCTTGTAGCTTGCCACGGCGTTGGTGTAGTCTTTCTGCTTCTCGTAAGCCTCAGACACGAGCTTGTTCACGTCGTTGCGTGTCGGGTCTACCTCTTTCACCTTCTTATAGGCTGCGATGGCTTCTTCGGTGCGTCCGAGGTTGGCAAGCACGTCGCCGTAGTAGAGGTAGTCGCTGACTATGAATTTTGTAGTGTCTGTCTTGTTGAACAGCTTGTTGGCGTAGGTCTCGGCATTGGCGTAGTCTTTCTGCTTGTCGTAGCAGTAGAATGCCAGACGGTTGAACGCGCTGTATTGCGGATAGGTGTTGCTTCCGGTGGTGGCGAGCTTCAAAGCCTTGTCATACTGCTCGAGAACGTAGGCTGTTGAGGCATAGTCGAAGAGAATGTAGTTTTCCAGTTTCGTCACGTCCTGCACCTTGTCATACCATGTCATGGCTGTCTTCAGCTTGTTGTTGTTTGAATACATGTAGCCAGCGGCAGCATCAACGGGATAGTCGGGCTTTACCTGACGCAGCTTCTCAAGCATTGCAACAGCGCCATCGGGGTCTACTTTCTGGTAGACGCGGGCATACTTTATGTAGCCAATCGGGTTCTGCTTGTCGAAATCGGTGGCCTGCTCATACCATGATGCAGCCTGGCCTCCATCGTCCTGGGCAGCTGCAATGTCGCCCTGCAAGAGGTAGCCGTCGGCCACGTTCTTGCCCACCTTGCAAGCCATGTCGGCATAAACCTTGGCCTGCTCGATGTTCTTGGCATCGAGGAAAGCACGACCCAGACCGGCAAGTGCCTGTGCGTTCTTCTTGTTTACTTTGGTGAATTCTTTTACCGCATTCTTCGTTGCGTTCACGTCACCGTTGTTTTCTATAATCACTTTGCTTATGGCTTCAACCTGTGACTTTACGTCCTGAGCCATGGAGGGAGCATAGAAGCTGAGCGCCAACACTCCCGCTACAAGATATTTTGTTGCTTTCATAGTCTAATCTCTTTCTTTTTGATGTTACAATTCTTCTTGACCTGTTTGTTTGGAATGCCTTTTACCCTTTTGATGCGTTTGTGGGGAAATGGTTTAATCGCTTGCATCCTATTCGCTGCTCACGTTGACATCGCGTATGGTTATCTCGCCTTTCACTGGGAGAAGGCCCGATTTGAGCACCATAAGCTGTCCGCGCGGGGATTCGATAAAGTGGGCGAAGCCCCATGGCAGACCGCGTTTCGGGTCGTTGAGCAGTGCGTATATCGTCCTCACAAACGGATAGCGGCCGTCAAGGAGATACACTTGATATGGTTTCCAACTGTTCATCGGTGTGGCTTTTTGCATTTTGCTTACCGACATTACAGTTATGTTCTTTTTCCAAGTAGTGTTGGTAGAATCGCGGCGGTCGTTGAGCCAGTTGCTACCAATGATGCCTATTGAGTTAGGCGTGCGTTCAACGTATTCTATTACGTCCTTGCTGTCTTTCGCAGCGAATATGTTGGGGCTGTTAATGGGCTTTCCGCCAAGTATAGAGTCGACGCAGAATTTCACTGCACTCGATTTGGGATTGTCGAAACAAACCCATATTTCGCCGAGACGCGAGCCTTTGTTTATCTCGCTCCACTTGTTCACCTTGCCGCTGAGTATGCGGCGTACATCGTCGACCGTGATGCAGGTGTCGGCATTCTTGTTGTTGCAGATTAGTGCCATGCCGTCGTATGCGAGCGGAATGGCTTCGGGCAACTGGTCGGAATTCTTGAGATAGTCGTGCTCTTTCTTTGTGTAGTTGCGGCAAGTAATAGTGAGGTAGACTTTATTTTTGAGCAACATGTTGACACCGTCCACCTCATTGCCGTAAATCGGGTTGAGTTTTGCGTCGGGACATTGTGCCTCGAATACTTCAATCAACTCGTCGATGATGGGACTAAAACTTTCGTCAGAGGCAAAACTAATCACCCCTGACGAATTTGTATCTGTGCGGCCATCCTTCCGCTTCTGCTCGCCGCATGAGGCGAGAAGGATGGCTGACAGTGTTAATCCTACGAAAAATATGTAAGATAAGTTCTTCTTCATTTAGTAACTCTTGGTATTACTGTAATCTGAATGTTACGGGTACCTGGTATTTAACACGCACTGCCGAACCGTTCTGCTTGCCCGGTTTCCAGTGTGGCATACCCTTTACCACGCGCACTGCCTCCCGGTCGAGTGACGGGTCAACCGAACGCATCACGTTGACATCGGTGATTGAACCGTCTTTCTCAACAACGAAGCCTACAACAACACGTCCCTGCACACCGTTTTCGGCTGCTACTGCCGGGTAGTGGATGTTGTCTCTCAGATACTGCATAAGGGCTGCGTCGCCGCCAGGATACATAGGCATCTGCTCAACAACGGTGAAGATCTTTGTCTCTTCCTCGTGCTTGGGAGGTTCCGGAGCCTTGATTTCCTCTTTGGCTTCCAATACCTTTCCGCCCACTTCGTCGTTGCCTTCCACGTTGAAAGCACCGATTGCCTTGTTGTCCTTGTTCACTTCGTCGAGCTTGATTTCGTCCTCTTCCTTCACCTCGTTGTCCTTCTTGATGACAGGAGCGGTGAATTTCACAGAACTCTTCACTTTCTCGACTACCTTTTCGGGCTCTTGCTTGATGATTTCTTTCTTCTCAACCTTTGCTTCCTTCTTCTTCTGCTCAAGTGCTGAAAGCTCGACAGCCTGAGTATTCTCAACTGTCTTGTTGGCTTCCACCATGCGCTGGAGTTGGAGACCGAGGAAAAGAAGCACTGCAGCTAAGGCTACTATAATAATTGACCAGACGTTACGCTTGGTAGTACCCTTGCGCAGTTTGTATGCGCCGTATGCTTGGTTTCTGCCTTCGAAGACGAGGTCAGTCCACTCATTGGATACCAAATCTAATTTTGCCATTGTATGTCCTTTCTTTAATTATTAGTCATCGATAATCACTTAATGCCTCTCTTTGCCAGCAGAGCGGCATCGTCGGGATTAATCTTGTCAATGACATAAGTACCAATACTGCATATAGTCATCTCGTCCAAAGCGTCCACCATGTTCTTGTAAGAAGCAGTGTCGGTGCACTTGATGATGATTGTCATCGTGGGCACCTTTCCGCCTTCGAGTTCACCCCTCTTAATCTTGCTCAACTCGTTGTCGTAAACGCTGTCAGGATAGGCTGCCGGGTTGGCGAGCTTCTTCTGGTCGAGCTTGATCTTTGCTGTCATGATGTCGGCAACGGGAGTTGAACCGTCTTCGGTGACGTGCTTGATGAGCACTTCACGGATACCGTTCTTGCCCCATGTTGTTTCTTTCAGGCAGCTGGGATCGGAATAGTTGGGGATTCCGTCAACGTGGTAGATCTTGTCATTTCCGCACACATAGATTGTGATTGTCTGTGACGCTTTGGCCGCATTGCGGTCCTTGTCAGAGATGTTCTTGTCGTTGCTCGGCATGGTCAAATTCATCGTCTGTGGCTTAGCCAGAGATGTACAGAGCATGAAGAACGTGATAAGAAGCATCATCATGTCCACCATAGGCGTGAAGTCCACGCGGGTGTTCATTTTTTTCTGTCTGCTTGCTTTTTTCTTTGCCATGTCTTAATCCTCCGAATTTGATTTAAGTGCCGTGATGAGGAAGTAGCGGTTTTCGCTCATATCCTGCAGCTCAGACATCATCTTCTTAATTACCTTGTAGGGAGTGCCGGCATCTGCTTTGATAGCAATCTTCATGTCAGAACCGTTGTTGTCGCGTGCCATCTGCACCCAGTCCTGAAATTCGCTTTGCTTTCCGTTGACACTATCGGTAGGGATACCTTTAGTTGCCTGGTACTCGTTCATCTTGTCGCCCAATTCCAAGCAGCTTGTCAAGTCTTGCATTGACACTCCGATGGAGGCGGCGCCACGGCCATTCTCGAGCTGTTTCTTTGTGAGCTGCACGCCATATTGTGAAGCCATTCCAGAAATCAGGTCTTCCATCTTCTTCGGGGTGTCCATCCCCACGAAGATGCGGCCTTCCTTGTCGCAGAGTAATGTCAGGACATTGTTCTCCGGCACCTTTATTTCGGATACCGAGCCAGGGGTGACAACCTTCACTGCCTCGTTCTTCACGAATGTTGATGTCAACATGAAGAAGGTGAGCAGGAGGACCATCACGTCTGACATAGGAGTCATGTCTATCCAGACATCCGCTTTCTTAACTTTTACTTTACCCATAATGATAAACGTTTTAAAGGGTTAGTAAAATTAAGCCTCGTCTGCGTGATTTGCTTCGTATGTCTGAGCAATAGTGTAACCTACTTCGTCAAGCGCGTATGTCAGCTTATCGATCTTGTTTGAATAGTAGTTGTAAGAAACCACAGCGAACCAAGATGTCAAGATACCTGATGCGGTGTTTACAAGTGCCTCAGAAATACCTTCGGAGAGCTGGAGGGAGTCGCCACCGCCACCAGAAGCCAGAGCGGCGAACGAACGGATCATACCAACCACAGTTCCGAAGAGGGCGGTAAGAGTACCGAGGGTTACGATAGTTGCGAGGATAGGCATGTTCATCTGCAGAGTAGGCATTTCGAGCTGTGTAGCCTCTTCGTGTGCCTGCTGGATCTTAGCCACCTTCTGTGCGCGCTTCAGGTTAGGCATAGCTTCCATTTCCTTGTAAGCCTTGATAGATGCGCCTACCACGTTGGCCACACAACCTCTCTGCTTGTCGCAGATTTCCTGTGCCTTGGCCATGTCGCCTGCGTTGATGGCAGTCTTTACGTTAACGACGAACTTTGTGAGTGAGCTCTTGCCGAATGCGTTGCGCAGAGCGAAGAAACGCTCGATTGAGAGTGCGATAACGGTGAAGAGCAATGTGATGATCACCGGAACGACGATACCACCCTTGTACACTGTACCGAGAAGGCTTCCGTCTTTCACTGCGTTTGCAGGGTCGCCGCCTACGAAGTTGTCGGGGTTACCCAACACGAATTTGTAGAAACATACTGCAAGAATGAAACATGCAACGATGATCCAAATTGCATCTCTAACTCCCTGGAATCCGGAAGATTTCTTCTTCGGACTCACTTTAGCTTGTGTAGTTGCCATAATTTTTTAAGAATTTAATAAGTTATTAATAATTTAAGTAGTATTTCCGTGATTTAATGTCAATCCAAGGTTGTTTGTTAGTGCTGTTTGCGATTTGAGGGTGTTTTGCCAAATAGACTTGGCAAAGATAGCAAATTAAGACTAATAAATTTATGGATTAACAAGCTTTAACACGATGCCTTTATTTTAGTTTGCCGAGCGCGTCTTTTATGCGGCGCATGGCTTCGCGTATGTTGTCGTCGCTTGTGGCATAGCTCATGCGGAAACAGTCGGGGTCGCCGAATGCATCGCCGCCAACGGTGGCCACATGTGCTTTTTCAAGCAGATACATGGCGAGGTCGGTGGAGCTGTTTATGGTTGTCGTGCCGTCGCTCTTGCCATAGAAGCTGCTGCATTTCGGGAACAGATAGAATGCGCCCTGCGGCTCGTTCACTTCCAATCCTTCTATTTCGCGTGCGAGCTGCACTATGAGGTCGCGTCGGCGTTCGAATGCCTTGCGCATGGTTTCCACGCATTCCTGCGATGTGGTGTAGGCTGCTTCGGCTGCTTTCTGGCTTACCGAGCACGGGCCGCTGGTGTATTGTCCCTGCAGTTTGTTGCATCCTTTCACTATCCATTCGGGTGCTGCTATGAAGCCGATGCGCCATCCTGTCATGGCATAGGCTTTCGACACGCCGTTGACGATGATAGAGCGTTCTTTCATTCCGTCGAACTGTGCGATGCTTTCGTGCTTGCCTATATAGTTAATGTGTTCGTATATCTCGTCGGCGAGCACATACATGCCTTCGTGGCGCTTTATCACTTCGGCCAGCCCTTCGAGTTCTTCTTTCGAATATACGCTTCCCGTGGGGTTGCTGGGCGAGCAGAGTATGAGCATGCGGGTGTTGGGTGTTATTGCAGCCTCGAGCTGTTCGGGTGTGATTTTGAAGTTCTGCTCAAATCCGGCGTTTACTATCACCGGCGTACCTCCGGCAAGTTTCACCATTTGCGGGTAGCTCACCCAGTAGGGGGCGGGTATTATCACTTCTTCACCTTCGTTCACCAGGGCCATAACGGTGTTGCACACGCTTTGCTTTGCGCCGTTCGACACGAGTATTTCGCTTGTTGAATAGTCGAGTCCGTTCTCGTTTTTCAGCTTGTCCGATATTGCCTTGCGCAGGTCGGCGTAGCCCGGTACGGGCGAGTAGCGTGAGTAGTTGTCGTCGATAGCCTTCTTGGCTGCTTCCTTGATGTGTTCCGGGGTGTTGAAATCGGGCTCTCCCACGCTCAGGTTAATCACGTCGATACCTTGTGCTTTCATTTCGCCGCTTTTCTGCGACATCGCCAAAGTAGCCGATGGAGCGAGACGGTTAAGCCGGTTGGATAATTGTGCCATAGTTGTGATTATCGTTATATATGTTTTGCAAAATTAAAAAATAAAATCGTTTTATGGCACTAATTGTTTTCTTATTTCGTGCGTTTTGCGCAAAATAAACGTTTTTTTAATGTCTTTTTTATAGGCGGGTTATGTAAATTACCTTTTGTTGATTTTTGGATTTTAGACAATCGAATTTCACTTGCTTTCAGAAGAGGCGTAGCAGGCTATACGACTGATGAAGGAAGGGAAAGATGCCGGATAGAAACAAAAAGAAACAAAGAGCAATCCGCCTAAAATGCAATTTTAACTATTGGTGTCCGGTAAAATATTGGTCTAATATTGTAAAACGGGGAAAGCCAGGTCTTTATAAGACTTCTGACCCCCGCGGGCTTACTTTTGCCCTTTGCATGGTTAGCACTCCATTGCCCCAGTATGGGGCGAATATTATAGGATAGGGGCTTGCCCCTATCTATTAGGCATAACCATATTTTGCCCCTGTAAGGGGCGCAGAGTTCAATATCACAATGAATTATGCGCCCCTTACAGGAGCAAAGTTTGTTTTAAACATAAACGTAGGGGCAAGCACCTACGCTATAATCTGCCGTCCCTACGGGACTTACCTGCTGCAAAGTTTTTGCCGGACACCAATAAATTTTAACTGTGCGTGGTGTTTATAGAACACGCCTATAGTATGTTGCAAATGTGAAAAACCGCCGGACTGAGCGCGTTTTCCTTTGTCTTGCGTTCAGACCGGCGGTTTGCCGTGTGGTTGCGGTTGCCGTGCTTCGGAGGTTATTTCAGGTGCAGTGTGTGCCCCATGCGGTCGCGCTTTGTTTTAAGATAGCGTTCGTTGTATTTGTTGGGCACGGTTTCTATTGCCACATTCTCCACTATTTCAAGGCCGTAGGCTTCGAGTCCCACGCGTTTTGTGGGGTTGTTGGTGAGTAGGCGCATCTTGTGTATGCCCAGGTGGCGCAGCATCTGTGCTCCGCATCCGTAGTCGCGCTCATCGGGTTTGAAGCCCAGGTGCACGTTGGCGTCAACCGTGTCGTAGCCTTCCTCCTGCAGTTTATAGGCTTCAATCTTGTTCATCAGTCCTATGCCGCGTCCTTCCTGCTGCATGTAGATGAGCACTCCCTTGCCCTCTTTTTCTATCATTTCCATGGCCTTGTGCAGCTGTTGGCCGCAGTCGCAGCGTTTGCTGCCAAGGATGTCGCCGGTGGCGCACGACGAATGCACGCGCACGAGCACTGCCTCGTCGTCGTTCCACTCGCCCTTGACGAGTGCCATGTGTTCCATTCCGTTGCTCTGCTGGCGGAAGGGTATGAGGCGGAAGTGTCCGTATTCGGTGGGCATGTCAACCTCTTCGCCCACTTCTATTATCGATTCTTTTTTAAGACGGTAGGCGATGAGGTCTTTTATCGTGATGATGCGTATGCCCCATTCTTCGGCCATTTCCATGAGCTGCGGCATGCGTGCCATGGTGCCGTCCTCGTTCATTATCTCCATCAGCGCGCCGGCGGGGTAGAGTCCGGCGAGGCGGCACAGGTCGATTGCGGCTTCGGTGTGGCCGCAGCGGCGCAGCACTCCGTTGTCCTGAGCGTAGAGCGGGTTGATGTGTCCCGGTCGGCCGAATGTCTGCGGTGTCGAAGCGGGGTCGGCCAGAGCCCTTATAGTGGCTGCGCGGTCGTGTGCCGACACTCCCGTTGAGCATCCTTCTAGCTTGTCAACGGTTATGGTGAACGGTGTGCCGAGCATAGATGTGTTGTCGCTCACCTGGTGGGGCAGGTCGAGTTCTTCGCACCTCGACAGCGTTATGGGCGCACACAGCACTCCGCGGGCGTTCTTGAGCATGAAGTTCACTTGCTCGGGTGTTATTTTCTCGGCGGCGATGATAAGGTCGCCTTCGTTTTCGCGGTCTTCATCGTCCACCACGATAACGAACTTTCCGTCTTTGAAGTCTTTCACGGCATCGTCGATGCAGCTGAGTTTGAAATCTCCCATATATTTGTCGTTTTTTTATTGGTTTTGTATTAGTCTTGCTATGCTTGCTGCCGTACGGCAGTTGCATAGTGTATATATAATAATGTGTAGATGCCTTGTTGTGGCCGCGTCATGCGCTTTCCCTTTCGGCTATGCGCGCTGTGATGATGTCGTTGGCGGCCTTTATTGTCCTGAGGTCGCGCAGCAGTCTTATTCTGAACCGCCACATTCTCAGGTAGAGCACTATCCCCACCGGCACGGCTATGGCGGCCGCTATGTTGAGCCATTTGCGCTCAAACGGGCGCGTGTGCGCCTTTACTGCGAGTATGGGGTATTGGTTGAGCGCGCCGAGAATGGTGCGGTCGCGCGTGTTGGCTAGGTCGTCAATCACCTCTTCCAGTTCGTTGCCTATGCGCTCAATCTCGTGGTCGGGTTCATACTTGAAGAATACCTTCACCCAGTTGGGCGCGGTTTTCAGATGATGTTGCCTCGAATATTCGGCCACGTCGCGGCTTATGGCTTCGAGCCGGGCCCGGTCGCGTGTGTAGTCGGGGTCGTTTATTATCACTTCCTTGCGTGTCACGCTGCGTTTCACCCTCAGTCCGAGCAGTCGTCGCAGCAGTTCGCGGTAGAGGTCGATGTTGAACACCATTGAGTCGTTGCTTGCCTTCACCGTGAAGAACACCGCCATGGGAATGAGCACGCCCGGTGCGAGACCCTTTCCAAACCATATTGTCCACATTCCGCCGCGTGCCATGCGGTAGCCGGAGTTGTCGAGGATGTAGTAGACGATGAACACGAGCACCGACACGAGCACCGGCATGCCGAGTCCGCCCTTGCGTATGATGGCCCCGAGCGGCGCTCCGATGAAGAAG
Organism: Dysosmobacter segnis; assembly: GCA_963602915.1. GTDB lineage: Bacteria > Bacteroidota > Bacteroidia > Bacteroidales > Bacteroidaceae > Prevotella. The sequence goes on along the minus strand of CAVCLB010000014.1, from coordinate 25,242 downwards.
AATATCAGGCACGAGAGTGCGAGCGTTATCTTTCCTATCGCCTCAATCTTGTGCTGGCGTATGAGTTTGTCGCCGTCGGTTGTTATCATGCTCTTGAAGCTGAGGTCGTTAAGCCTCGACTGCACCTTGCTGTTGGCCTGCATTATCACCGCGCGCCGCTGTTCGGCGTTGAGTGCGGCGTAGGCCGAGTCGGTGTCATAGGTTTTGCTGGCCATTCCGAGCTTCACGGCGCGCAGCGAGTCGGTGCGCGACAGTGCGGGCGTGCGGTAGAATATGTTGCGGTCGTCGCGGTAGTAGGTGCGTCCTATGCTGTCGTATTGCTCGCAGATGGAGTCCATGTCGTTGTGTATCTGTGCGAAGCTCTTGCCGCGCGCGTCGTTGGAAATCGACGTTGCATCGGCCATGTTGAAGTCGCCGTCGTAGTCGAGCACGATGCGTTTGCCCACGAACGACTCGCGTCGGTAGGGCACCGACGCGCTGTTGGCAAGTTCTTGCGACTGCATGTTCTCAAACCACTCACCGCTCCACAGCGACATGAGCAGGTGTTTCTTGTCGGCCGTGGCCTGCAGCATGCCCGAGTCGGCGAGTATTATGGCCTGATCTTCGTAGCTGCCCGTCATGCGGTAGATCATGATGCCGTAGAGCTTGCCCGTCTTCAGGTCTTTCTTCTGCACATATATGTTGCTGTTGGGGATGCCGTCGTAGAATATTCCCTCGGGAATTTCGAGCTCGGGGCTTTTCTGCTTCATCGAGATGAGCATCTGTGCTATTTTCCTGTTGGCCTCGGGGCCGATGCTGTTCTGGAAATAGAGCGAGGTGATGCATATAGCCACCGATATGACTATGAGCGGGCGGAAAGCCTGCATGAGCGATATTCCGGCTGCCTTTATGGCCGTGAGCTCGCTGCTTTCGCCCAGGTTGCCGAATGTTATGAGCGACGAGAGCAGAATGGCGAGCGGCAGTGCCTGCGGCACGAGCATCAGTCCCATGTGCCAGAAGAATTCGGCGAGCACGTCCATCGATAGCCCCTTGCCTATGAGCTCGTCGATATATCGCCACAGAAACTGCATCATCAGCACAAACTGGCAGATGAAGAACGTTCCCACGAACAGCAGGCCGAATTGTTTTGCTATGAAAATGTCTAACTTCTTTATCCGAAACATGTTGTGGTGCGGCCTTGTGAAATGCGGCCTAATGGTGTGCAAATTTAGTATAAATATTTCAGATATTGTTTGTTTGCGTTGTTTTTTTAAACTGTGCGCGGGCGCGTGTCGGCACGGGTGCGAGGTGGCCGATGCGGTGGTTGCGGCGGTGTGTTATGTTTCGTTAGACTTGTGTAAGGTTTGTTAACATGTGATTTTGTGCACATTCCGTTCTGAAGTAAAGTCGTGCGTGAATAACGGGAAAATCGTTGTGAATAGATAACTTGCTGTCAGTCAGCCGGTATAGTTGTTTTTGTCAAATGACGTGAGGTAAAAAATGCTGTGTCTCGGTGTCTGAAATGCTGCAAACAAGGCTTGTTTGCAACATGAAATAGGCTTGCTGCGCTGTCGGGCAAGCCTTGTTTGCCGTGTGAGTAAGCCTTGTTTGCGGCACAGGCAAGGCTTCTTTTGGTTTTGTTGTTGCTTTTGTTGTGTTTCGGACAGGCGTTTTTGGGCTTGCGAAGTTCTATTTTGCGGGTTGCAGACGGAATTTTCTGATGTCTTATTTTAGTGAATTTCTGTTAAATTCTTGGCCGCATTCGGTCTCTCCACTCGACTTTGTGGCCGTGCGTAAATATGGTTTCGCGGTGGCGTGGCAGCTTTGCCCGGCGTCGGTGTGTGGGCGTTTGTGTTACAGTCCGCTTGTCTGGTGCAGCTTCTTGAAGTTCTTTTCCCAGGTGCTGTGCAGCCATTCCGTGTCGTCGTCCTCGGCGAAATCGGTAATGAAAAGCGTGAAATTGTTGGTGAGTGTGTTGCGCTCCATGCGCAACTCAACGTAGGTGTCGTCGTCCTCGTCGGTCCAGTGGAAGCTGAAGCGGTTCTGTTTCACGCTCTCGCGCACTTTTGCCAAGCGCATTTCGTGGTGTCTCCACAGGTCGCCCCACTCAAAGGTTATCTCTCCGTCTTTCATGCTTACGTTGTCGGCAATCCATTTCGCCAGTCCTTCGGCGGTGCCTATGAGTTGCCACACGATGTTGGCCGAGGTGGATTGCAGGTCGTGCACTATCTCAATCTTCTGTTTTCCCATGTTTTTTCAATAGTTTTTTCGTTTCGCAGCATTTGCCGCCATACCGTCGTTTGGGCGCTGACTGCACATTATATATTGGCAGTCGGTGGGGCATCGGGCTGTTGACAATTGCAAAAATAATGCTTTTTGACGAATTTCGACATTTTTTCTTCGAATAATTTTGGAGTTTAACGAAAATGTATTACCTTTGCACCCGCAAATGAGTAATGGCGGGATAGCTCAGCTGGTTAGAGCGCATGATTCATAATCATGAGGTCCCCAGTTCAATCCTGGGTCCCGCTACTTTCATTCAACGAGCAAAGGCTGAGGTGAAAACCTTGGCCTTTTTCGCGTATATACGCGCAGCTTGCGCTCCTTTAGGTCCGTTTCTGTCATGCCGTTACCCGTGGTTTTTTATGCCGTTTTTGGGGGCTTCGCGCCGGGTTTTGAGCCTTTCAGAACCGCATGCGGCGCGCCTTTTGCGCCCGCAATGCGCCAAATGGAAATGCAAGCCCATTTTTTTTGGCTTTTTGCCCACTTATTCACCGCTTTTTGCTAACTTTGCAGTTCAAAAAGATTAATACATAAAATATGGCTGGAACAAAACAAATCAAGACCGCTCTCATCTCGGTTTTCCACAAAGACGGACTCGACGCATTGCTCGCAAAACTCAATGCCGAAGGCGTGAAATTCCTTTCTACAGGCGGAACACAGGCTTTCATCGAATCACTCGGCTACGAGTGCCAGTCGGTTGAAAGCGTCACCACCTACCCGTCGATACTCGGCGGACGCGTGAAGACTCTTCACCCCAAGGTGTTCGGAGGCATCCTCGCACGCCGCGACAACGAAGGCGACCGCGCACAGATGGCCGAATACGAGATACCCGAGATTGACCTCGTGGTGGTAGACCTCTATCCGTTTGAGCAGACCGTGGCAAGCGGAGCATCCGACGAAGACATAATCGAGAAAATAGACATAGGCGGAATATCGCTCATACGCGCCGGAGCAAAGAACTTCAACGACGTGGTGATAGTTCCGAGCAAGGCCGAATACGGCGTGCTTCTCGACATCCTCAACGAAAAGGGCGCACAGACCGACCTCGCCGACCGCAAGATGTTCGCCGAAAGGGCATTCGGGGTGAGCAGCCACTACGACACCGCCATTCACGAGTGGTTCGCAAAATAGTTTAACGCCAGCAACGCCAATAGGCCGCGGCAGGCTTCCCGTGCGGCGCGGCGACGCGCCTGCGGCTGACGCAACGGCGGCCGATATTTAAAGAACAATATTTTACACAAGACACTTATGGGATTTTTTTCTTTCGTTCAGGAGATTGCGATGGACCTCGGAACGGCCAACACCATCATCATCAGCGACGACAAAATAGTCGTTGACCAGCCTTCGGTGGTGGCCCTCGACCGTCGCACCGACAAGATGATAGCAGTCGGCGAAAAGGCGAAAATGATGTATGAGAAGACTCACGACAACATACGCACAATCCGGCCTCTGCGCGACGGCGTGATAGCCGACTTCACCGCGTGCGAGCAGATGATGCGCGGACTCATAAAAATGGTGCACACCCGCAGCCGGTTGTTCTCGCCTTCGCTCCGAATGGTAATCGGAGTGCCGTCGGGAAGCACCGAGGTTGAACTGCGTGCAGTGCGCGACAGCGCCGAACATGCCGACGGACGCGATGTATATCTCATCTTCGAACCTATGGCTGCTGCCATTGGTATAGGCATCGACGTTGAAGCCCCCGAGGGCAACATGATTGTCGATATAGGCGGCGGAAGCACCGAAATCGCAGTTATCTCGCTCGGCGGCATCGTGTCTAACAACTCCATACGCACCGCAGGCGACGACCTCACGGCCGACATTCAGGAATATATGAGCCGCCAGCACAACGTGAAAGTGAGCGAGCGCATGGCAGAGCGCATCAAGATACACGTGGGATCGGCACTCACCGAACTGGGCGATGCCGCACCCGAAGATTTCGTCGTGCACGGACCTAACCGCATCACGGCCCTGCCAATGGAGGTGCCCGTGTGCTATCAGGAAATTGCCCACTGCCTCGACAAGACCGTGGCAAAGATAGAAAACGCCGTGCTCTCGGCTCTCGAGAACACTCCCCCAGAGCTGTATGCCGACATCGTGAAGAACGGTATCTACCTCAGCGGCGGCGGAGCATTGCTGCGCGGACTCGACAAGCGTCTCACCGACAAGATAAACATCCCCTTCCACATAGCCGAAGACCCACTGCACAGCGTGGCAATCGGTGCCGGTGTGGCTCTGAAAAACATCGACCGCTTCTCGTTCCTGATGCGCTGACAAAGCCGGGAATGCATTATTGAAACAGAAACGGAGCAAGGAAGTAAGAGGGTAGGAAAGTAAACCCACGGGCAGCGAGCAGCTGCCCCGTCGTTGTCGGTGCGGTGCTTTGGGCACAGCCGGGCGCGTGGATTTGCTTTTTTGCTCTTTTGCCTTTTTACTTTTATACACTATGCGCAACTTATTGGATTTTCTTGCACGCAACAACCACTGGTTCGTGTTCGTCCTGCTTGAGGTATTCAGCTTCATACTGCTGTTCAAATACAACAGCTACCAGAGCAGCGTGTGGTTCACGTCGGCCAATGCCGTGTCGGGAAAAGTCTACGAATGGGACTCGGCCGTGGGGCAGTTCTTCTCGCTCGTCGATGTCAACCGCAAGCTCACCGAGCGCAACGTCTATCTCGAAAGGCAGGTGGCCGTGCTCTCAGAGCAGGTGGCCAAGGCCACAAAAGACACCACCCTCGTGGAAAGACTGCAGCAAGACGTGATGAAAGGCTACGAAACCATACCGGCAAAGGTGGTTGGCAGCTCGCTCGACAAGCTCAACAACTTCATCACAATCGACAAGGGCGCAGCCGACGGAGTGCGCAAAGACATGGGAGTGGTGTGCGGCACAGGCGTGGTGGGCATAGTCTATCTCGTCTCGCAGCACTATTCGGTGCTCATACCCGTGCTCAGTTCGGTGTCGAACATAAGCTGCACCATAAGCGGACGCGGCTATTTCGGCTACCTGCATTGGAACGGTGGGTCCACCGAAGAAGCCTACATCGACGACATCCCGCGCCATGCCCACTTCAAACTGGGCGACCTCATTGTCACCAGCGGCTATTCGTCGGTGTTCCCGCCGGGCGTCGTTGTGGGACGCGTGAAGCATGTCTACAACTCGGCCAACGGCATGTCCTACAGATTGAAGATAACCCTGTCTACCGATTTCGGCCGACTGCGCGACGTATGCGTAATTAGCGACAGGGAAATGGAAAAGAAACTTGAAATCCTGCATGCCGCCGAAGATTCGCTGAAAGCACGCGAATGACACGCCCGTCACCTTATATCATAATAAGAAGCGTGCCGACGGCATGCCGTCAACAAGCAAGAGAAAGAAAACCGAGCAGATGAGTTTGAAATTCGTAAGAAACATTTTGGCGTTTGTCATACTGCTTCTCGTGCAGTCGCTGGTGCTCAACCACATCCATCTTTTCGACTGCGCCACACCTTTGCTGTATGTCAGTTTTGTCCTGCCCACACCGCGCGACCAGCAGCGTTGGGCCACACTCGTGTGGTGCTTTGCACTCGGACTGGCCGTCGATATGTTCTCCAACACGCCGGGCGTGGCCGCCGCCTCGATGACATTGGTAGGACTTCTGCAGCCCTACTTGCTTGCATTGTTCCTGCCGCGCGACTGCCCCGACGACCTAGTACCCTCGTTTGCCACGCTCGGCACGGCCAAGTATGTGGCCTACGCGTCGGTAATCATTGTCGTATATTGCCTCGCCTTCTTCACCATCGAGGCCTTCAATTTCTACCACTGGCTGCAATGGTTCCAGTGTGTATGCGGCTGCGCCGTGCTCACGGTGCTTCTCACGCTCGTAATAGAAAACCTTAGGAAACGCTGATGAGTGACTACAGTCTCGAGAACAGACGTTATGTGATTGGCGGTGTGGCCGTGGCCATTGTCATGGTTTATGTCATCAGGCTCTTCACCTTGCAGCTCATGAGCGACGACTACAAGAAAAACGCCGACAGCAACGCCTTCCTCAAAAAAATAGAATATCCATCCCGCGGGGTCATCACCGACCGCCACGGCAAGCTTCTCGTCTACAACCAGCCGGCCTACGACATAATGGTGGTGATGAACGAGGAAAGCGGGCGGCTGGACACGACCGAGTTCTGCAAGAGTTTGGGCATAACCAAGGAGTTCTTCATAAAGCGCATGAACGACATTAAGGACTATTCGAAGAACCCCGGCTACTCGCGCTACACGCAACAACTGTTCATGAGCCAGCTGTCAAACGAGGAATTCAGCATTTTCCAGGAAAAGATATTCCGCTTCCCGGGCTTCTATGTGCAGCAGCGGAGCATCCGCCAATACCAATATCCCTACGCGGCGCACGTCTTAGGCGACGTGGCCGAGGTGTCGCCATCCGACATTGAGGACGACGACTACTATCAGCCGGGCGACTATATAGGCAAGCTCGGCGTGGAAAAAGCCTACGAAAAGCAACTGAGGGGCGAGAAAGGCGTGCAGATTCTGCTGCGCGACGCGCGCGGAAGAATACAAGGCAAATACCAAAACGGTAAGTACGACCGCCGCCCAGTGGCCGGAAAAGACCTCACACTGAGCATCGACCTCAAGCTGCAGGCACTCGGCGAGCGGCTTCTCGAAGGCAAGATTGGCAGCATAGTGGCCATAGAACCGTCTACAGGCGAGGTGCTCTGCATGGTTTCTTCGCCCACCTACGACCCTCGTATAATGGTTGGACGCCTGCGCGGCAAGAACCATAAGCTGCTCTCGCACGACGCGTGGAAGCCGCTGCTCAACCGAAGTATAATGGGTATGTACCCTCCGGGCTCAACGTTTAAAACCTCGCAGGCACTCACATATATGACCGAAGGCATCATAAGTCCAGGCACTTCGTTCCCCTGCCACCACGGGTTCTACTGCCGCGGACTGCATGTCGGCTGCCATTCTCATGCTTCGCCAATATCACTTGTCAATGCTATAAGCACCTCATGCAACGGATATTTCTGCTGGGGATTGTACTATATGATGGGCAACCGACGCAAGTACAAGACCGTAAACGATGCCATGGACACATGGCGCGACTATATGGTGAGCATGGGATTCGGCTACAAACTCGGCATAGACCTGCCCGGCGAGAAGCGAGGCATGATACCCAATGCCGACTATTACGACCGCAACTACCGTGGATCGTGGAACGGACTTACAATAATAAGTATATCGATAGGGCAGGGCGAGGTTACGCTCACGCCGTTGCAGATAGCCAATCTCGGGGCCACCATAGCCAACAGGGGCTACTACTACGCCCCGCATGTGGTGAGCAAGGTGCAGGGCGAGCCGCTCGACACAGCCTACCGGCATCCGCACTACACCAAGGCGGCACGCCGAGCCTACGACTATGTGGTGGCAGGCATGCGGTCTTCGGCCTTGAAGGGAACGTGCAAGATGCTGGCACGCTATGATTTTGAGCCTTGCGGCAAGACCGGAACGGCACAGAACCACGGCCGTGACCACTCGGTGTTCATGGGTTTTGCGCCTATGAACAACCCCAAGATAGCCATTGCCGTGTATGTGGAGAACGGTGGATGGGGAGCCGACTATGGCGTGCCCATAGGCGGACTCATGATGGAACAGTACCTGCACGGCAAACTTTCGCCGTCGAGTGAGGCACAGGCCACCGAGATGCAGAAGCGTCGTCTGGGCTACGGACCGCGTTTCCCGGGGCAGGAGTCGCGCAAGAAGCAGGGCGCAAAGCATGCTGCAACGCGCAAGAATGCAGCAGCGGCAAGTGCTGCCGGCAATGCAGGCGAGGCCACAAAAGGTGCGGTGAATGCCGCATCCTCCGCCAATTGACGGCGACAATGAAGCCCGATGATGAAGATGCCGTAACGCCGCCAAGGCATGGGCGGCTGCAAAAAGCAATTTGACAAAGTATGATAAGGCAAACAGACAGAAAGCAAAGCGTTTGGCGTTCGGTAGACTGGATAACCATATTGCTCTACCTCGCGCTTATGATTTTCGGATGGGTGAGCATCTGCGGAGCCAGCTACACCTATGGCGATAACGACATCTTCGCCCTCGGCACGCGTTCGGGAATGCAGATTGTATGGATAGGCACGTCCATTTGCCTCGGCTTTGTGATACTCATGACCGACACGCGCTTCTTTGATACCTTCGCCTACATAATCTACGGCATCTTGCTATTGCTGCTGTTTGCCACGATATTCAACCCCCATGACATTAAAGGTTCGCACTCCTGGTTAGTTCTGGGCCCGTTGCGCTTGCAGCCGGCCGAGTTCGGAAAGTTTGCAACGGCCCTTGCCCTTGCCAAGCTAATGAGTGCCTACGGCTTCAACATAGGCCGTTGGCGGCATTTCGCGGCGGCCTGTGCCATAGTGATCACCCCCATGCTTTTCATTGTGGGACAGCGCGAAACGGGTTCGGCACTCGTGTATCTGTCGTTCTTTCTAGTGCTCTACCGCGAGGGAATGCCCGGTAGCATACTCTTCACGGGCGTGGCTATGGTGGTTTATTTCGTGGTGGGAATAAAGTATGAGAGCACTCTTCTGTGGGACACTCCCACCTCGGTGGGCAAGTTTGTGGTGTTGCTTCTTGTGCAGTTGTTCACCGCCGCGCTTGTAGACGTTTATTGCAAGCAACGGCGGCAGACCTTAACAATTCTTGCCTACTGCCTTGGCGCGACGCTTCTGGCACTTGCCTTTTCTGAATTTGTCATACCGTTCGACATCGTTTGGGTGCAGCTTGCGGCATGCCTTGTGCTTGTGGGCTATCTGCTCTACCATGCTCTGCACACCCGCCTTGCGCAGTATTACTACATATTGGCGTTTGTCGTGGGATCGACGGCGTTCTTCTATTCGGCCGACTATGTGCTAAACAATGTCATGGAACCCCACCAACGGGTGCGCATCAACGTGCTTTTGGGTCTTGACGAAGACCTAGCCGGAGCCGGATACAATGTGCACCAGAGCGAGATAGCCATTGGTTCGGGCGGACTGAAAGGCAAGGGATTTCTTAACGGAACGCAGACGAAGCTGAAATTCGTGCCCGAACAGGACACCGACTTCATATTCTGCACCGTGGGAGAGGAGGAAGGTTTCGTGGGTTCGGCAGGCGTATTGCTGCTTTTCCTTGCCCTTGTGCTGCGGCTTATAAAGCTCGCCGAACGGCAACCGTTTGTGTTTGGGCGCGTGTATGGCTATTGTGTGTTGAGCGTATTCCTTTTCCATGTGTTCATAAATGTGGGCATGGTGCTCGGTCTTACGCCCGTGATAGGCATCCCGTTGCCGTTCTTCAGCTACGGAGGTTCGTCGCTTTGGGGCTTCACCCTTTTGCTTTTCATCTTCCTGCGCATCGATGCCGGTCGCAACCTAGTGCAGCGTTAGCGGTTGCAGCCGCCTTTTGCGTGTTGCAGAAAAGCATTCTGCGGCGCGTCACCATATATTTGCAAAACAGGCATACAGTCATCTTTCGCGGTGACTGTATGCCTGTTTTTTCTGTTGTCTATACCTTTATAAAAGTTGTCAGTGCTGTTTTTCGAGCGATATGCCCACGTCGCTTATGCCGGGCAATATCTCCCTTTTCATGTCGTGGCGTATGGTTACGTGCAGCGAGTCGCCTTCTTGCAGCATTGTCTCGCCCACGTCGAAACGGTATTGGTAGAAGCTTATGCCGTGGCCCGATGCATTTCCGCGCCGGTCGGTAATCTGGCACCTCACGGTGTCGGCCTTTACCGTGCCCGAGGGATAGATGTGTTGTTCGACAATCAGTGTCAGACTGGTGAACGGATAGCTCGCGCTCGTGCGCAGGCCGAGCCGTGCCGTGTATGGCCCGGCCTTCTTTACGGGCGGGATGTCAAACGAGAGAGTGTCGTTTTTTTCCCATCCGGCCACCGGAGTGTTGGCATATCTGTCATACACTCTGCGTGTGTTGCACGATGTGGTGAGCGTTGCCGCTACAATTGCGGCGGCAAGTGCGGTGAGTATTCTCATTTCTTGGGCGTGTCGTTTCCGGCCTCTTGTTTCTTGGGCGCGCCGTCCTGCGGTTTGCGTTTCGGCTTGCGCGGTTTGTCAGAAGGCTTCTGCTTGTTGTCAGAAGGTTTCTGCTTGTTGTCGGCAGTGGCCTCTGTCGGTTTGCGGTTCTGCCCTGCGGCGTTGGCTGGACGGTTGTTGCGGTTCTTGTTTTTCTTCTTTTTCTTACTCTTGTCAAAGCGGCTTATGTCGGCATCGGCAAGCAAGTCGGCCGGTTTCTTGGCTTCTTTCAGCTGTCCGTCTTCGGTGAGTGTGTCGGGCTTTTCGCCGCGCTTGTTCAGCTCGATTATTTCCTTGGCGCGTTTGGCCGATATCGTTTCGAGGTTTGCGGCGAGCGACTTGTCGGTGGAGTAGGTCACGAGTCCGGCGAGAATGTCGGTCTTGAACATGTAGTAGTCGCTGTCTTTTGTCTGCAGCACGATGTCGCGTGCAGGCATCTTGCGGCTCGACTCCACATAGTCGTCAACCTCGTAGTTGAGGCAGCATTTCAGTTTGGCGCACATTCCGGCGAGTTTCTGCGGATTGAGCGATATGTCCTGCAGGCGAGCAGCGTTGGTGCTCACGCTCACAAAGTTCTTCATCCAGGTGGCGCAGCACAGTTCGCGTCCGCACGGTCCGGTGCCGCCTATGCGCCCGGCTTCCTGCCTTGCGCCTATCTGCTTCATCTCTATGCGTGTGTGGAACGTGTCGGCCAGCACCTTGATAAGTTGTCTGAAGTCAACGCGCTCGTCGGCGATGTAGTAGAAAATGGCCTTGTTGCCGTCGCCCTGATATTCCACGTCGCCTATTTTCATTTGCAGTCCCAGCCGTTTTGCTATCTGTCGGCTCTGTATCATGGTTTCGTGTTCGCGGCTTTTTGCCTCGCGATACTTGTCCATGTCAACGGGCTTTGCTATGCGGTAGATGCGCTTTATGTCGTCGGCCGACTTCAGGTTGGCTTTCTTCACCTGCAGTTTCACGAGCCGTCCGGTGAGCGTCACCACTCCGATGTCGTGTCCCGGACTTGCTTCCACGGCCACGATGTCGCCCTTTTTCAGGTCGAGTTTGTTCACGTTGTGGTAATATCCCTTGCGTGTGTTCTTGAACTGCACTTCCACGAGGTCGGTGTCGTCGGTGTTTCCGGGCACGTCGTAGAGCCAGTCATAGGTGTTCAGTTGCCTGTCCTGCCGTCCGCACGCGCAGTGGCACAGCCCCCGGTCGCAGCCGCGGGATATTTTGAATTGCATGTCTTTGAAATCTTTCATATATGATATATAGTTGTCGCCGAGCCGTTGCGTCTGTGTCCGCGAGGTAGCGGCATGCCGCCCGGCATAGGCGTAGGTTTCGGTTGTCGTGCCGTGGGCTACGGTTTGCGTCTCACGAGCACTGTCACTGCCAGCGCGATGTCGAAAAAAACTATTTTGCTGTTGGTGTTCTGCGATATGTCGCGTGTGGCTTTTTCGAATGTTTCGGCCATTTCCACCACGTTAGCCTCGTTGATGAACGGGGCGAAGCGGCTTGTGAACTGCTCCTCGTCGGCGGTCATGTAGTTGAGTTCGGGTATATGGAAATTATACATGAAGCTCTCCCTTGTCATGCGGCTGAGGTAGGCAAGAAAGCGTTTCTGCTTCTCCCGGCCGAATGCGGCCACGCTGTCGGCCCATTTTTTGAGTTCCTTCACACGCCGACCGTAGGACAGACGCATGAGCATGGTGAACAGGTCGAAGAACAGCAACTGCTCGTTGCTTGCCTTCAGAGCCTCTGCTGCCGCCGTCCAGCTGCCTGCGGCTATGCGCGCAAGGCGGTGTGCCGTGTCGGGTTCTATGCCTTGCCGCTGCACGAGAGCCTGCTCTATGTCGGCATCAGCTATGCGTTTGAAGTCGTAACGCTGCGTGCGGCTGCGTATTGTCTCGAGCAGTTTTTCGGGCTCTTCGCTCACCATTATAAACACGGTGAGTGCCGGCGGCTCCTCGAGCAGCTTTAGCAGTTTGTTGGCACTCGTCTGATTCATGCGTTCGGGCAGCCATATTATGCTCACCTTGTAGCCTCCCTGGCTCGACTTCATGCTCAGTTTGCGTGCCAGACTGTCGCTTTCGGCACCCGTAATCACGGCCTGCTGGTTTTCGGCGTGCATTGCCGACATCCACTGTTCGAGCGTGAAATAAGGGCCTTGCGAAATCATTTCGCGCCATTCGCAGGCGTAGTCGTCGCTCTCGGGCTGGTGTTCCTTGCCCATGGAGGCCGACTTTATTGTGGGGAACGAGAAGTACAGGTCGGGATGAGCCCAATTCTTCAGCAGCGGGTTGTCGGCCAGAAGGCGCGAGGCGAAGGCCATTGCTAGAGCCATTTTGCCGCATCCTTGCGGACCGCAGAACAGCATGGCGTGCGGCACCCGTCCGCTGTCGGCGAGCCGGGTGAGCATCTGTTTTGCCTCTTCCTGTCCTATTACTTCTTCAAATTTCATGCTTTGTCGTTGTTGTGTGTGTGCCGTTGTGTGGCGCAGTGCGTGTGTTTCAGAGTAGCCTACGTGCCACTTCCTTCACCGATTCCACTGCCGACACGGTGTAGAAATGTATGTTTCCCACGCCGGCATCATAGAGTTGGCGGCACTGTTCGGTTGTCCACTCCACACCGAGAGCCTTGGCATCGTCGTCGGTCTTGCACTTCACCACCTCCGAAGCGAGTTCCTGCGGAAGATCGCAATGGAATGTGCGCGGCACCACGGTGAGTTGGCTGAGCTTGGCAAACGGCTTCAGACCCGGCACAATGGGTATTGTTATGCCTGCGGCGCGTGCGGCCTCTACAAAGGCAAAGTATTTGGCGTTGTCGTAGAAGAGCTGTGTCACGGCATACTCTGCCCCGAGGTCCTGCTTCATCTTGAGATATTGCAGGTCCATCTCCATGTTTGGAGCCTCCTCGTGTTTCTCCGGATAGGCTGCCACGCCGTAGTGGAAACGCGGTCCGGGACGCTTTATGGGCGTGCCGTCGTCGAAGAATCCGTCGTTGAATCGGTTCACCTGCTCTATAAGTTCGGTGGTGTGTGCATGTCCGCCGGGCGTTGGCATGAACACGCGGTCGTCTTTGGCCTTGTCGCCGCGCAGCAGCAACACGTTCTCTATGCCGAGAAACTGCAGGTCGATAAGTTCATACTCTATGCTCTCTCTCGTTGCGCCGCTGCATATTACGTGCGGTATCACGGGCAGCCCGAAGCGGTCTTGTATGGCAGCCGCTATGGCCACCGTGCCCGGACGGCGGCGTATGCGCAGCCGCTCATATTGTCCGTTGTCGAGCTCGCGGTAGATGTATTCGCTGTGGTGTGTCGTTATGTTGACGTAGGTGGGGTCGTATTCTTTAAGCTCCCCAATGGTCTTGAACAGGCGTTCCGTGCCGGTGCCTTTCAGCGGCGGAAGCACCTCGAACGAAAACCGGCGGTTGCCTTTTGAGTTGCTTATCAGTTCTGATATGCTCATCGAGTGTCTTTTCCTTTTCTTTTCACTGTTTCTTTCAAATCGCAAAGTTAATAAAAAAATGCGAGACGTTGGGTTGTTGACATTATTAATGTGAAGTTTGCCGATACAAGTTGGGCTTTTCGCCGTGCGAAGGAGGTCCTGCTTGCGGTCTGCCGAGCACGGTCTGCTGACGTGCAGCGGTTGCGGTGCGTGCGTGTTTCATGTGCTGCACGCGTGTGCTGCATTTGGTGCGCAATGTTTTTTAAGTACTCCCCGGCGGTAGACGGCGTGTTATTGGCGGCGCATAATTTGTGTGTCACAGAATTAATTGCTAACTTTGCTAAACCTAAAGGTGGGTTCTATAAATTCCCACCGCAAAACAAGAAATAACATAACGGGTTGCGTTTTGTCATCTTGCGGTCTCTTTTCGGTTCAATCCGTCTGTTCGTTCAGTCGTATAGCCCGCTATACTTCTTCACTCACAGGCAAATTGGCCTCGAAAACAGCCTTGCAATCTGCCAAAGCCAATTTATAGAACCCACCTAAATTGAAACTCTATTTCCGGCGGCGCGCCGCTTGTGCCGTGCCGTGAGGATGCAAAACCATACTTGAAACAAACGCTATGAAAAAACGTCAAATGCTGGCTGCCGCTGCCGTTGTTCTGTTGGCCGCCGCCGCAAAAGCCTCCGTCGCTCCGGCAGAAACCACAGGCACGCCAATGGTGGCGGTGCAGGACAATACCAAATATGTCACACGCCGTCCGGCAGAAGCCGACCGCCTGTTTGTGTCGGATGCCGTGGAGAAGAAGATACGCGAGGTGAAACGCCTGTTGCGCAGCAATGCCTACCTCGCGTGGATGTTTGAAAACTGTTTTCCCAACACGCTCGACACCACCGTACACTTCGACGGTGCCGACGATACTTTCGTATATACGGGCGACATACACGCCATGTGGCTGCGCGACTCGGGCGCACAGGTGTGGCCTTATGTGCCGTTTGCCAACAGCGACCCTAAGCTGAAGAAGATGTTGCGCGGCGTTATCCTGCGCCAATTCAAGTGCATCAACATCGACCCCTATGCCAATGCCTTCAACCGCGAACCAATATATGAGGGCGGCTGGATGGACGACCTTACCGACATGAAGCCCGAACTGCACGAGCGCAAGTATGAGATTGACTCGCTTTGCTATCCGCTCCGCCTCGCCTACCACTACTGGCAGGTCACGGGCGACGCTTCGGTGTTTGGCAGCGAGTGGCTCGCGGCCATAAAAAACATTCTCAAGACATTTCGCGAACAGCAGCGCAAGGACGGGCTCGGGCCTTACCATTTCCAGAGGGTAGACCAGAATCCCACCGACTCGCAGTGCAACGGCGGCTACGGCAGTCCGGTAAACCCCGTCGGACTGATTGCCTCCGAGTTCCGTCCGTCCGACGATGCCACAACATTTCTGTTTCTCGTGCCGTCGAATTTTATGGCCGTCACGTCGCTGCGCAAGGCCGCCGAAATACTCACCAAGGTGAACGGCGATGCGGCCACGGCCTCGGAATGCACGGCCCTGGCCGACGAGGTGGCCGTGGCATTGCAGAAATACGCCGTGGTTTATCATCCCAAATACGGCAAGATATACGCTTTCGAGGTTGACGGCTATGGCAATCATTACATGATGGACGATGCCAACGTGCCCAGTCTGCTTGCCATGCCCTATCTCGGCGACGTGCCCGTTGACGACCCTATATATCAGAACACGCGGCGTTTTGTGTGGAGCAAGGACAACCCCTACTTCTTCAGCGGCAAGGATGGCGAAGGCATAGGCGGACCCCATGTGGGACGCGACATGGCCTGGCCCATGTCGATAATGATGAAGGCATTCACGAGCACCGACGACAACGAGATACGCCGCTGTCTCGAACTCCTTCAGCGCACCGATGCAGGCACGGGTTTCATGCACGAGTCGTTCGATGTGAACGACGCAAGCAAGTTCACGCGTGCATGGTTTGCCTGGCAGAACACCCTTTTCGGCGAGCTCGTGCTTAAACTCGTGGATGAAGGTAAAGTGGATTTGCTGCTAAGTGCGCGCCGGTAGGCACATGCAGCTATTCTTGAGTGACGATAAAAATACAATTTGGTGAGATTTTGAAGTGCATAAACTACATATCTGAATGTTTGTTCGGCTTGTCTTTTGGGCTGTTTCTGCTCCTTGTGTCGTTCACGCCGCCGCTTTGCCGTGCGGCAACCCTCGACGCACGCAACGTGCTGCGCAGCTACACCACCGCCGAGGGACTTTCCGACAACACCGTAAACTGCGGTCTGCGCGACCGCTACGGTTTTCTGTGGCTCGGCACTTCCAACGGTCTCAACTGTTTCGACGGGGTGTCGTCGATTGTCTACCGCAACTTCAACACCGACAGCAAATCCTACGGCAACAACGTGGTAATGTCGCTGCTCGAGCACGGCGACAACATCCTCGTGGGCGGCACCGTGGGGCTTTATGTGTTCAACCGTGCCGACAATAGCTTCTCGCGCTTCTCGGTGGCCACGCAGTATGGTGTGGTGGTGAGTAGTCTGGTGCAGAAAATGGTGCTCACGCGCGGCGGACTGGTGTGGATATGCACGCTCGGGCAGGGCGTGTTTGTCTATTCTCCCTCAACGGGACGGCTCGTGCAGAACTCCCGTTGCGGCGGCTTCGCGTGCGGCGCGGCACAGGGCGACGACGGCAACGTGTATGTGGCCAACATCGACGGACGCGTGAACGTGTTCACCGAAAGTGGAAAATATGTGCGTTCCTACTACATTCCCGACTATGTCAACGACAAGAACAGGCTCGGGGTGTATTGTTTCAACGGCGGCATCTGGGTGGCCACCGATGCCGGACTCTACAGGCTCGACAGCCGCCGGGGCACGTTCTGCCACTATGCCACGCCCGCTATTGCAGGACCTATAAACGGCATGGTGAGCGAGAACAGCCGCTCTCTGCTCCTTGCCACAAGCACGGGCCTCTTTCGTTTCGACACCGTTTCGCTGCAGTTCAGCCGTCTCGACGGTGGCGACGGCATTTCGGGCCTTGCCGACCAGAACCTCAACGGACTGCTGCTCGACCGCGACGGCACTCTGTGGCTTATGACCAACCATGCCGGATTGTGCTGTCTGCCCAAACGCCCGGTGTTTGCCCGCTTCATCAGTCTGCCCGACGTGGCCTACGGCGAGAAGTCGCTCGTCACGAGCTTCTGCCCCGACGGCAGCGATGCAGCCTTCGTGGGCACCACAGGCGGACTCTACCGCTACAGCTTGCGCAGCGGCACTTTGCAGCGTTTCGGCAACATAGGCAATGTGGCCGTAACATCGCTCATGGCCGACGGCGGCACGCTTTGGGTGGGAACCGAACAGAACGGTCTGAAGACAATCAACCTCGCCACGGGACAAACGAAGTCGTTTGTGTATTCAGAAAAACAACCCTACACCGTCACGAGCAACACCATAAGGTGCATCTTCAAAAACCGTGCAGGCCGCATATATGTGGCCACCAACTGGGGCATATGCCGTTTCGACCGCAGTTCAGAGCATTTCCTGCCGTTCAGAATACTCAACTCCATGACCGACTACGTGTCGCTGTGCGAAGACCAGAACGGACGCCTTTGGGCAGCATCCGACAACCGGGGCGCGTTTCGCTACTGGCCCATGAGCGACGAGATTGACTCTTATGCCTGCGATAGCCGCAATCCCAAATCCATAACAAGCAACTCCTTGCGCAGCGTGATGTGCGACAGCCGTGGGCAGGTGTGGCTCGCCACCAAGGGCGGCGGTCTGTGCCGTTACGACAATGCCTCGTCGGCTTTCACGCGCATACAGGGCATCGACGACAACGTGCACTTCGTGGCCGAAGACCGCCGACATAACATCTGGGCAGCCACCGATGCCGGACTCATGAAGATTGTGGGCGGGCGCGGCGATGCCGTGGTGCTCATGGCAAGTCAGGCCGACCTGTGGCAAGGCCGCCTCATGCAGACGGCCACACTCAACCTTGCCGACGGGCAGATGCTGCTCGGCAGCGAAAACGGTTTCTACTGCATCAACCCCGACCGCCTCTCGGCTGTGCGGCAACATGCGCCTGTCTATGTGGTGTCGGTAAGCCTTCCCTATGTGGCCGACTCCAAGTCGGAGCTGCGCAACATTGGGCTCGACCGCCTGCTTTATGTCACGCGCAAGGTGACGTTGCCCTACCGCGACAACAGCTTCACGCTGCATTTCTCGTCGCCGCGTGCCGCCGCGTCGCGCAGCGTGCGCTACGAATACATGTTGCAAGGCTTTGACCGGCAGTGGGCACACGGCACCGACAACCGCGAGGCCACTTATGCCAACGTGCCGCCGGGGCATTACACGTTTTTGCTGCGCGAAGCTGGCGACAAAAACAACGTGACGACAATCGACGTGGAAGTGCTGCCGCCGTGGTATCGCACCACCGTAGCATATCTGTTGTATGTGCTTGCCGCCGTGGTTTTGGCGTGGCTCGCCGCAAGAAGGGCCAAACTCGTGTTGCGCCACCGTTACGAGGCGCGTCTGAGCCGCATGCGCCGCGACCAGGAGAAAAGGTCGTTTGAGGAGAAGATACGTTTCTTCGTCAACCTCGTGCACGAGATACGCACGCCGTTGAGCCTTATCTCGCTCCCTCTGGAGCGTCTCGAACAGACAAAGCGCAGCGACACCGACCGCCGTTATATGGAGGTGATACGCCGCAACATGAACTATCTGCTCGGCATAACCAACCAGCTGCTCGATTTCCAGAAACTCGAGAGCGGCACAAAGCAGCTCTGCAAGACCGACACCTCGATGAAGGAAATGCTTCAGGAAGTGTGCAACGATTTCGAAGCTTACGGCGATTTGGAGCGCAAGCGGGTGGAAACTGACTTGCCCGAAGAAGATGTGGTGACTGCAATCGACCGCGACTGCATAAAGAAGATACTCATGAACCTCATGAGCAATGCCTTGAAATATGCCCGCACGCGCATAGTTATAGGCATGGCCGACACCGGCGACGGCAACGTGGCGGTGCGCGTGATAGACGACGGACCGGGCATTCCAGATGCCGAGAAAACCAAGATATTCGAGTCTTACTATCAGGTGGGCGGCGACAGAATAGCAAGCATGCTCGGCACCGGACTGGGTTTGGCCTATGCCAAGACTCTCGCCACGGCACACGGCGGACGGCTTTCGGTGAGCGATGCGCCGGGCGGCGGGTCGTGTTTCGAACTACTTCTGCCTGTTGTACGGGTGGGCAGCGCACCAGCCGACAATGCGGCTGAGGCCGAACAGACCGTTGTGGAGAATGCACCGTCGGCTGCCGACGACAGCAAGACGCGCAGTTTCAGCGTGCTTGTGGTGGAAGACAATGCCGAACTGCTGTCGATGGTGTGCGAAGCTCTGCACGACTGGTATAGGGTGCTGCGTGCCTCCAACGGCGTTGAGGCCCTCAATGTGCTTGCCGGAGAAACAGTGGATGTGGTGGTGAGCGATGTGATGATGCCCGTAATGGACGGCATAGAACTGTGCCGACGGGTGAAGGGCGACATGATTTACTCGCACATCCCCGTAATTCTGCTTACGGCAAAGACTACGATAGAGGCAAAGGTGGAAGGAATGGAAAACGGTGCCGACGTGTATATGGAAAAGCCTTTCTCTATGCAGCAGCTTCACTTGCAGATAAACAACCTGCTGCGCATGCGGCAGGAATTCCACAAACGCATGCTCGAACTTGACGGCGACGTGGCGGTGGTGCAGCCTTCGGAGTATGGACTCACGCGGCAGAACCTGCAGTTTGTTGAAGGTGTGCAGCGCATACTCAACGAGAACATGGGCGACGAGGGCTTTTCCATCGACTCAATGGCAGGCATGATGAACATGAGCCGGTCGAGTTTCTACCGCAAACTGAAGTCGCTCACGGGGCAGTCGCCGGTCGATTTCCTCAAGGTGCAGCGCATAAAGCGTGCCGCAGCATTGTTGCCCGAAGGTTACAGCGTGGCCGAAGTGTCGGTGAAGGTGGGCTTCAGTTCGGCGTCATATTTCACCAAATGTTTCAAACAGCATTACGGCGTGCTGCCCAAGGATTATGTAAGCAATGTTCAAAAAAACTAAGTGACGGTGAAAAATAAGTTGGTATGATTTGAGAATATTTGTGTCTGGTGAAACTTTCGTAACTGGCAAGTCCCGTAGGGACGACAGATTATAGCGCAGGGGCTTGCCCCTGCGTTTTATGAATATCTATGATTTTGCCCCTGTAAGGGGCGCATAATTCCTTGTGATGTTGAACTCTGCACCCCCTACAGGGGCAAAAGAAGGTGATGTCTAATAGATAGGGGCAAGCCCCTATCCTATATATGCGCCCCTTTCAGGGGCAATGGCGTGCAAACCATGCAATGGGCAAAAGTAAGCCCCGTGTTTTCAGAAGCCTTGTAAAGGACATAAATTCTTTTTTATCTTGGCTGCATCTGAATCCATGCCGCGCTCAAAACGGTTCATTTCGCGCCGGGTGTGCCGAACACAGGAAATCCGTCGGCATCCCATTGCATGCGTTTCAGGTGGATGGACTTTACATATTCGCTGCCTTCCTGTTGCTTGGTTTCATACAATAGCCATGTTGTCTTGCCGTCGGCACTGCCCACGACGCTTATGTTGCAAGCCCCGAAAAAGCCGCTCCCCGGCTTTGACATGAACACCGGCGTGGCACGCTTGTGCCATGAGGCGGGGTTGAGCAGGTCGCTGTCCACGTCTGCATAAATCATGCCCGTGACGTTGTACACGGTCCAGTTGGCCGAGGCAGCATAGCATATTATTATGTGCCGCCCGTCGCGCGACATCACCGGCTCCGGGTTCTCATTGACATATATGGGATAGGCCGACCTGCTTCCGTCGGGATTAATCCACTGCCGTTCCCATTCGTAGTCGGGGCGCGAAATCATCACGCGTTCAGAACCTATCGTCCAGGGGTTTTTCATTGCCGCTATGTATATGCACTGCGTCTCTTCCTCGGCACGCCGCTTTGGCCAACCCGACCAAACCAAATACTGGCGGCCCTTTACTGTGAATGTGGATGGGTGTATGCTCCAGTTCCATTCACGGTTGGTTGTGACAACGCCCTTGTGGGTGAAGTGCCCTTGCATGGGGTCGGCCGAGGCATTCTCGAGCACGTTTATGTGGTGGTTGTCGGTGTTTCCGTCGTCGGCCTCATAATAAACATACCATTTTCCGTTTATGCGGTGTATTTCGGGCGACCATATATTGCGCATGCCCGACGTGTCGCTTGGCTGCCATATCACCTTGCCCGTGTCGCCGGCAAGGTCGTGCAAGTCGGTTGCGTGCCACAGGCGTATGCACGCATTGGTGGTGTCTTGCATGGTGTAGTAGTAGCCGTTGCCGTGGGCTATGGCATAGGGGTAGGTGCGGCGGGTGAAAAGTGTGCTGCTATCGGTGTTGCCATTGTCGCTGCATGAGCACAACAAAGCGGCAAGGGCGAGCGTGGCGGTAATATGTTGAACGGTCATTACTGGCATAAAGTGTGGTTATGATAGGGTGCAAACTTACTTATTTTTTTCATCATGGGCAAGACACTGCATTTTAAAATTGGCGCAGAATATTGAAAACAAATGGCGTAAGGCAGTCTTGGAGAGGCATAAAATGCGGAAAATCTGTTCAAAAAATGTAAATAACCAATCATTGACCTATTCTTTGCAATATTTGAACTGTGTGTGGTTGGCGGCTCGCGGCGAAAGTGCTTTCTTTGCAGAAGACAAGCTGCACTCGGCAATTTGAAAGCAAACTTTCATTGCTCTCGTTTGCATTGTCTTTGCAAACAATCCGAACCGGCAGGCATGTCGCGAGACAGAAGCACGGCGACGTTATGGTAAGTTTAAAGAAAAACAAACTATTTGTAGATTTGGTAATGTAAGGTAATGAATGATTAGGTAAATGAATTAAGGTTACTTTAAGTACGAAAGATTGCTTGACGGATTTCCGCAGACGATGCCGTCGTGATTGGCGGTTGATGAAAACGAAGCGAAGAAAAAACCGGGCGGTGCGGCATTCGATGCCTCTTTGCCGTCGGGCAACACTGCAAGAACGATACTGCGCGAATGCACACACGCCACACACAGAAGAAACTGAAAGTCAATCCTTATCACCGAAGCGGCACGGAATGTACGCACATTATGCCATGACAACACACACAACATGAAAAAGGCCATGAAGACGGCAGACAAAGCATGCCGTCTTCATGGCTTTTTCGTGTTGAGGCTGTGTCGCTGCACACCATTGGACTAAAAATAAATAAGTGACGGTGAAAAAATAAGTTGGTATGATTTGCGGCTTATATTTTTGAGATGTTTTTGTCTCTTGAAGAGGGAGCATAGCGGGCTATGTGACCGATGAAAGAGGCAGAAACAGCCAAAAAGATGAGCCGAACAAAATATTCAGATACTTTTCTTATGTACTTCAAATCATACCAGGTTGTTTTTTTTATCGTCACTAAGTGGCTAAAAATAACCATTTTGCCATTAAATAAATTAAATGCATGCCGCGAGTGCACGAAATGTCGGATTTTTGCCGTAACTTCGCATAATAAAAACCAATCACTAAATAAACAATATGAACAAAAGACATCTGTTAGCTTTTCTGATGGCGTTGGCGTCGGTATGCGTCGGCGTGTCAAAAAACTATGAACCGGTTGATTATGTCAGCACGCTCGTGGGGTCGGAGTCGAAACACTCCCTGTCAACGGGCAACACCTATCCTGCCGTAGCCATGCCGTGGGGTATGAACTTCTGGACACCGCAGACAGGCAAAATGGGCGATGGATGGGCCTATGTCTACACGGCCGACAAGATACGCGGTTTCAAGCAGACCCACCAGCCAAGTCCGTGGATAAACGACTATGGACAGTTCTCGATAATGCCTCTTACGGGCAAACCCGTGTTCGACGAAGACCAGCGCGCCTCGTGGTTTTCGCACAAAGCCGAAGTGGCCACACCTTATTACTACCGCACCTATCTCGCCGATTACGACGTAGTGACCGAAATAGCACCCACTTCGCGTGCGGCTATGCTGCGCGTCACCTTCCCCCAAACCGACAATGCCTACATCGTAGTGGATGCATTCGACGGAGGCAGCTATGTCAAGGTTCTGCCCGGAGAAAACATGATTGTGGGATGGACTACAAAAAACAGCGGCGGTGTGCCCGACAATTTCAAGAACTACTTCGTGATGAAGTTCGACAAACCGTTTGCCTATACCACTGCCGTGGTGAACGGCAGCTTGAAAACCAGCCTCACCGAGGCTGCATGCAAGCATGCCGGTGCCATCGTGGGCTTCAAGACACGTCGCGGCGAGCAGGTTAACGTGCGCGTGGCATCGTCGTTCATCAGTCAGGAGCAGGCCATGCTCAACCTCAAGGAACTAGGCGACGACAATTTTGAACAGGTGAAGGCGCGCGGACGCAAGACATGGAACGACGTGCTGGGACGCATCGAGGTGAAGGATGGTGACATCGACCATCTGCGCACTTTCTATTCATGCCTCTACCGTTCGGTGCTCTTCCCCCGCAGCTTCTATGAGGTTGATGCCGCAGGCCAGACCGTGCACTACTCTCCATACAACGGAAAAGTGTTGCCGGGCTATATGTTCACCGACACGGGCTTCTGGGACACGTTCCGCTGTCTGTTCCCGTTGCTCAACGTTGTCTATCCCTCTATGAACGAGAAGATGCAGGCCGGACTCGTAAACGCCTACAACGAAAGCGGATTCCTGCCCGAGTGGGCAAGTCCGGGACACCGCGACTGCATGGTGGGCAACAACTCGGCATCTATCGTTGCTGATGCTTACCTTAACGGATTGCGCGGATATGACGTGGAAACCCTGTGGAAAGCCGTGACACATGGTGCCAATGCTGTGCACCCCTCGGTGTCATCGACAGGCCGCAAAGGCTATGAATACTACAACAAGCTCGGCTATGTGCCCTACGACGTGAAGATAAACGAAAACGTGGCCCGTACCCTCGAGTATGCCTACGACGACTGGTGCATCTACCAGTTGGGCAAGGCTCTGGGCAAGTCGAAGAAAGAACTTGAGCCCTATCGCCGCCATGCCCTCAACTACCGCAACGTGTTTGACAAGGAAACCAACCTCATGCGCGGACGCAACAAGGACGGCAAGTTCCAAAGTCCGTTCTCACCGCTCAAGTGGGGCGATGCCTTCACCGAGGGAAATGCTTGGCACTACACATGGTCGGTGTTCCACGACCCGCAGGGACTCATCAATCTCATGGGCGGAAAGGAAGTGTTCAACCAGATGCTCGACTCCGTTTTCAACGTGCCGCCATTGTTCGACGACAGCTACTACGGTTCGGTGATACACGAGATACGCGAGATGCAGATAATGAACATGGGCAACTATGCCCACGGCAACCAACCCATTCAGCACATGATTTACCTCTATGGCTACTCGGGCGAGCCTTGGAAAACGCAATACTGGGTGCGCGAGGTGATGGACCGTATGTATAATGCCACCCCCGACGGATATTGCGGCGACGAGGACAACGGCCAGACATCGGCATGGTATGTGTTCTCGGCCATGGGATTCTATCCCGTATGCCCCGGTTCGGGCGAGTATGTGCTCGGAACTCCGTATTTCGACAAGATGCTGCTGCACCTTGAAAACGGCAAGACCCTCGACATCACAGCGCGCGGCATCAGCGAAACAAACCGCTACATTGACGCTATGGACGTGAACGGCACACCGTGGACAAAGAACTATGTGACCTATGCCGACCTTATGAAGGGCGGAAACATAACGTTTGACATGGCATCGCAGCCCAACCGTCAGCGCGGCACGGCCGACAGCGATGCTCCTTACTCGTTCACCAGAAACGGTTTGAAATAAGGGCATAACCTATCTTTACAGTCTCCGCTCCACACGGCAAATGTTACGCGTGGGGCGGAGATTTTCTTTTTCTGCCGCACGGCGAAGTATTGCCAGTGTGCAGAATGGCAAAATAGTTATTTTTAGGTATTGTGGCAGCATTGCCAAACCGCTACCTTTGCAACCGACAACAACGGGCTGGAAAGCCAATGGCGTGCGCTTGCCGCCATGCGTTTGTGGCCCGTGGTCCGGCATAAGGGGCGTGCCTTCAGCTCTGCACGGCGACGGCTTTCCTTTTTATCGGCAGGTTTGGACTTCCGAATGTCGGCTTTATGCACGGTAAGGTGAAGACCAATAACGCCGTAACGGCATCGCCGCGCGACTTTCGCATGGCGGTGGGCAAGGTTTAGTTGCTGTTGCAGGCTGAGGTGCCCCACACCGGTCCGGACTCGCAGATGCTCTCCATTGGCCGTGAATGCATGGAGGCGTGCGTCTTGCGGGACAATTGTAAAAAGAAAAAACGGGAGAAAAGCTTTTATCGCTTTTCTCCCGTTTTTTCTTTTTACAATTGTCCCGCAAGACGCACGCCTCCATG
>CAVCLB010000013.1:0-41614 GCA_963602915.1 Dysosmobacter segnis | reverse complement strand
GGATGTCGCTTCGCTCCATCCTCACCCTGGGCTGGGATTGTGACGCCCTTTCAGGACTTTGATTACTGAAAGTCTTTTGAGAATCAGATAATTGTAAATTTAAACCAATATAAAATCGCGCACATTTTTTAATCCGATTTTGAACACCCTACCCTACGGGACTTGCCCGTTGCGAAATCTTACCGGACAACAATAATAAAGAAACGACCCTTTTTTGTCATGCCGTAAAGCCTTGCTCCGCTTTCGTTTAGGCGTATATCATGCCGCAATGCACGTGCATTTGGCGTGCGTTGCGGTTGCTGTATGAGTGTAGGGCGGATGCTGCATGCATGTAGGGCAGTTGGTGTATGCATGCACGGCGTATGCTGCACGGTGTGCGGCAAGGATGTTTTGGCTTTACTGCAGGGCTTGGTTGCCGGACTCTTGCGGCTCTTTCGGGATGCCGAGCAGCCGCACGCGGTTTTCAAACTCGTTGCGGTCGCCGAGGGCGGCATTCTTTATCTGTGCGCGGTAGTTGTATATCGTGTTGACGCTGTAGTGCAGGAATTCGGCTATCTTACCGCTGTCGTTTATTCCGAGACGTATCAGCGCGAATATGCGCACAACGGTGTTGAGGCTCTCGCGGTTGGTGAGCGTTATGCGACATTCGGGTCGCAAGAGGGCGTTGAAGTCGTCGACGAAGGTGGGGTAGAGGTGCACAAATGCCGAGTCGAAGTTGGCATACAGCTCGTCCATGTCTTTCTTGCGCAGTTCGCCGGTGCGCGTCATCTCGTAGAGCGCGGCATACTCCTTGTTCTTCACCTTCTTGTTCACCTTCTTGCGCAGGTCGTCGAGACGGTCGATATATAGCGAACACAGGCGCATGAAGCGTCCCACATACTCCTCCTTCACGCTGTTGGCTTCGGATAGCTGCGTGTTGAGCGACGACAGGTGGGCATTGGATGCCTTCAGTTGGGCGTTGAGACTTTGCAGTTGGGCGTTGAGTGCCGACTGCAGCGAGTAGGATTTGGCAAGGTCGTCGCGTGTGGCGGCGAGACGGTTGCGCTGCCGCACCACATAGAAGAGCAGCGCAAGCAGCAGCAGCGACATGATGCTTATGATGCAAATGGTGGTGCGCAGCTTTTTGCTTGAGCGGTCGAGCTCGACCTTGTAGCTCTGCGCTATTTGGGTGAGCAGCGGCGAAATGTGCGAAAGGCGTTGCCGCGAACCGAAACTGTTGGCGCAGTCGCTCGTGAAGCAGATGTATTTGTAGGCGCGGTCAACGTCGCCGTGCAGCATGAGCATGTTGGCCAGCTCCCACATCGAGCCTTGGTCCATCACGCAGTTACGCACGTCGGCCAGTGCCGATTTGGCTATCCAACGCATCATTTCGGTGTCGTTGCCGAGGCTCTTGTATTCGAGGTAGCGGTAGAAAGCCACGAGTGCATATTCGTGCGACCCTTCGTCCACGCTCTGTAGCCACGCGTCGTTTATGGCTTTCGACTCCTTGTTCCGGTTCGAGGTGAGTGCCTCTACTTCACGGCTCTGTCGCACATATTGGTTGTCGGCGGGCAGCGTGGCATACATCTTGGCGCGGTATTCGGCGGCGAGGCTGCCGTATTGGCTGCGTATGTCGGCTATTTTGGCATAGTAGGCCACCTCGCCGCACACGTGTGAGTAGGCATAATAGTAGTTGCCGAGGTCGATGCCGTGGAGCTGCGTCGCGTCGATGGTTTTGAGAATGGCGAATGCTTCGGTGTACATGCCTGCGTTTGAGCAGCACAGGGCGGCTAGAGCGCGGCATCCCCCGGCTTTCGATGGGTTGCCGGCGAGCTCGGCCTGGCGGCTGCACACGTCGAGGTAGTGCAGGGCCGAGTCGTTGTTGAACGGCAGGTATTCGGTGTACAGGCTGTAGGCTGCGCCGTAGCGTTGTTCGGCGGTGCGTGCCTTGGCCATGGCGGCGGTGATTGTTGCAAGGCGGCCGGTCTTGGCTTTTACGGTGACGGGGTAGTTGTCGATGGCTGTGTCGATGCGGTGCAGCAGCGAGTCGAGCATAGGGTCGGCGGCTCGGCAATGCTGCGTGAGGCACACATACAGCGACAAAATTATAAGTAAGATTCTTGTCAACGTGTTCATCGTATTGTTGTCGTGGGTTTAAGGCATCATGCCGGTGGGATGAGTTTGCGGCGGTAAAGTTACAAAACAAATTCGGTTGGGTGAAAATAAAAAGACAGGTTTTCGGGTGAAAACCTGTCTTTTGACTTTAAAAATAGTTATTGTGTAAAATACCTATTGCGTGATTTGAAACCGTCATTTTTGGAAAACGCGCACATAGTCAACTTCCAACGTGGCCGGCAGGCAGCTCGGGTCGGTGCCCTGAAGGCCGCCCCATGCACCGCCCCACGCGAGGTTGAGAATGGGATAGAATTCCGCGTCGAAGGGCCAAGCGTCTTTTCCGCTTCCGTCGTTGTTGTAGGTAAGCAGCTTCGAACCGTCAACATAGAATGTCATGTAGCTTGATGTCCACTCCATGGCATAAACATGGAAATCAGACTGTGCCGTGTCTACTTTGCGGCGTGCCGATTCTACGGCCGTTCCCGTGTTGTTGTATTTGTTGCAGTGTATTGTCGAGACAATCATGTTGGGGTCGTAGCCCACCTCTTCCATGATGTCAATCTCGCCGTCGGCGGGCCAGCTCTTGTAGTTTACCGGCATCATCCAAAAGGCGGGCCATGTGCCCTTGCCCTTGGGCAGCTTTATGCGTGACTCGATGTAACCGTATTTCCATCCTGTTGAACGGCGTGCGTAGAGACGTGCGCTCTTTATTGTTCCGCCGTCGTCGATGAGGTTTATCTTGAGCGTTCCGTTCGACACCGAGGCCACCTTGTCGTCTTTCACATAGTTCTGCAGTTCGTTGTTCACCCAACCGGCGGGCTGCACCTCCCACGTCCAGTCGCTGCCCACGGTGTTGCCATAGAATTCGTCGTTCCACACGAGCTTGTAGCCCTCCAGCGGACAGCTTATGTCTTCATGTCCGGCAGCCTGCGTCACGGCAATGCTGTCGCGTGTGCCGCCTGCCCAAACCACTATGTGGCCGGTGCGTTCGTCGCTTCTGTTCTGCTCAACGGTTATGGTGAGCGTGGCTTCCTTGCCTGCGCTTCCAGCAGGAGAAACAGTCATCCACGACACGTTGGAATAGATTCTGAACTCGTGGCTTGCGCTTGCCTGTGTGGTGAGCGTGCCTCCGGCGTTGCCAATGGTGAGAGTCTTCTGCGTGAAGGTGATTGTTTCCTTGTCGGCATATTTAATGCCGTCGTCGCTGCCGCATGCTCCCAACGCAACGGTTGCTGCGAATATTGCTGATAATAACATTATGTTCTTCATAAGTTTGTCGTTTCGTTAAGTGACAAAAAATACAGGCCGCAAATCAAAACGGCCTGTCTTTTTGCCGTAGCCAAGTGCGGCACGGGGCAAGCGCAGAGCTTCCCCGCGCCGCATGGATTATTTGGCTGTCTTCTGCAGGATGATGTTGTAGATGTCTATTTTCTCGTTTTCGGGGCATCCGCCGAAGTCGAACACGAGCTTCATTGCCGCTGCTGCACCCTTGGGGAGGGTTACTGCCGGCACCTTGACCTGATATTCTGTGCCTGCGGTGAGGTCGTAGCGGTTGACGAAGAGGTAGTTGTCGTCGCTCGACGCGTCGGTGAATTTCACGGTGACACCCTTGATGTCCTTCTTTGCGAGCATCTTGCACGAGAAGTCGTAGGCTGTTTCTGCTTCGCCGGGGATGTCGGTTGTGAGGAGCACCTGTGCCTGCCACTGGTCGGATGTGGCCTCGGGCAACTCTACGGTGTATTTTCCGTTGTCTACGGTGAAGGTCGGGTCGTCTATCTGTGCCCAGCCCGGAGCGTAGTAGTAGGCAGCCGTGAAGCCGGCATCGCCCTTGTCGTCAACGTGCGATTTCCACAGGTTCGACTCGCTGTCGTAGGTGTACACCGTCTTGTCCTCATCTTCTGCCGGAGCCTCGATGCCGTCGCAGCCGTGCTCCTGCAGGTCGATGTCGCGTATGGTAATCTTTGTGCCGGCAGTATTGCCGCCGAAGTCGAACACGAGATTAACTTTATCCATGTCGATGCCCGGCATGTTTGACTTGTAGAACACGTATTCCTGTCCGGCCGTGAGCTTGATGGTCTCGGCGAAGTAGTAGGTGTTGTCATCGCCTTCCTTGGTGAGTTTCACCGTTACATTGTTGTGGTCGGTGGTGGAGAGCAACTTGGCCGAGAAATCGTAGGTGTTGGCGGCGTTGGTTTCCATGTCGGTGTGGAAGTGCACCTGTGCCTGCCATTGGTCGGTTGTGGCCTCGGGCAGTTCAATCACATACTTGTTGCCGTCGGCAGTGACGGTGGGATCGGCTATCTGAGCCCAACCCGGAGCGTAGTAGAACGTGTTGTTGTAGGTGCAGTTCTTCCACAGGTTGCAGTCGCTTGAGGCGTTGAAGCCCTGGAATCCCTGGTCGGCGCAAGTCAGAATGTAGTGCCATGCTATGTTGCCGTTGTCCCAAACGAGTGCCATTGTGCTGCCCACGAGACTCTCGATGCGCAGTTTCAGTTCGCCGTTGAACGCTTCGTCGGCCGGTATGTAGGGGAAGTAAGTGCCTGCGGGCATGGTCATGTAGATGTCGTTGCCCTCGGTGCTGAGCTTGAACGAGCTCTCCTTCTTTCCGTCAACGGGTGCCATGAAGTCTTCGCTCTGCGGTCCGCCGAGCACTGTGCAGCTTGTGTTTACATACACTGTGCCGCCTTCTCCCGGGTCGTAAACATAAGAATAGTCCTTGCCGAAGGTGATGCGGTCGTCATACACGCCCTTGTCGGCCTTCTCATTGGCCTTGGCTGCCCACCACTCGGTGCCGTCGGTGCCCGAAGGGCCGCACGCCATGTGAGCCGCTTCGCCCGATGCTATGCGCCACTCTTTGCCTGCGAGCTGTGCAAGCAGTTCGTCGTAGTTGGTGAGGCTGTTGGCTATGTGGAACGTGGCGGTGCCCATGCCCTGCGACATTCCGTTGTGGTTGCCCACGCGGTATTGCACGGTGTAGTCGCCGGCATTGCTCCATATCTTCTGAAGCGGGTTGAGAGTGGAGTAGATGGGGTTCTTTGTCACTTCCTTTCCGTCAACGGGAATGTACCACATCGGGTATATCGCGTCGCCCTCAAGTTTGAATGTTACGGTGTTGGTGGCCTCGTCTACCGTTGCCGTCACCTTTGCGTTCTCTGCCGTGGGAAGCCCAGCTTCCGACACGCCTTCGAAGTCTTCGGGGCTGCATGCCGTCATGGCGAGCACGGCGGCGGTTGCTGCGAAGAGCGATTTTATTGTGATGTAACTTTTCATGTTAGTGTGAATCTTTGTTGGGTTAATAGTTGTTTTGCGTTATCGTGCCGTGTGCCGCGTCGATTTCGCTGAGCGGTATGGGCAGGTATTTCTTGCTCTCGCTCCATGTGTTGGTGCGGTAGCCGTAAGCGTCGGGCACGAGTGTCGTCGCTGCCTTGCCGGTGCGCACGAGGTCCCAGTAGCGTTTTCCTTCGCCCACAAACTCGAGACGGCGTTCGGCTATGATGTTGTCGATATTGGCCGAAAGGTTGTCGGTGAGTCCGGCACGGTGGTGCACAAGGTTGAGATACTTGTAGGCGAGAGCCTGGTCGCCGTTGGTGCGGACGATAAGTTCGGCTGCATTGAGCAGAGTCTCAGCATAGCGGTATATGCGCAGGTTGTTGTTGAAGTTCAAGTCGCCGTCGGCCTTCTGGTCTTTATTGTTCTCTGAGTAGGGAAGATACTTCTTCAGCCACAGACCGGTGTCCTGATAGCGCTTGGTGTAGCTTGCGTTGCGTGCATCGTAGATAGTGGCATCGCGTCGGGTGTCGCCTTCTGCAAAGATTTCCATGGTTTCCAGGCGCACGGGCTCGAAGCCCCATCCGTTGTCAACTCCGTCTTCGGGCACGCCGCCCGACGGACCGATGAGGCGCGGGTAAATCGTGCCTCCGGCATTGATGTAGCCGTCGTTCCAGCTGCGCACCGCACCGTCGTCCTTGTAGCTAATCTCGAAAATGCTCTCGCTTGTCCATTCGCCGCTTTCGAGGAAGATGTTGGCGTAGTCGGGGTTGAGGCTGTATTTTCCGCTTCCTATAATCTCGTTCATATAGGAGAGAGCTTTGGCGTAGCGGCTATCATCGTTCTGATACATCACCATCTCGGCATAAATCATGTAGGCGGTGGCTTGGCTCACGCGTCCGAGGTTCTCGTCGTCCCACTGCATAGGCAGTGCATTTTCGGCAATGGCGGTTTCGAGGTCGGCAATTACGGTGCTGTACACCTCGTTGGCCGACTTCTGTTCGGCTATATACGGGGTTTTCAGGTTTTCCATATAGAAAGGAACGTTGCCGTAGAATTTCCAAATCTGCATGTAGTAGAATGCTCTCAGCACGCGAGCCTCGGCATCGAATGTCTTGTACTGAGCGTCGGTGAGGTTGCTCTTAGCCCATTCAAGATAGCTGAGCACGTCATTGGCATTGCGCACGCCCTTGTAGCTCTGGTCCCAGATGCCGGTGAGAGCGTCGCTGGAGTTCTGTGTGCTCTCGAAGTTGAACATCTTGTGCAGGTGCTGGTTGTCGGAGATTCCGGATCCGCCGGGCCACACATCGTCGGCCATGACGTCGCTGCACAACGGTAGCGGAGCATACTGCTTGTTGTTCCAGTCGTATTCGCGCATCGGGTTGTAGGTGGCAACGACTGCTTCCATGATGTGGTCGTAGTTGTTGTAATACTCCTCGAGTGTAGCCTTGTCGGGTGGTGTCACCTCAAGGAAGTCTTCTGAGCAGCTTGTCAGGGCTATTGGTGCCGAGAGAGCAGCTGCAAGAATGTATATGTTGAATTTTCTTGTATTCATAGTAGTAAGTTGTTTAAACGGTTAGAAACCAAGATTGAATCCCACGGTGAAGGTGCGGCTCTGCGGATATACGCCGTAGTCCACGCCGAGCGATGTGCCGCCCGAAGATATTTCGGGGTCGTAGCCGGCATATTTTGTGAACGTTATGAGGTTCTCGGCAGCCACAAACAGGCGCAGTTTGTTTACGAAGATGCGGCGCGTGAGGTTGGCGGGTAGAGTGTAGCCAAGCTGTATGTTCTTCAGACGCAGGTACGATCCGTCGGTGATGTAGAGGTCGCTGCTCTGCCAGTTGGTTGCATCTCCCACCACGAAGCGCGGATATTTGTTGCTTGTTCCGGGGCCTGTCCAGCGGTTGAGCATATAGGAAGGCAGGTTGGCCGGGCGCACGTCGGTGCGTCGTGTAGCGTCGTAGATGTCGTTGCCTATGGTGCCCTGGAGCATGAACATGAAGTCGAATCCCTTCCATTCTGCACCAAACGTGAAGCCGTAGGTCCAGTCGGGCATGCCCTTTCCAATCTTCGTTCGGTCGGCTGCAGTTATAGCTCCGTCGCCGTCAACGTCTACAAAGCGCACGTCGCCGGGCTTGGCGTTGGGCTGTATGAGTTCGCCCTTGGAGTTGGTGTAGGCGTTAACTTCTTCCACGGTCTGGAATATTCCGTTGGTCTTGTAGCCGTAGAAGTAGGGGAAAGGTTCGCCGTTTGTGGCGCGGGTGATAGTTCCCGTGTTCTGCATGTTGTCGAGTTCGAGGTAGCCAGAAGTGTTACCCAGGTTGGTAAGCGTATTCTTCAGGTATGACGCATTGCCCTTCACATGGAAGTTGGCAGTGCCTACATGCCATTTGTAGCCAAGTTCAAACTCCACGCCTTCGTTCTTCATGTCGCCCACGTTGCCGAGAGGTGCGTCGGCCCCCACATAGTTGGGGATGGGCATTGAGATGATCATGCCGCTTGTTTTCTTGCTATACCAGTCTACGGTGAAGGTGAGTGCGTTGTCGAAGAAGCCGAAGTCAAGTCCGAGGTCGGTTTGTACGCTCTCCTCCCACTTGAGGTCGGGGTTGGCCAAAGCACCTGCCTGCACGCCGTTGACTACGGTTTCGCTGCGTCCGAACACGGTGTTGTAGGGTGATGAAGTCCATGCTGCATAGGTGAAGTCGCCTATGTTGTCGTTACCGTTCTTACCCCAGCTGCCGCGCACTTTCAGGTTGCTGAGCCATGAAGGAGCCTTGAAATACGGTTCGTTGATGACGTTCCAACCGAGCGAGAACGACGGGAATGTGGCGTAACGGTTGTTTGCTCCGAAGCGTGAGCTACCGTCGCGGCGCACCGTAACCTGCGCCATGTAACGCTCATCGTAGTTGTAGCTTGCGCGGAAGAAATAAGAACTGAGCGTGTGCTTGTAGGCCGGACCGCCGCTTGCCGACATTTCGCCGCGGCTTTGGTCGGCCGAGGTGTTGTTCATGTAAGGCTTCGTGATGTCCTTGAGGTTCTGCAATGAAGCGTAGAGATTCATGCCCGTGTTTTCAAGAGCACTCTGTCCAAGCACGGCGTTGATGCTGTGCTTGCCGAATTTCTTGTCCCATGTGAGCACGTTTTCGAGCTGCCACACTGTTCCGCGGTCGCTTGTCTGGTGTGCGTTGGTAATGGTGGCGCGGTTGTTGCCCGACAGATAATAGAGCTTGGTGTAGCCGTCGGCACCCCAGAACGAGAGGTCGGCTCCGTAGGAGATGCGGTATTTCACGCCCCAACCTATGTTGAGGTCGGCCGAGAAATTGGCCACAAACTTGTGGCTCCAGTTATCGTCGCCGGGCAGTGAAAGCATTGCCAGCGGGTTGTTCATTTCCTGATAGCTGCTTCCGGGAATGGTGTACATGTTGCCGTTACGGTCGTAGAGCATGTAGTCTTTGCCGTAGAGTGCGGCCTGGTTGTCGGCATCTGCGCCGCTGACGGTGGGCTTGAGGATAGGCGACAGATAGAGAGCCGAACCGAGCGGAGAGCCCCACTGCGAGTTGGCGTCAATCGACTTGTTCTGCACGCGGGCGTAGGAGATGTTCGAAGCAATGGTGAGCTTGTTGAGCCACTCGCGGTCCTTGGTGTTGTCGAACAATATATAAGAGGTGTTGCTGCGCAGAGTCATGCGGCGGTAGTTGCTTCGGTTGTAGTTGCCGCCCACGATACCGTCCTGATGGTAGTAGCCTGCCGAGAGGTAGTAGTTGAGTCGGTCGGATGCTCCGCTCACGTTAATCTCGTGGTTAACCACGCCTGCGTTGCTGTTGAATACCTCGTCCTGCCAGTCGGTTCCCTCGCCGTAGCTGTACGGGTCGTCGTAAATGGGAGCCTGTCCGGCGTTTACCAGACCCTCGTTCATCATCACTGCATATTCGGTAGCGTTGAGCACGTCGCGGTGTTTCCACGGATTCTGCCATCCGTATGAGAAGTTGTAGTTTACGTGCACCTTGCCCTTTTCGCCGCCTTTTGTGGTTACGAGGATTACACCGTTGGCTGCACGCGTACCATAGATTGCGCCCGAAGCAGCGTCCTTGAGCACCTCAATGCTCTGAATGTCGCTCGGGTTGAGGTAGTCGATGCCTCCCTCAATGGGCATTCCATCGACTATGTAGAGAGGGTCGCTGTTGTTGATGGTTCCGATACCACGGATGCGCACCTGCGACGATGCGCCCGGCTGGCCTGAAGCCGAAGTAACGGTGACGCCCGATGCAAGACCCTTGAGCGCGTTGTCAACACGCACCGGAGCCGTGCCGTTGAGGTCGTCGGCACTCACCTTGGCTATTGATGCCGTTACGACGCTCTTTTTCTGCACGCCGTAGCCCACCACCACCACGTCGGCCAGCGTCTGGTGGTCTTCCTGCAATGTAATCTTGAGATTGTCGGATGCCTTGGTCTCTTTTGCCGTGAAACCGATGTATGACACGACAAAGGTGGAGCCCGGGGCTGCCTGGATTTGGAAATTTCCGTCCATGTCGGTCACGGCACCTGTTTTCTGGCCCTTGACAGTTATGGATGCACCGATAATTGGTTCGCCGGTTTCGTCAACTACCGTACCCGAGAATTTCTGACTCTGGGCATAAAGCGTGGTTGAAAGAAACAACGCGAACATCATGATTGGAAATCTTGATGCTTTCATAAGCTTTTAATTTTAGGTTTTATTTTATTTAGGTAAATGTGATATTTCCTGTGACGGATGCGGCTCTCGCGCCGGTTAGGGGTGGTTAGGTGTGGTATAGGTTGTATGTTTCGGTTGCAAATTTAACAAAAAGAAACATACATAACTATACCTATTATTTAAAAAGTGGACTATATTAAAGATTATAAATGCGTAACATGTTGTAAAATAGTGTTTTATCATATGGCGGTGTGCGCTATTAAGTGGACTTTTTGTAGACGAAAGAAAACGATTTCTATGCTGTTTTATGACCATAAATGTAAACTTTGCGGCATAGTTTTCATCGTTTCTGCCGTGTGCAGGAGTGTGGTGGAATGTGTAAAGGTGAAGCCGTTGCAAGTGCACTCAGATGTATGTCTTTTCAAGGCATTTTATCCCCTATTTCCAAACAAGGCTTATTCGCATTTCAAAGAAACCTTCTTTACGATGCAAACAAGGCTTCTTTGCACATCAAACAAGGCTTCTTTACGATGCAAACAAGGCTTCTTTTTTAACGGCATAAATAAGGCTTGAAAATGACAGAAACGTTGTTTGGCGCACACAATAATATAGTAGGCAGATAATTTGGACAATATGTCGCAACGGCGAATACTTTTTCTTGAAATGTTTGCTCGTTCGCAATAAAATAACTATCTTTGCATAGTACAACGACAAGTCCGATACAGACCGGCGACGGCGTATGCTTCGGGCAAGTCTGCTCTGATGTAAAATAAGGAATTATAACGAAACTGCTATTTTATAATAATGAGAAGCCCTGACGGGGCAAACTGAAAAAACCATTTTCAACTAACTCATGACTGCTTATTTAGTAACAACTACTACGACAATCAAAAACAGAAGTGCTTCGATGTGACTATCGGAGCACTTTTAACTTACTTGCACCAGGGCATCAAACAACACCCTTCAACCGTAAACCAAAAGCATGAACATCCTACTCACGGCAATACTGCTCATAATCGCCATGTCGCCCCTGCACGCCAGCGGGGTGGCCCAGGCCGACTACCGCGTTGTGCCGTTGCCCGAAAGCATTGCCATGAAGGGGGGCGAACCGTTTGTGCTCACACCGAATACAACCATTGTATATGACGGAAGCAATGCTGCGCTCGGGCGCGACGCTGTCTTTCTGGCCGACTATATAGCCGAATCCACCGGGCTGAGGCTTGCTGTAGCCACGCGCCCCGTGGCCGGATGCCTGCGCCTCGAACTGTCGCCCAAGGTGAAAGGCAACGAAAGCTACACCATAACCGTCGACAGGCGCGGGGCCAAGATTGCCGCTTCCACTCCGCAAGGCATATTCTACGGCATACAGACACTGCGCAAGGCCATACCCGTGGGCAAGGCCGATGTCGTGCGACTTCCGCAGGTGCACATAGCCGACACGCCGCGCTTCGGCTACCGGGGCATGATGCTCGACTGCAGCCGACACTTCTTCAGCGTGGCTTTCATAAAGAAATTCATCGACATTCTCGCACTCCACAACATGAATGTCATGCACTGGCACCTTACCGACGACCAGGGGTGGCGCATAGAGATAAAGCATTATCCGAGGCTCACCGAGATAGGGTCGAAACGCTCGGGCACCGTCATCGGCTACAATGCAATGGCCGACGACAGCACAACCTACGGCGGATTCTACACCCAGCAGGAAGCCCGCGAAATCGTGGCCTATGCCCGCGACCGCTTCATCACGGTTGTCCCCGAGATTGATATGCCGGGGCACATGAAGGCGGCACTTGCCGCCTATCCCGAAATGGGGTGCACGGGCGGTCCCTACGAGGTGGGACATCGTTGGGGAATCTATCTCGACGTGCTCTGTCTGGGCAACGAAGCCACCTACACATTCTGTGAGAACGTGCTCAAAGAAATAGCCGACATCTTCCCGTCGGAACTGATACACATCGGCGGCGACGAAGCCCCCACCGAGCGATGGACCGATTGCGTGAAGTGCCGCAGCGTGGCCTCGGGCCACTCGCTCACTGCAAAAACGCTGCAAACTCTTTTCACCAACCGCATCGACAGCTTCGTTATCAGCATGGGACGGCGCACAGTGGGGTGGGACGAGATACTCGAAGGCGACATCAACCCGGGCGCGACAGTGATGAGCTGGCGCGGAGTGGACAAGGGAACAGTGGCCTCGCGGCGCGGTCACGACGTGATAATGTCGCCCACCGACTACTGCTATTTCGACTATTGCCAAACCGACACCGACCGACTCTTCGAACCGTCGCCGCGCGTTGACGGCTACCTGCCGGTGGAGAAGGTGTATGGTTTTGAGCCCTGTCCCGACAGTCTTGACGCCGAATCGAAGGCGCACATACGGGGAGTGCAGGGTAACCTCTGGACAGAATACATCTCGTGCCCCAGCGTGGCCGAGTATTATGCACTGCCACGAATGGCCGCACTCGCCGAGGTGCAGTGGTGCAACAGCAAGAAAGACTTCGCCGCATTCAGGCAGAGGCTCGATGCCTTGACGGCAATCTACCGTCTCTACCACCTCAACTACGCGCGGCATCTGTGGCCCGAACAAATTGTTAAGCCGTGGATTGACAACTGACGGCCTCGCGGCGCATCATCTCCATGCATGCAAGGCCACTGCAAAACGACATAAAGAAAGACAATCAAAATAAAAAAACTGCTATGAGATTAATTATTGAAAAGGATTACGACCAGCTCTCCAAATGGGCTGCCGAGCATGTAATCGAGCGTATCAACAAGTTCAATCCCACTCCCGACCACAAATTTGTGCTGGGTTTGCCCACCGGTTCGTCGCCCATCGGCATGTATCGCGCACTCGCCGAGGCATGCAAGCAGGGCCGCGTGTCGTTCAAGAACGTGCTCACGTTCAATATGGACGAGTATGTAGGTCTGCCCGAGTCGCACCCCGAGAGCTACCACTCGTTCATGGCCACCAATTTCTTCAACCATATCGACTGCCCGAAGGAGAATATCCACATCCTCAACGGCAACGCCGACGACCTCGAAGCAGAATGTGCCCACTATGAGCAGATGATAGAAGAAGCCGGCGGCATCGACCTCTTCATCGGCGGCATCGGTCCCGACGGACACATCGCCTTCAACGAACCGGGCTCGTCGCTCACCTCGCGCACCCGTGTGAAGACTCTCACCACCGACACCATCGTGGCCAACTCGCGCTTCTTCGACAACGACGTCAACAAGGTGCCCACCACTGCCCTCACCGTGGGCGTAGGCACTGTGATGGCTGCCCGTGAGGTGATGATCCTCGTAAACGGCCACAACAAGACACGCGCCTTGCAGGCTGCAGTGGAAGGTCCGGTTACGCAGATGTGGACAATAAGCGTCCTGCAGATGCACCAGCACGGCATAATCGTGGCCGACGAGGCCGCTACCGACGACCTGAAAGTGAGCACTTACCGCTATTTCAAGGACATCGAAAAGAACAACCTGTAATGCGCCGCGCTGCGGCAATGCAGACAACAACGCTTATGCAAGACAATTTAAGCATAAAGAAAATCTCAACCGCCGATGTAAAGGCGGCTGAGATTTGCCGTATAATGGACGAGGCCGGACTGGCTTTCACCACTGTCGGATGCCACGACTGGGCCGAAGGCTATCCCTACCGTCCGCTCGTTGAGGTGCGCATGGCGCACAACGGCAGCCAACTGCTCATAAACTACCGCGTGGAAGAGGAGTGCGTGAGAGCCGTTGCACCGCACGACGACGGGCGAGTGTGGGAAGACTCGTGCTGCGAACTGTTCATTTCGCCGGTGGCCGACGGCACTTACTACAACATAGAGTGCAACGCCGCCGGAACGCTTCTCGTGGGGTTCGGCCCTGAACGCGAGGGACGCGAACGCGCACCGCAGGATGTTCTCGACAAAATAGACCGCTGGGCATCGCTCGGACGCGAACCGTTCGACAACCGCACCGGCGTGGCTTCATGGCAGCTTTGCCTTGCCGTTCCGCTCGAGGCGTTCTACCGCCACAGGCTCGGCACGTTCTCCGGCATACAAGCCAAGGGCAATGTCTACAAGTGCGGCGACCTTCTTCCGCGCCCGCATTTCATGTCGCTCTATCCCATCGACCTTCCGAAACCCGACTTCCACCGCCCCGATTTCTTCGGACAGGTGGTGTTCGAACAATAAGAAAACTCACTCAATGCGCCGCCGCCATGTCTCCTTCAGAGTCTGACGGCGGCGCTTTCATTTATTCATAGCACCATGCAGACAACATTTACACCCGACCACTGCCAGCAGGAGGTGATTGAGGCACGCGGCGGAATGCACCTCGTGCTTGCTCCTCCGGGGTGCGGCAAAACCCAGATTCTGGCCCGGCGCATAAGCCAAGCACATGCCGCCGGAGTGCAGTTTGCCGACATGCTGTGCCTCACATTCACCAACCGCGCCGCCAGAGGCATGGTGGAACGCATCGCCACAACCGTGGCCGACGAGGGCGTGGCCGACGTGTATGTGGGCAACGTGCACCGCTTCTGCTCGAAATTCCTTTATGCCAACGCGCTCATCGAAGCCGAATCGTCGGTAATCGACGACGACGATGCCGTGAGCATACTTGCCCGCTACATGCAGCAAGACGAGATGTCGGTGATGGCCAACTACAACCTGCGGCGCAACTATGCCGAGATATTCCACTTTTCAAACCTCATGCACCAAATAAGGCACCGACACCCCAAGGCTCTGCGCGTGCATCCCGAGTGCTTCAACGGCAACGACGTGGCGGCGGTGCGTGCAATCTGCCGCGTGCGCAAAGTGGAAGTCACACCTGAGGCGGTGCTCGACATTTACGATCATGCCGACACCTACCGCGACATGACGCGTTCTGACACCTTCGACTACGGCAACCGCGCCATGATAGAAAAGCTTCTTCAGAAGATGCAGCTCGCACGGCAGTATGCCGACTACAAGCACGCCAACCGCCTTTACGACTTCAACGATCTGCTCATGCTTGCCTACGACGCGCTCTCTGACGACCCGCAACAGGAGAAA
Source organism: Dysosmobacter segnis (assembly GCA_963602915.1). Lineage (GTDB taxonomy): Bacteria > Bacteroidota > Bacteroidia > Bacteroidales > Bacteroidaceae > Prevotella. Next base: position 26,536 of record CAVCLB010000013.1, on the reverse strand, counting down.
TTCAAGCGTTACAGCTGGATACAGGTTGACGAGGTGCAAGACCTCAACCCCTTGCAAATGGCGATAGTTGACCTGCTCACGGCGCGTGAAGCCGATACTGTGATGTTTCTCGGCGACGAACAGCAAGCCATATTCTCGTTTATGGGGGCAAAGATGAGCACTCTTGACGCTCTGAAAAACCGCGAAGCATGCGTGTTGCACCACCTTGGCGTAAACCATCGTTCGCCTGCCTATCTTCTTGAAGTGTTCAACCGCTATGCCGAGCATGTGCTCTGCATCGACCCGGCAATGCTTCCGCAACCCGACGGCAACGGCCCCGAGGAATGCACAGGCAACGAACTTGCAATACTGCAAAGCAGCACCAAAGACGAAGAGGTGCGCGATGTGGCCATGAAGGCCGCACAGCTCAACTCTGCCGACAGCCGTGCCACGACGGCCATAATAGTGAATTCCAACTCCGATGCCGATGTGATAAGCCGCGAACTCGATGCCGCCAATCTTGCCCATTTCAAGATTTCGGGAAGCGACATGTTCTCTCTACCCGAAACCAAACTGTTGCTCGCACATCTTGGAGTGCTCAACAACGACTTCAACTTCCTTGCTTGGGCGCGCATCCTTGCCGGCGTTAAGGTGTTCGCAAGCAATGCCGTGGCCCGCAACTTCGTGCGCAAGCTGTTCGATTTGGCCATACTTCCATCCGACTTGCTGCGCTCCGATGGACAGACAACACTCGGCGAGTTTGTCAACGCCTACGAAAACAACACCATAGTGGTGTTCGACACCGAAACCACGGGGCTTGACGTGCTTGAAGACGACATCGTGCAGATTGCGGCGGTGAAGATGTCGCGAGGCAAAGTAGTGCTGGGTTCGGCATACACTGTGTACATTGAAACCGACAGGGACATTCCTGCCATGCTCGGCGATGTGGTGAACCCGATTATAGAGGAACGCCGGCATCACCGGCTCGTGCCCCATGCCGAGGCTCTCAATGGCTTCATTAATTATGCAAGGGGATGTGTGTTGCTTGCCCACAATGCCGACTACGACTACAACATTCTCGACAACAACCTTAAACGTTATTGTGCCGACAGCACACTGCACAGTTCACACCAGCGCTATATCGACTCGTTGCGCCTCGCCCGACTTCTGCATCCTGAGCTCAGACAGCACAAATTGAAGTTCATGCTCGAGGCATTCGGTCTTGAAGGCACCAACTCCCACCTTGCCGACGACGATGTTGACGCCACCTGCCACTTGGTAAACCACTGCTACGCACAGGCAGCGCAGCGCATTGAAGAGCAACGCAAGTTTCTTGCCGACAGCCGCGTGGCGGCCTATGCCGACAAGTTCCGCGCCAACTACGCGCCGCTTTACGTTTCGGCCCGTGCCCGCATTTACGATCCGGTTGAGCAACATGAAGGGTCGCTCGTGGCCTCAGAGATGATGCGTTTCCACGATTATCTCACAGGCGAACGCTACATTCAGCCTATTGACAAGCTGCATTATGCCGTTGCCTACATCTCGTCGGAAATCGTAGACAGTGCCCGCGAACGTTCGCTTGCCGCCCAACTTGCCGCGCATCTCATGGAGATAAGCACGCTGAAGGAGGCCGACATGTGCGGCAGCAACATCCTTAGCGAACGCATTTTCGTTACCACCATACACAAGGCCAAAGGACTTGAGTTTGACAACGTGATAGTGTTTGACGTGGCAGATGGCCGAATACCAAATTATTATAACGAGGGCAACGCCCGTCTTATGGCCGAGGATGCTCGCAAACTCTATGTGGCCATGACGCGAGCGCGCCGCCGTCTTTACATAGCCTGCTGCGATGTGGCCGTGGGCTATATGGGACGAGTCTACAATGTACGGCTCTCGCGCTTCCTCTACCCCGTGCTCAACCTCTTTAGCTGAGCCTGTCTTGCCGTTGTGAGGCATGCCTATTTGGTCGCAGTGTGTTTCTCCGGCAATGTAAAAGCTTGCTTTATTGCAACACAAAAGGGCAACCCCGTAGTAGGGTTGCCCTTTGTGTTTATGTCTATTAAGATGTATGTCGTGTGCAGATTATGCCTTCTTCGTCTTCGTGGCATACACGAAATAGAGAATGAGGCAGATGTAGGCAAGCAGCGAGCAAATCTCCGACATCGGTGTGGCAAGCCATGCTTCCATCCAGTCGGGACTTACAAGGTTGACGTTGCAGAATCTGAGCAATGCGCTTATCACGCCCATCAGCGCGCCGCCTGCAATGAATCCGCTGGCAATGAGTGTGCCCTTTTCGCCGCGTTCACGGTTTACTTCGGCGTCTTTCGACCGTGAGGTGACAAACCAGCTTACGATGCCTCCCACGAGCAGCGGGGTATTCAGTTCGAGCGGGATGAACATTCCGAGGGCGAAGGCTATTGCCGGAACGCCGCAGAATGTGAGCACAATGGCAATGACTGCGCCTATGCCGTAGAGTGCCCAAGGTGCGCCCACGCCGTTCATGAGCGGGTCAATCACGGCAGCCATGGCGTTGGCCTGCGGTGCAGCGAGTGCGCCGCTTGCAAAACCATAGGTCTGGTTGAGCAGAATCATCACTCCGCCCACGGTTGCAGCCGACACCAGTGTGCCTAGAAATTTCCATGTTTCCTGCTTCTTTGGGGTCGTTCCGAGCCAGTAGCCAATCTTCAAGTCGGTGATGAAACCGCCTGCCATCGACAGCGCGGTGCACACCACGCCGCCCATTATGAGTGCGGCAATCATTCCGCCCGTGCCTTTCAGTCCTACGGCCACCATGACTACCGATGCCAGGATGAGCGTCATCAGCGTCATTCCCGACACGGGGTTGCTACCGACAATGGCTATGGCGTTGGCGGCAACGGTGGTGAAAAGGAAGGCAATGACCGCTACAAGCAGTATGCCTACCACTGCAAACAGCAGGTTTCCGTCCATAACTCCGAACAGGAAGAATAGGAATGTGGCAAGAAGCGTAACCACCGAACCGATGGCTATAATCTTGAACGAGATGTCGCGGCGCGTGCGCAGCGTTTCGGTGTCGGCTTTGCCGCTGCCGTTCATTTCCTTGGCGGCCAGCGAAACTGCCCCCTTTATTATGCCCCACGACTTTATAATGCCTATTATTCCGGCCATGGCTATGCCGCCAATACCGATGCTCTTGCCGTAATACTTGAATATTTCTTCGGCCGACATGGCACCCACGGTCTGTGTGATTTCAGGATTCCACATGTTGAGCACCTGGTCGTGGAATGCTATCGACATGCCCGGCACGATGAGCCACCACACGGCAAACGAGCCGAGACATATTATGAGCGAGTATTTCAAACCGACGATGTAGCCCAGTCCGAACACCGCCGCGCCCGTATTTACCTTGAACACGAGCTTAGCCTTGTCGGCTAGCTGCACGCCCAAGTCTGCCACACGCGTCGTGAAGTTCTCGTTCCACCATCCGAGCGTGGCCACTATGAAGTCGTAGAGTCCGCCTACGAGTCCGGCAATGAGCAACGGTTTGGCTTGGTTGCCGCCTTTTGCGCCGCTCACGAGCACCTGCGTGGTGGCCGTAGCCTCGGGGAAAGGATACTTGCCATGCATGTCGCTCACGAAATACTTGCGGAAGGGGATGAGGAACAATATGCCCAAAATGCCGCCAAGGAGCGATGAGAAGAACACTTTGAAGAACGATACGCTCATCTCGGGATACTTAGCCTGCAGAATGTAGATTGCCGGCAGCGTGAAGATAGCACCTGCCACAATCACTCCCGAGCATGCTCCGATGCTCTGTATTATCACGTTTTCGCCGAGGGCGTTGCTGCGTTTCGCGGCGGTTGACACTCCCACGGCGATGATAGCAATGGGTATTGCCGCCTCAAACACCTGACCCACCTTCAGACCGAGGTAGGCAGCCGCTGCCGAGAACAGCATGGCCATGACGATACCCCATGTCACCGACCATGCGTTCACCTCGGGATAGGTGCGCTGGGGCGACATCACGGGTTGATACTCCTCGCCCTCCTTCAGTTCGGTGAAGGCGTTGTCGGGCAACTGGATTTGCTCTTTTTCTTTGTTTTCCATATCTTTTTCGTTTTGCATTTGCTTGCCGTTGCAGTGCCTCAAGGCCGCATTGTGGCGGCTAAGGAGGCACATGATTTGCAAAGTTACTCGAAAATGGCAAAAAGCGCAACGCTTTGTGCATAAAATTATAACATTGAATGTGTATTGAAAATAAAATGTGTAATTTTGCAATCGCATTATAACCGATTGTATAACATTATTCCATTATAAAACATTTTATGAAAAAAACTTTGTTGACTGTGTGTCTGTCGGTCTTTGCCCTCGCCATGACGGCAATGCCCGCAAAACGCGGTGTATGGAAAACCATACGCCTTGCCGACGGCACCGAAGTGCGTGTTGAAGTGCGTGGCGACGAGCATCTGCGCTATTTGCAGGCCGAGGACGGCACGCGTTATGTAGAGAATGCCGACGGAACTTTCTCGGTTGCCGTCATGGACAACCTGCGTGCAGCCGCAGCCAAGCGCCGCAGCCTTATCGGCGGCGAGCAGAAAGCAATGGCACCGCGCCTTAATCCGCTCCGCACTAGCTATGCCGGAACGGGCAAGAAATTCCTCGGCGAGAAGAAAGGACTCATCATTCTCGCCAATTTCTCCGACATGACTTTCGCAAGCGGACACGACAAGGCTTTTTACGAGAAGCTTGCCAATGAGCTCAACTATACCGAAAGCCCGTTCCGAGGCAGCGTGCGCGACTACTACCGTGCCCAGAGCAACGGACAGTTCGACCTTACATTCGACGTTGTAGGCCCCATTACCCTTTCGAAGAGCTACTCCTACTACGGCCGAAACGTTGTCGTTGGAGGCAGCAGCACCGACGAGCACGCAGGCGAAATGGTTGTCGAGGCTTGCAAAATGGTGCAGAACGAGGTGAACTTTGCCGACTACGACTGGGACGGCGACGGATATGTTGACCAGGTGTTTGTGCTTTATGCCGGCAAAGGCGAGGCCGACGGTGGCGTGCCAAGCACTGTATGGCCCCACATGTTCTATCTGAAATACAGCGACTATGGTCAGGTGCTCACCCTTGGGGGCGTAAACATCAACACCTATGCGTGCAGTAGCGAGCTCAACGGCAGCAACGGTTGCAGCGGAATAGGCACCATTTGCCATGAATTCTCGCACTGCCTCGGTTTCGCCGACCTCTACGACACTACCTATTCTGGCGGCTACGGCATGCAGAGCTGGGACTTGTTGGCATCGGGCGGCTACAACGGCAACTCTTTCTGTCCTGCCAATTTCACAGGATATGAGCGTTGGGTGGCCGGATGGATTGAGCCGGTGGAACTGCGCAAAGACACTGTCGTGACTTCGCAGGCTTCGCTTACCGACAACGGAACAACCTATGTGATATACAACGAGAACTACAAAGACGAGCTTTATTTCCTTGACAACCGCCAGCGCACCGGATGGGACAGCTACGTTCCCAACTCGGGTCTGCTCATAACCCACCTCGACTACAAGGCCGACGTGTGGCAGAGCAATGCCGTAAACGACGACGTTACACACCAGCGTTATTCTCCTTTCCATGCCGGCGGGGCTACACAGGATGCCTATGGAGACTACTCTTACATTCCGGCCAACGACGTTTATCCGTGCAACGGCAACGACAGTCTCACCAACACGTCTAATCCCGAGGCTGCTCTGTTCAACACCAACATCGACGGAACCAACCTTATGGGTAAGGCTGTGCTCGGAATCACGCGCAACGACGACGGCACCATGGCTTTCTCTTTCCGTGGCTTGGCCGGAACCAACTACGACGAGACTCCCGGTGCGGTGCTCTTCAACGAGACTTTCGACAAGTGTAGCGGCACAGGCGGCAACGACGGACAGTGGAGCGGCAACATAGCAACGTCGGTGTTCACCCCCGATGTGTCGGGATGGGTGTGCAAAACGAGCAAGGGTGCCGACCGCTGCGCCAAGTTCGGAGCACGCAACAACTACACCGAGGTGTCTACTCCCGTATTCTATGCAGGCACAAAGGCACGCCTAACATTCAAGGCTGCGCCCTGGACCAACGACGACAACACCATTGACATAAGCTACAACAACTCCACATTGCAGCGTGTGTTCACCGAAGAGGGCAAATGGACCGAATTCTCAATCGACTTCGACGGAGCTGGTTTCGGACGCATCTATTTCGCGTGCGACGGCCGTTTCTTCCTCGACGACGTTAAGGTTGTGGTGGCAGGCGACGCTTCGTCGGTGATCGACATCAACGCCGACGTGACAAAGAACGCCGACGGCAAGATATATACCATTGACGGACGCTATGTAGGCAAGGACTGCCAAACACTCGGCAAGGGCATATACATCGTCAACGGACACAAGTTTGTGAAATAACGGTATTCATACCGTTTCGTTGCCGAGCCTACTATGCAGGCACGGCACAATATAAAAAGGTGGCAAAGCGGGATTGTTCCCAGCTTTGCCACCTTTGTTTTGTGGGGCATTGTCAGTGTTGGTAGCCTTTCTCGTTGAGATATTTTATGAGCAGTGCGGGGCGGTCAGTTTGTATGAGCAGTGCTCCCTGCTTCAATATCCAACCCCAGCAGTCGTCCTCGCGGTGCTCTTCCACTGCCGCATCGTCGTCGTGTCCGGCATTCTGCGAGGGCCACAGCGAGTTTATCCACAACTTGCTTCCAGCCTTTTTCACCTCGTTGAGCATGCGTGCCGTGTTGTCGTCGTAGCTGGCGAAGTTGCACTCTATGGCCACCGGACTCACCTTTGTCCATGCTTTGAGAAGTTCTTCGGCTCCCGGTTTGTTGAAGTTCACCACCGGCATATAGGTCACTTTGTCGAGCACTGCGCCGTTTTCCTTCTTCACCTTGTCGAGTGTGTTGCCCGATTTTATCACTACCTGTCCCGTAGTACCGGTTTTTTCGGCTATGGCATAGGCTTCCTTGAAATACTCGTAACCCTTGTCTATGTTTACGAGAATCTTTCCCTTGCATAGCAGCAGAGCTTCCTCAAGCGTCGGGATGATGTGGCGTGTGGGCGAGTTGTGTCCCGATTTCAGCTTGAACTGCCGCAGTTGCTCAAACGTCAGGTCTTCCACCTTGCCGTGTCCGGTTGTGGTTCGGTCAACGGTGTAGTCGTGCATGATTACGAGTTGCCCGTCTTTTGTCATCTTGAGGTCGAGTTCCACCATGTCAACGCCCATGTCTATGCAGTTCTTGAAAGCCTGCAGCGAGTTTTCGGGAGCGTTGCGCCAGTCGCCACGGTGTGCCACGACAAACACTTTGTGCGAGTTTCTGTCGTTCAGTTGGTTGGCGAGTGTTGTCGCCCGGTCTTGTGCCATGGCCGCAACCAAGCACAGTGTTGCGGCCAGCAGAGTGAATATTCTTTTCATTTTTTGCTTTATGTTGTTTCGGGATTTAGTGACGGCGAAAGAATAAGTCGGTATGCTTTCATTCTATTTTCATTGCGAAGCCTCCGCCCGGAGCCATGTGCAGCTTCACTTTGCTGTCTTTTGTGGTGTCGAACTGCGTTTTCTTGTAGTCGCGGGCGGCCCGGTCGGCGTTTGCGCCGTCGGCAAACAGCGTTGCCTTTGCTGCGGGTTTGCCGGTGAAGGCGAGGTCGAGCGTTATGTCGCGCGGTGTCCAGTTGGTTATTCCGCCCACATACCAGGTGTCGCCTTTGCGCCTTGCGGTTATTATATATTCGCCCATTTTACCTTCTATTATGCGTGTCTCGTCCCATGTGGTGGGCACTGATGCTATGAATTCGGTGCATTCCGGTTCGCGCATGTAGTTGCTAGGGTTGTCGCAGAGCATTGTGAGCGGCGAGTCGAACACCATATACAGTGCCAGTTGCCGGCATCGTGTGCCTTGGCTCATGGGCTCGCTGTTGCATGGGCGGTAGTTGCTGCGCGACGCATTGCGCATGGCTCCCTGCGTGTAGTCCATAGGTCCTGACATCTGTCGCAGGAACGGCAGCTGCGTGTCGTAGGTCACTTGGTCGTGCGATTCGGGCACCCATTTCATCTGTTCCAGTCCGAACACGCCCTCGAAATTGAGCACGTTGGGATAGGTGCGGTTCATGCCTGCCGGTTTGTAGGAGCCGTGCAGGTCGAGCACGAGTTTATATTTGGCGCACATCTCGGCTGCGCGATATTCAAAGTCGGTCATTGTTTGGTCGTCGCGGTCCATGAAGTCTACCTTGAAACCCTTCACTCCCATTTCAGCGAAGTGCTTGCACACGCGTTCCATGTCGCGGTCGAAGGCCCAGTAGCCAGCCCACAGTATTATGCCCACGCCTTTGCTGTCGGCATATTTCACCAATCCTGGCAGGTCAATCTCGGGCACTACCTGCATGAGGTCGGCCTTGCCGTTCACTGCCCATCCCTCGTCGAGTATCACATATTCAATGCCCTTGCTTGCCGCGAAGTCGATGTAATACTTGTAGGTGTCGTTGTTCACTCCCGAACGGAAGTCAACGCCGTCGATGTTCCAGTCGTTCCACCAGTCCCACGCCACTTTTCCGGGCTTTATCCACGACGTGTCGGCCACGCGCGAAGGTTCGCCGAGCAGATAGCTAATGCTTGTCTGGGCCAGTTGCCTATCGTCGTCGGCCACCACGGCAATGCGCCACGGCAGTGCGCGCGGCTTGGTTATTCTGGCTATGTAGCCATCGCGTTCCTTCACAATCATCTGCAAGTTGTTGTGTCCGCCCTGTTCCACGCGTTTCGGATGCGGTGCGAATACCGCCGAAAGGTTGTTGGTGCCTTTGGCCGACGACAGATACATACCGGGATAGTCGTTAAGGTTCGACTCGGTTATCGCCACCTTCACGCCCTTGCCGTTGTCCACTGCGAGCGGAAGAAACATGAGCCGTCCCTTATCGAGTTGTGATATGCGTGCCGTGGTGTATATGTTTTCAAACGAGTTGCCGTATTGGCTTTCAAAATTTCCCGGTTCGCCCACCTGCACATAAGGTGCTGTCGCCGTGGCGTCGGTGGCAAACTGGTAGTTCACCGCTTCGTCTTTCACACACACGGTCTTCTTCGTCGTTGTCACATATCGGTAGGCAATGCCGTCGTCGTAGGCTCTGAATTCTATGTTCCAACCGCCACGGAAACGCAGTGTGAGCGCGTTGTAGTTGTCGCGCAGACTAGCGGCGCGGTAGAATGGCGAGGCCACTGTCTCATCGACATGCTTCGTTGCCGACGATGCGAGCCGGGCCTTGTCGCCCCAACAAGTGCCGTCGGTGAGGGTGATGTTTATAGCCGAGGGTTCAAGCACCCTTTCGCCTCTGAGCGAGATGTCGTAGGTTATCTTGTCGCCGATGCTTATTGTTGTGGCGAGCCGCTTGTCGGGCGACTCCAACTTGAACTGTTTTTGTGCGAATGCTGCCGTATGTCCCAATGCCAAGGCAAGCACGATGAAAGTTTTTAGTGTCATGATATATTATGTTTAAAGGTGTGCCGTAAGTTTCATTTCAGTCGCTTTCCGCCAGTGCCGGGCCGTACCGATATTGTGAGTGTCTGCGGAGTGCGCAGCGCAGGTTTCAGTTCGCCGCCTATATAATAGAGGTGTTGGTCTGTGCGCACGAGTAGTGCCCCGGCGCGTGCGAGCCTGCTGTCGGTTATGTTTGTGTCGGTCCACTGTCCGGTGTGCGTGTCAAATTGCAGGAGCGTGCCGTTGAACCTATACCAAGGTATGGGTTGTTCCAGATATTTCGCCTTGTCCACGAGCCGGTATCTGCCGCTAATGGCATCGAGAAAGATGTCCTTGTTCACGCCTCCGGCGCATATAATTGTCGGGTAGGTGCCGACAGTGCCGCCCGTAACGGTTGCCGTTGCTCCCGAGAGTGTGAGCGTCTCGCCGTCGGGCGCGGTGGGTGCAGGCAACGTGTGCCACTGGCCCGTAGCGGTGTCGAGGCACTGTCCGTCTGTGTTCACCACGCTGTTGTCGCCGTTCTGGTAGAATCCGCCCCACACATAAACCTTACTGCCGCATCCGGCCACCGTGGGTTGCACGCGCGGAGTGCCGGGCACCGAGGGCAATGCCGTCCAACTGGTGTTGCCGCCAAGCTGCATTGCCCAAGCCTTGGCCGAAGGTTTGCCGTCTTGGTTGCCGCCCACGGCAACCACTTTGTCGCCGCACAGAGCCGCGCCGAGGTTGTCGGCGGTGACAGGCAGCGGCGGCATGGCATTGAGGGTGGCCTGCATTTTTGTCGTGTCTAGGTGCACACTCGTCACCAATCGCATACTGCCTTGGCTGTTGTTGCCGCCTATGAAGATGAGGCTGTCGCCGCTCTCCACCGTGGCACCGTAGGCAGCCGCCTCTGGCAAACGTCCCACCAGCTGCCATGCAAGACTGTCGGCGTTGGTGCGTGCTGCGTAGATGCCGTCGTAATAGCGTTTTTGTCCCGGCACGGGGAAATTGCATCCCCCGGCAATTATTATGTAGTTGCCGGTGTGTCCGGCATAGCAGGCCGATACGCCGAGGGCATAGCCGGGATCTTGTGAAGGAAATCCGGCCACGTTGTCAACTGCGAATTTCTCCTTGCACGCTGTTTGGCGTGTCGTGCCGCACGCCGTGGTCATGACTGCGGTGAGCGTGGCGGCGAGGGTGTAGGTGGCGAGTTTTTTCATTGTCGGGCGGTAGATGGTTGAAGGGTTGAGTGTCATTCGGCCGGTGTTTTCTCGTAAAGGTCGGCCGAAGAATCGACATTTGCAAAGTCGCGCAGGAATTCGGCATACTTGTCGGTCACGGCCTCGGCAAAGCGTTTGCCCTTTTCGGCTGTCGAAAGCGAGGGGTCGCCAATGCCCGTGTCGTCGGTCACCATGCCCCAGTTGCGCGGTATCCACACCTTGCCTTCGCGCAGGGCATCGATGCGGAAGCCCTTCGAACGGCCTTTGCCTGCCTCTTCTAGGCGCACGAGTTCGGGGTGGTAGTGCATCATCACCGATGTCTCCGACTCGTCGGCATGGTCGCCCGGAATGTCGAAGAAATCTTTTGCGGGGCACATCTTAAACCACTCGCTTGTGGCAATGATGAAATCGGGGAAGTCGATGGTGAGGTCGCGTATCATGTTTTTGAAGTTGTTGCCGCCGTGGCCGTTGACTATGAGCATGCGGTTGATGCCCTGATGGTGTAGCGATGCCACTATGTCGGCCAGCACGGCACGCTGTGTTTCGTAGCGGTAGTGCACGCAGAATTTCAGTTCGCGCTGTCCGGGATTCTGCGCTCCGGTGTTCACCGGCGGCATCACCATGCAGTAGATGCCGTAGCGGTTGAATGCCTTCACTGCCGCGTCGACGGCAATGTCGTGCGACAGGATGCAGTCGGTGAGGTAGGGCAGGTGCTGGTTGTGGGGCTCGGTAGCTCCCCAGGGCAATATTGCCACCTTGTAGTCGTATTGGCGTGCTGTGCCGTAGTTTGACACGGCGAGGTCGAATTTCTTTTCCATATTGTTGAGTGTTTATAGTTTCGTTGCGGTTGTTGTTTCTAGTTTCACTGTGTTTCCTGGCGCAGCTTTTTCAGTTTTCGGTAAGCCTTTTCGCCTGCCTTTTCGCCGAGCGTTATCATCTTGGCCAGTTTCTTGGGTGTGAAGCTGCCTGCGCCATAGCCTTTCAGCTTGGGGTTGATGTATATGTCAACCATTTTTAGGTTTTCTTTATAGCGCACCACATCGGGCCGTTGCACCACCCATCGCATCAGTCGGCCCATGTAGGTCTTGGCGTTTTTCATGAACTTGCGTTTCTGTCGCCGTTCGGAGTCTTCTTTTTCGTGCTTGTTTTGCGTGAGGTCGATGGCGATAACTATGTCGGCCCCCATCTCCTTCACCACGTCAACGGGCAGGTTGTCGGTAAGTCCTCCGTCGAGAAGTTCCACTCCGTCAATGTCCACCGCCTTGAACACGCCCGGAATGGCCATGCTCGCGCGCAGGCAACGGGAGAGAACGCCCGACGAGAGCACCACGCGCCTGCGCTCGCGGTAGTCGGTGGCCACGCAGCGGAATGGTATGGGCAGACTGTCGAACGAGATGCTGTCGGGGCGCGCCAGCATCGATTCGAGCAAGGCCACCACATGGTCGCCGCGCATCAGTCCCACCGACTTGTCGGCCAGTTTGCTGCCGCGCCGCCCCACGGGAAAACCGAAGAAATAGGTCACGCCGTCGCGTTTGCTCACCATGCGGTGCTTCACGGCCTCGTTGCGGTCGCTTAGCAGTGTGAGCCAGTCTTGCTCGCGGAACATTGAGTCGAGCTGTTGGCTGCGGTAGCCGCAGGCATACAGTCCGCCGATAATCGCCCCTATGCTTGTGCCGGCAATGTAGTCAATGTCTATGCCGGCCTTTTCTATGTATTTCAGCACGCCCACTTCGGCAGCTCCCTTTGCGCCGCCTCCGCCCAGCACCAAACCGATTTTCGGTCTGTCCGTGTCTTTCCGGTCGCGGCACAACGCCTCGTTCTGCCAGTGGCACTGGCAAAAAAGCAGAAGCAACAGGGCAATGCGCAAGGTGAGGTTGTTCATATTAAAGATGTGTTTTTGGTGTAGTGAAGCCGTATGCAAAAGTAGCACAAAAGCGCAAGAATGCAAAGAATAATCGTTGAAAATAGCTTTCCGCATTTCTCGTGCAAGCCCGTTCCCACGGCATCCGGTTTGTTGTTATTTCGGGCGCAAGTCGGTTTTTCATGGTCTTTTACCGCTTTTCAGCCTGTCAAACAGTAAATTTTGTACAAATGAATGTAAGAAATATCCCAAAATCATATTTTTTTTGCGAATGGACATCTTTTGTAAAAAATGTCCTATCGGTTCTGCGACATTTGCAGTTACTTTGCCGATGTAAAAACGATACGGGTTGTGTTTGCACAATACGGCGCCGTTAATGGAAAACTCACCGATGTTCTACCAAATGATACAATACATCGTAATATTAATGCAAGAGAACACAATGACTAAACTGTAAAGACTTAATGTGGAGAATGCTTTAGGGCATAAATTTAAAGCGTATTTTTTTAACGGGCAGCGACAGTGATGTTACTGCCCGTCTTTGTATGCTTTCGCGTCTTGCTAAGCCTTCGTTTGCGTTTTGCCGCGTATGCCGCACGTGTGTGCGGCGTGCGGTGCACGCGCGTGCATCGTCTGCTGTACGCGCGTGGTGCGAACGATGTAGCGTGGCAAGCAGGTGCGTGTTGCTTTGCTGGGAATATGTCTTCGGAGTGACAAAGTGTCATATTTGCAATGTTGCCGCATTGCGTTTGCAATGTGTTGTGTGACAAAGTTTAAATCAGTTTTCAGTTTGTTAGTGTCGTGAAACGCTGTGGATGAAGATGCTATATAATGTGACATAATGTCACGAAAAAGCCCGTGGGCATGCAATTTGTGCCTAACTGGTTGTAAAACGACATAAAACGTCAAACAAATAGAGAAAGGAAAACAAATATATGACATTCGACAAGTTTACTATCAAGGCGCAAGAGGCGGTTCAGGCAGCCGTCAACGTGGCGCAGACAAACGGACAGCAGTCCATCGAGGCAGTGCATCTGTTGAAGGGAGTGTTGCTTAAAGCCAAGGACGTGGCGGGCTACATATTCCAGAAACTCGGTGTCAATGCCGCACAGATAGAGGCCGTTGCCGACTCGGAGGTACAGCGTTTGCCGCGCGTGCAGGGCGGCGGTCAGCCCTATCTGAGCAACGAGGCTAATGCAGTGTTGCAGCACGCGCAGGACTTTGCCGCCAAGAACGGCGACGAGTTCACGAGCGTTGAGCCGCTGCTGCTGGCTCTGTTGCAGGTGAACAGCACGGCGAGCCGCATACTGAAGGATGCCGGCATGACCGAGGCCGAAACCGTAAAGGCCATTCAGGAACTGCGGCAAGGACAGAAAGTGCAGTCGCAGTCGGGCGACGACAACTACCAGTCGCTCCAGAAATATGCCAAGAACCTCGTGGAGGAAGCCCGTCAGGGCAAGCTCGACCCGGTAATCGGGCGCGACGACGAGATACGCCGCGTGCTGCAGATACTCTCGCGCCGCACCAAGAACAACCCTATTTTGATAGGCGAACCGGGCACGGGCAAGACGGCAATCGTCGAGGGTCTGGCCGAGCGAATAGTGCGCGGCGACGTGCCCGAGAACCTCAAGGACAAGCAACTCTACTCGCTCGACATGGGAGCACTCGTTGCCGGGGCAAAATACAAGGGCGAGTTTGAGGAGCGTCTGAAGAGCGTCATCAAGGAAGTGACCAATGCCGATGGGCGCATCATTCTCTTCATCGACGAGATACACACCCTCGTGGGTGCCGGAGGCGGCGAGGGCGCAATGGATGCGGCCAACATATTGAAGCCGGCTTTGGCACGCGGCGAGCTCAGAAGCATAGGTGCCACGACGCTCAACGAATATCAGAAATACTTCGAGAAGGACAAGGCTCTCGAGCGGCGGTTCCAAACCGTGATGGTGGATGAGCCTGACGAGCTTTCGGCAATATCTATTCTGCGCGGATTGAAGGAACGCTACGAAAACCACCACAAGGTGCGTATTCAGGACGATGCCTGCATTGCGGCCGTGAAATTGTCTGAACGCTACATCAGCGACCGCTTCCTGCCCGACAAGGCTATCGACCTCATGGACGAGGCGGCTGCCAAACTGCGCATGGAGCGCGACTCGGTGCCCGAGGAACTCGACGAGATTACGCGCAAACTGAAGCAGCTCGAGATTGAGCGCGAGGCCATAAAGCGCGAAAACGATACCGACAAGATTGCGCAACTCGACAAGGAAATAGCCGAACTGCGCGACCAGGAGAGTTCGTTCCGCGCCAAATGGGAGAACGAAAAAGGTTTGGTGAACAAGATTCAGCAGGACAAACTGCAGATGGAACAGCTCAAGTTCGAGGCCGAACGCGCCGAACGTGAGGGCAACTACGAGCGCGTGGCCGAGATACGCTACGGTCGCTTGAAGTCATTGGAGGAAGACATAAAGCAGATACAGGCGCAGTTGCGCGGCACACAGGACGGCAATGCCATGATACGCGAGGAGGTTACGGCCGACGACATAGCCGAGGTGGTGAGCCGGTGGACGGGCATCCCCGTCACGCGCATGATGCAGAGCGAGCGCGAAAAACTGCTGCATCTCGAGGAAGAATTGCACAAGCGCGTCATAGGGCAGGACGAAGCCATACGCGCGGTGAGCGATGCCGTGCGCCGAAGCCGTGCCGGACTACAGGATCCGAAGCGTCCTATCGCCTCGTTCATATTCCTCGGCACCACCGGAGTGGGCAAAACCGAGCTGGCAAAGGCCTTGGCCGAGTATCTGTTCAACGACGAAACGATGATGACGCGTATTGACATGAGCGAGTATCAGGAGAAGTTCAGCGTGTCAAGACTCATCGGTGCGCCTCCGGGATATGTGGGCTACGACGAAGGTGGACAGCTCACCGAGGCCGTAAGACGCAAACCTTACTCGGTGGTGTTGTTCGATGAAATAGAGAAAGCCCACCCCGACGTGTTCAATATTCTGCTGCAAGTGCTCGACGACGGGCGGCTCACCGACAACAAGGGACGCACGGTGAACTTCAAGAACACCATAATAATAATGACGTCAAACCTCGGCAGCCAGTACATTCAGTCGCAGTTTGCCGGCATAAACGCACAGAATGCCGCAAAGGTAATTGACGACACCAAGGCACAGGTAATGGAGATGCTCAAGAAAACCATTCGCCCTGAATTCCTCAACCGTATCGACGAGACCATAATGTTCCTGCCGCTCACCAAAGAGGAGATTGCACAGGTGGTGCAGCTGCAGCTCGGTGCCGTGAGACGTATGCTCGAACCGCAGGGATTTGCACTCAACGTCACGCCGAAGGCAGTGGAGTTCCTCGCCGACGAGGGCTTCGACCCGGAATTCGGAGCACGTCCCGTGAAGCGGGCCATACAGCATTTCGTGCTCAACGACCTCTCGAAGAAGATTCTTGCCGAGCAGGTGTCGCGCGAAAAACCAATCACTATCGACTCCGACGGGCAGCAGCTCACGTTCACTAATTGAAACAATGCTTAAACAACCAACGACCGCAAGTGGCACAAAAACCGCTTGCGGTCGTTTTGTTTGTGCATGTTCTGGGCTATTTGCATGCCTTGTGCGCTAAAAAACACAATTCTTGCGAGTTTTGTAAAAGCTTTTGCATACTTTTGCACCATGCTAAAATCAAAGGCCAAAAGAATGCGTGTTTTGAATGGAAAAATGGTGGTGCGCGTGGCAGCCGTGGTGCTGTGCATGTCGCTCAACATGATGTCGGCAACGGCACAGACTGCCGAAAAACAGACAACGGGCAAGTCGTTGCGCGAAATTCTGCATACAGCCGACAGTCTGCGCTTGCGTCTGCGCAATGCCGCCGACAACGGTCGCATGCTGCAATGGATTGATTCTATTGTCAATGCACGCCTCGATGTGATGAATATGAGCGACAAACGGCGCGCCCGATGGAAGCGGAAGCTGGCCAAGATAGGCGGAAAACTCTCGAAAATAGACCGACGCCTGTTTGTGGGCGACTCGCTTTTGGCTGCCAACTACCGCAAGAAAAACATCGATACGGCCTATGTCACGCGCCCCGACGCGCGCTGGACAATAAAGTTCAGGGGCAACCTTTCGGGGGCAATGCTTGAAACCCGAACAGAAACGGGTGGCGTATCGAATGTCACCAAGCTGCATTCCGACTACCGTGGAACGCTAAGTGTGGCCGTGGCCTACCGTGGTCTCGCTCTCGGACTGGCCGTAAATCCCGCCAAACTCGCGGGGCGTTGCAAGGACTATGAGTTCAATGTCAACTCCTACGGCAACCGCATGGGCTTCGACATCGTTTATCTCGCGTCGAACACCTACCGTGGCACGCGGTCGGTAGATGGCTCGGTGGTGGGCGAGTTTGGCAAGGGACAGGTGTCGCAGCAGGCTTTGAACCTTAACTTCTACTATGCCTTCAACGGGCGGCGGTTCTCGTTTCCGGCTGCATTCAGCCAGAGCTACATACAGAAACGCAGTGCCGGAAGCTGGATGATAGGCGCGAGTTTCGACGGGTCGCGCACCGATATAGCTGCCGACGAAGCCTCCGGTGTGAAGCCGTTGAAGATACGTTTCAACGAGTTTGCAGTGGGGGCGGGCTACGGCTACAACCTCGTGGCGGGCAAACATCTGCTCTTTCATCTCTCGGCATTGCCCACTCTTACCGTCTACTCGCACGACTACACCAAGACCGACGGCGTGCGTAGTCGCATGGAATACCATTTTCCGAGTGCAGTGATAACTGGGCGCGGCGCAGCCTTGTATTCCTGGCGCAACAAGTTTGCGGGGGCTACGGTGGTTTATAACTTTTCTTTTGCCGGAGAGGAGCAGCACTTGCTGCTCAAACGCGACAAATGGCGCGTCAGGGCGTTCTTCGGTTTCCGCTTCTGATGAGGCCGTTGCCAAGGCATGAAGGCTTTGTGGTTGTTGTGAGTTGCCGAATTCGGCAACTCATTTGTTGCGCCCCACGATGCCGCGCAGTGTGAAATAAATCCATTCCTGGGCACGGAACAGTGGCCAACAGGGCATCGTGCGGTAGCCTAACTTGCGTGTGAGCGATGCGTCGAGCATCGGTTTGTCAATCGATTTCCATATTCGCCGCAGTTCGCAAAGTCCGTATCGGCGTTGGGGCTTGGGCAGTTCGCGTCGGTGGCAGTGGTAGAACATGTAGGTGTCGATGAGCACTTGCCACCGAATGGTTTCATATTTCCTTATCACATCGCCGTCAACGCCAAGCCGCAGAAGCTGTGCTTTCATGCTCTCGTTGGCCTTGAGATGGTCGAAACGCCGCACCGTGGCTCCGTGAGTAACCGATCCTTCGTGCTGACGGTAGAAGTAGATGCCTTGGCAACAGCGCACCTCCCGCGAGATGATGTAGTGCAGTCGGGTGGTGTTGTCGTCGCTGTAGGCCCGGCAAGTGTCGTCGTATGGAAATCGGTCGTAGAGTTCTTTTCGCGCAATATATATCCCGTGAATGCTCCAGTCGAGGCTCGCGTCGAATGCTTCGCGCCCTGTCAAGACTGTAAAGGGGCGCATTTGGTAGGCGGCGGAGCTTTGCCCCTCGCCTTCACCATAGGCTAACACAACGTTGAACAGCACGCAGTCGGTAAGCGGATTGCCGTCGAACACATCCAAAGCACATTGCAGGGCGTCGGGCGAAAGCCAGTCATCGCTGTCGAGAAACGTGACATAGCGTCCTAAGGCCACCTTCAATCCCTCGTTACGGGCGTAGGCCTGTCCGTGGTTCTCGGCCAGGCTCAACACGGTTATGCGGCTGTCAAGCTCGGCATATCGCCTTAACACGTCGGCAGAGTCGTCGGTGGAGCAGTCGTCTATGCACACTATCTGTATGTTGCCAAGCGTTTGCCCAAGCAGCGAGTTTAGGCATTTCGGAAGATATTCAGCCGCGTTGTACACGGCCACAAGCACTGTCACGTCAACCATTTCTGCGTGTTATTTTTCGTTTCATACTGTCCCAGAGCGACGTTTTCTTATACATTATGACATATATCGACACACCTCCGCTTGCCAACACTGCCGCAAGGCTGCCCGTCAGGCTTATCCACAGCGGCACATTGGCCACGGCAAACGCGTAGGCAACAACTCCCAGAGGATATTGCACGGCCATATAGCGCAGCACAGAAGGCGTAAGACGGAAATTGTAGCGCACGTTGGCGTAGGCAACAATCATTACCAAGTCGAGCAAATAGGCCAGCGAGAGTGCAACGCCGGTGCCTACAAGCCCCAACCAACGGTAGCCCAGAACCACGAGAACCACCATTGCCACGTCGAACACCGACTCTAGAATGAAGTAAGCCTTTGAGTGTCCCTTGGCAAGAGTGATATATGCCACCGGCAAAATGGCTGCCTTGAAATACATAGAGAACACCGCTGCCTGCGACATGCCCACAACTGGCATGAAACGATGGCTGTAAAGCAACGGCAATACCAACGGCAACGCCACGATGAGCAGCGCGAGCATAGGCGCAACAAGCAGTATCGACACTTCAATCTGGCGGTTGGCCAACAGGTTTATGGCCTCGTTGTCGCGGTTGACTGCCGACAGTCGCGGGAAATAGTCGGTTTCCATCGACGAGAACACCATGCCTGCATAGGTTATAGTGAGGGCGTAGGCAGCGTTGTAAAGCCCCACTGCGTCGAGACTTGCGCTCGCGTTGAGAAACGACCGTATGGCCATTTCGGCTCCGCTACCCATTATTCCGGCCAAGACGAAGGCTACGCCGAGACGCAACATGTCGCGTCCACGACCGAGTGCACCACTATATCTGTGGCAAAGTCTTACGGGAAAGAGTGCGAGCGAGTAGTGGGCCGTAAGCCAAGTGGTGGCAAGCGACAACAAAAGAAGCACCGGAACGATGCCGGACATGCCGTAGGCCCAATACACGGGCACCGATATTGCCATGGCCGCCACTACCGTTCCGAACTGCACCACGGCCAATGCGCGCAACTGCCGCACTGCCTTCAGTATGGCAGTCTCGCCTCCCGTGATGGCAGTCATGGCCACAATGGGCGACAACAATATAAAGTCTACGGTGTGACCATTGAGAGAAAAGAACCGACAGAGTGCTGGTGCGGCCAGAGCAAACGCTGCCATACCGACCAAAGCAGTGAGCATGCTCCATGCCCTGACCGTGGCTACGATGCGATTTATGGCTTCCTTGTCGCCGCTCTCGAACGTTTCCGACAGGTGACGCACCGCGCTGAACGATATACCGAGGTTGGTGGCTTGCGCGAAGAAGGTGAGTGCGGAGTTGAACAGAGCTGTCAAACCCATTCCGGCAGGGCCGAGCAGCACTGCAACAAACTTGTTGCGCACCAAGTTCATGAGTATGCCAAGTCCCTGCACACCGCCAAACAGTCCGGCGTATTTGAGCACATGCCCGTAGTTGTTGTCGTTTTTCATATAGATGTCTATAATAGACATAACGCAAAACATCGGTTATTAGTGTTTTTGCGACGCTGAAAAAATGACATTGCCGGTTGTTTGTCTATATAAAAATATGGGTTGCGATAATATTCAGTGTGTTTTGCTTTGCCTTTATTCGGTTTTTCCTTCGAAACCCACGGTGTTGAGTTTCGACGTTATTTCCACGCTTGCCTCCTCTTTGCCTCCGCTTGTTGTTGCACCGGTGTAGAAGCCGCAGAACGGTGTGCCGCCGCTTATTGTTGCGCCGGAGAGCAATCGGCAGGTTGTACCGATGGCCAGTTCGGGCGACGAGAACAGCACGTTGCAGTTGGTGTAGCGGCGTGGCAGGACAAAGGCAAACAAATTCTTGCCTTCGTTGGAGGTCATGGCCACCACGCTGTTGATGTCGAATGAGCAGTGGCCTATTATGGCACTAGGCTGCAATGAGGCCGTGGCCGACGGCACGGCTGTGCCTCCGCCTATTCCCAACAGAGTGCCCCCGTTGGCAAGCAATGCGTTGCTCGGGCACTTTATGCCGCAGTGTGGCGATGTAGCACCGCACGCTATAACAGTTGCGCCGCACATTGTGAATGCCGTACCGGCAGTTATTCCGTCGCCGTGGGTGGAGTAGGCAAACGCCGTTCCGCCCTTGGCTGTAATGGTGCTGTCGGCTTTCAGCGCGTCGTCGTAGCTGTAATGGCGCATTGTTCCGCCCGTCATTGAGATAGAAGCTTTGCTTTCCATGCCTACCGAACCGTCGCCGCCCGAGGCACGCACCATGATGTCGCCGCCCGAAACGGTTATGCTGCCGTTGGCTTTGATGCCTTTCGGCGATGTGGTGATGTTGCCGATGGCATATTTAGAACCGGTAGTAACCACGCGCACCGTGCCTCCCGCGATGTCGAGGCGTTGCTTGGCGTTGATGCCTTTGCCTCCCGTGCCGGTGCTCTTGCAAAGCAGTTGTCCGCCGCTTATGCTCAGTGTGCTGTCGGCACTCAGTGCCGTTGCGCTGCTGGCATCGTCGTCTGTTGCGTCATACTCGGCGTTGCCAGTAGTGGTGGATATGGTGCGTCCGCCCGTTATATTGATGAATGCATCGCTTGCGATGCCTTTTGCAGCCGGGGCCGAAGTCTCCACGTTGATGGCTCCGCCCCGTATGTAGATGCCGTCGTTGGCTTTGATGCCGTTTCCGGCGGTAGCCTTTACGAAGATATTGTTGCCCGGTCGGAACAGAATGTAGTCGTCGGAGCGTATGCCGGCCTTGCAGTTGGCATAGACGCGCAGCTTGCCTTTGCCGCTGAAAAGCAGTTCTCCCTCGCTGAAGAGGGTGGCTTTTGCCGACTCACTGTCGTCGGTTTCGGCGTATGCAGTGCCGTCGGCGAGCGTGTTGGTAGTTCCGTCGGCCACGACGAGATAGCAACGCTTGCCAGTTTGTATGTTTATTGCCGGTCCGGTGGGGTTGGTTATCGATGCACCCGACAGTTGCATGGCGAATTTCTTTTCGCTGTATATCTTCAGACTGCCGTTGGTGGTGGTTCCGGCAACGGTATATTTCACTCTTTTGGCGGTTGACCTCACCACCACGTCGGCCCCGTTGCAGCTTACGCTCACGCCCGACACGCTGCCGCCGGTGCTTGCCGATGTTCCGTTGAACGTAATGCTGACGTTCCGTGTGAATTTGTTGTTCTCTATATAGTCGCCGTCGCTTGCGTCAACGTTGTCGGTTTCGTCGAGAGCCGTAGTGTCGGTGGCCACGTCGAAAGTGGCAAGTTCACCGAGCGAAGCGGCATCTCCCGTGCCGAATGTCTGCTCGTTGCCATCGGTTTCGTTGTCGATGAAGTCGTAGATGTTGTCGTTCTGGCATGCCGTGAGACTTGCCATGGCGGCTATGATGAATGTTGTGATGCGCTTGTCCATAGTTTCCCGGTGTGTTTAGAACTTGTGCGTGTAGCCCACTCCCAGTATGTGCATGTTGTCGTTGCCGTCGTCGTCGGTAGTAGTCACGTCTTGGAATCGGTAGCACAGTGTGAATACGTTGTGCTTGTCAACCTTTATGTCGGTGCCCACGGTGAGCCTGTATTTCTGCACTCCGCCCTTGCCGCAGAACAATTCTCCGCCTATGCCCGGTGTGAGCGGGCAGTGCCTGATGTTGTATTCGATGTTGAGGCGTGTGCGCGATATGTGCGACGACTTGCTTTTTATGTCGCTCCACTCGCCGGTGTCGGTGTCGTAGCGTCGGTTGTGCGACGTGGGCCGCAGCGTGTATTGGTAGCGTTCGCGCAGCGAGAAGCCGAACCTGCCCGCCTTGAAGCTTGCCGTGAGGTCGGCATGAAGGCGATGGCGCAGCTGCGAGAATTCGGGCGTGATCTTGTTCACCGACCCGTCGGCGTGGTAGCTGAGGCTTGTCTCGCGTCTGTCGAGCAGCAAGTCATATCCAGCCCCGACCTTCAACCACCGTGCAATGCGGTAGTCGGTGGCCACGCCTATGCTCCACCTGTCGATTTTCGAGGTGTTGTCGCGTGTGCGCAGACTTGTTTCTGCCTCCACGCTCCATTTCTTGTTTATCTTTTTCTCTGCCCCTATGTCGGTCCAGATGCCGAAGTCGGCATTCTGTGCGCGGCACGTCCCGGCGGCGGCGAGTGCGGCGGCCAGCAGCAGTGTTGCGTATATTGGTTTCATGTCGTGCCGTGGTTATTGTGAATACTCGTCGCGGCGCATCTTCACCTGGTGGTTGGCCGTGTTGTCGGGCTCGTCTTGGTAGTATATCTTCACCACTGCCATGTCGCGCAGGAAGTCGATGCCTCCCACGTCGACACGCTGTATGTCGAGCCCGGTGCGTTCTTTGAGGTCGGCAATAAGCTCCTCGCGTCGTTCGGGTTTAATGAGTTCTATGCGGTCATACTGCACGAGCTTCTCGGTCATGGCATCCTTCATGCGCACCTTTTCAAAAGCCCATGCCGTGAGCAGGAACAGCGCGTTGACGGTGATTATGTCGATGAAGCTCAGTCCGTCGGCAAGTGCGTTTATCACCGACATGGCTATGATTACAAACAGATAGGTCATCTCTCTCACCGGCATCGACTCGGTGCGGTAGCGTATTATGCCGAATATGGCAAACAGTCCGAGGGCGAATCCCACGCGTATCTTCACTCCTCCGAGCAGGTAGATGAGCAGAAACACGCTCACCGATATGAGCATAAAGGTGAAGTAATAGTCGCGCCGGCGGCTCTTGGGGTAGTAGAGGCAGCGCACGAGCAGTCCCACCGAGAGGGTGCTGAACGCGAAGCGCATGAGCATTGGTACGAATGTGGCCGTGTCGAATGGCTGGAGGTCGAACAATTCAGTAATTCCCATGATTTTATCTGTTATATTAATGTTGTTAGTCCGGGCTGTTGCAGTGTCAGCGTTTCGCCCGTTGTTTTCTTAATCTTGCGTATGCGCGGCTTCAGGCGGTTGTGTTTCAGGTCGGGGTTGGTGAGTGCCTCGCCTATGCAGTATTTGCTGAAACCGCACGGTTTTATGTGCAGTGCGTGCAGAATGGCTAGTATCGGCGACGGTTGCAGGCCGTCGCGCTTCAGCTCGATTATGGCCGTCTTGCCGAGTGAGAGCCGCCGTCCGGTGTCGAGGTTGTTGAATTCGAGTTGCGTGTCGATAGTGAGCCGTTCGGTGCGGGCCTTGTTCACGAGTGTGATGCGGTTGAAGCGGTTTTCTATTTTCTGGCTGAGTGAGTGCGGGTCTACGTGCAGTTGTGCGGCGAGGAAGTCTTCGCCGCAGTCGAGGCTCATCGTGCGCAGGCCCGATGCCGGTGCATCCACGCCCACGCGCTTCTTGCGTGTGCGTCCGTGATTGTCCTTGGTCTTCACCTCGAGAAAGCTCAGGTGCGACTCCACATAGCTGCGCAGGCGCACCTTTTGGCGGTTGCAGTGTCCGTTGTGGTGGGTGTTGTAGAATATGTAGTCGGGCGTGTCGAAATATACGGTGTAGTAGAGCATGTTGCGGCGGCCGCCTATTTCCTGCACGAGATATTCCTTAGAGGCCATTTCAAGCATCTTTCTGAGCATTTGTGCCGATGTTACAAATTTCGTGTCGGTGCGGTTCATCAGTCTTATGCCGCTCATCTCGTCGAGTGAAATGCTGTCAAACCGCGACAGTATGCTATCCATAATTCTGGTCTTTTGGGTTGCTCTCTATGTTCGGGGGCATGCCGCGTAACGCATGCCCAATGCTTTTTGCAAAGTTAATGTAATAGGTGTTGCATAGGAAATAAAATCAATGTAAAACCCGAAAAAGTAAGCAAATGGAAATGTTTTTGGTGCGGTGTGTGCGCAGACAGGCATTGACAAACCTCTAAAGACGGCATTGCGCCACCTTGGCAAGGCCCTGTTTCGGGGCGAGCGGCATTTGGTGCGCGTGCGTGCAGCACATGCGGTGCATGTGTGCGGCAATAGGTGTAAGCGTGTGCGGCGTATGGTGTGCGCTGCGCAAAGGTGCATGAAAAAGCCGCACACAGCCCTCCGTTGGCGGTGGGGCAGTGCGCGGTTGTATGCTTTGCGGCACTATCCGCAGTGGAAATAGCGGCGCACTAACTCTTCGGCAAGGCTGTGGTCGCTTTCGGCACGGGCTCTCAGTCCAACGTCGTCGAAGCTGCGCAGTTGCGCTATGATGCCGTCGATCATCGATTTTGAGAACACCCCTCGGCGTTCGAAGACATCGCGATGGCGTTCGAGCACGTCGGCCGAGGCGGCGCAAGAGTCGGGCAGTGTTGACAGATTGCGGAGCTTGTCGGCATTGGCCGCATCGTGTATGTTGACGTTGACGTAGGTGTTTTCGGCCACTTCGAGCGCGTTGTCCATCTCAAATCCGTGTCGGCATGCCACGCACAGACCAGCTATGAGCTGGTAGACATCGGCCGAACCGTCGGGCGACCGCATCTCCACGGTCTGCTTGCCGGTGGTGTCGGGGTGCGAGGCCGGTTCTGTGGGGTTGGCGGCGCGGCACATGTCGCGGTCGGCAGTCCATCCGAGCGGCACGCGCACAAGTACCGAACGGTTGCGGTCGCCCCAACAGATGTTGGTGGGAGCTTCCTGGTGCGGCACGAGACGGAAGTAGGACAGCGGGTTTTTGTTGCCGAATGCCGTTATGGCTCCGGCCAGTTGCATCATTCCGGCAATCATGCGTCGTGCGTCGTCGCTTAGTTTTCCGCCGTCAATCATCTTGTTCTTGCCGTCCTTCGTAATCTTCATGTGTATGTGCAGTCCCGATCCTGCCTTGCCGGTGACTATCTTAGGCGAGAAAGTCACGTCGTAGCCTTCGCGCCATCCCATGTTGCGTATTATCCACTTGGCTATTGTCAGCTGGTCGGCGGCCTCGAGTGCGGGCACGGGTAGGAATTCTATTTCGTTTTGTTCGTAGCACAGTCCGTCGGCCGAGAAATTGCCCACTTCGGAGTGGCCGTATTTTATCTGTCCGCCGCAGCGTGCTATTGCGTCCATGCAGCGTGCGCGGAAGTCGCCCGATTTCACAAACGGTGCCGACTCGTGGTAGCCGCGCTGGTCGACAGCCGGGAACTTGTTTTCCGACACGCTCACCACATAATATTCGAGTTCGCCCATTGCGTGGAACTCCATGCCGGTGACTTCGCTGAATGCGCGCGTGGCCTTCACGAGCGTGTGTTCGGGCGATGAGGCGAGCGGCTTGCCGTCCTTGTCGAAGAACGAGCATAGCATGCACAGTGTGGGAATGTCGGAGAAGGGGTCGAGAAACGCTGTGGAGAAGCGCGGCAGCACATAGAGGTCGCTGCTTCCGGCCTCGATGAAGCTGAAGAGGCTACTTCCGTCGACGCGCTCTCCGCATGTGAGTATGGTGTCGAGATATTGCAGTGAGTTGACGGTGAAGCCGAGGGTTTTCAGTCTTCCGTCGCCGCCGGGATACATGAAGTTCACCATGCGTATGTTGTTTTGGCTTATATAGCCTATGATGTCGGCTTTTGTGAATTGGCTTGGCCTTTTGTTGAGCGCGCGCACCACTGGGTTGGCGTTCAGTGTGATTATGTCGTCGTGCATAGGGTGTGGTTTTTTTTAGGTTGTTAGAGTTCGTTTGAATGATGTTGACAAATGTACACCTTTATTGTGTAAACGGCAAAAGTATTGTATGAAAATTTGCTAAAACCACGTTCTGTAAGGCAAATTTTGTGTTAAAATGCAATTAAGGCAAATTGCAATAGTAAAGAGACATGGCTGTGAACGTAGGGTGTTCAAAATTGGTTGAATTTTGGTTTGCAATTATGTGGAGACTTTGCATACCAAGCCCTGAAAGGTATGGTGTTCAAAATTGGATTACAAAATGTGCGTAATTCTTATATGGTTTTAAATTTATAATTATCTGATTATCAGAAGAATTTTGGTAATCATAGCCCTAAAAGGGCATCACGATCCCAGCCCAGGGTGAGGATGGAGCGAAGCGACATACGTAACCCTGTGTTTTATGTATGTCGAAGTAGGTTGGCCTGTAAGGTCAACACTGGCTCTCGAATATTGTGCTGACCTT
>CAVCLB010000012.1:0-47370 GCA_963602915.1 Dysosmobacter segnis | reverse complement strand
TAACCCTGGGTAAATGATTGATTTTCAAGGCTGGCCTGTAAGGTCAGCACAATAATTGAGGGTTGTGTTGACCTTACAGGCCAACCTACTTTGGTATACATGAAGCCCAGGGTTACGGATGTCGCTTCGCTCCGTCCTCACCCTGGGCTACGATCGTAACGCCCTTTCAGGGCTTTAATTACAAAATCCTTCTGATAATCAAATTGTTATTATTGGTGTCCAGTAAAATATTGGTCTGACATTGTAAAACGTGGAATGTTAGACCAATATTTTACCGGACACCAATATTTATATAATAAGGTATTGATTAACTATCAAGGCATAGTCTGCCAAGGCATCAGTCGGGTATGAGGAAGTTTATCACCTCCTGCTCCACCTCTACCGTGAACGGCCCTACCGGGGTGTTCATGAGCCGCCCATCGATGCCCACCATGGCTTTGCGCGCCTCGAGCACCTCCACTTTGCGCGTGCGGAACGGGTGCACGCTGCGGTGGTTGAGGAATTTGCCGCGCACAAACAGATAGAAGCCTTCAAACAACTGGGCCATTTCGGGATGATATACTACCGACACATCAAGCATTCCGTTGTATGGCACGGCGTTCGGTGTCTGCCCGTATCCCAGCGAATTGCCTATACACACCGTCATTATGTTGCGTTTCATCTCGTCGGTGTTTATCTTCAAGTGCATCTTATATTCGAGCCGTTGGAACACCATGAGCAGGAACGAGAAGAAGAACGAGAGCGTGCGCGAACCGAACATGTGGCGTGTGCGCCGCCGCAAGTTCATTATTGCGGCCACGAGCCCGATGTTGATGCAGTTTAAGAAATAACGGTGGCACTGTTCGCCGTGGCGGTTGCGGTAGCGTATGCAACCGAGGTCAATCTTCCTGACACGCCGTTTCTTCAGCCAGGCTACGGTCTGTTCGATGTCGTTCTCCCTAAATCCCCAAAAGTGAGCGAAGTCGTTCATCAGTCCGTTGGGTATTATTCCGAGGGCCACCTCGCTGCGCTTTTGGGCATCGGTGTGCATCAGACAGTTCACGGCATCGTTTAAAGCCGAGTCGCCGCCCACTATAATGATAGTCTTGTAACCGTTGTTTATCATCATGTTTACAAGACGTTCCACACTGGCCGAGTTCTCGCTTTGCACATGGTCGTAAGCCACGCCATGGGCTTTAAGGCATTTCTCGACGCTTTCCCATTTCACTGTGCGGCGAAACAGGTCGTGTTTCGGGCAATATACTATTCCCCAACGTTCTGACTTATCCATATATTTATTGCATTACACGGTTTTCTTTTTCATTCAATATGCGCTCTATTTCGTCCACCCTCTGCTCTAACGGGAGCGTTCCGTCAACCCAGTTTATAGTGAAGCCGCGGCGTTCCATACCGCGAAACCATGTCATCTGACGCTTGGCAAACTGGTGTATGGCTATTTCAAGCGATCTGAACATGTCGTCGTAAGACAGTTGCCCGATGACATATTCGGTGACATACTTGTATTCCAATCCGTAGTATATGAGTGATTCGGGGGGTATTCCGCTGTCTATCAAACCCTTCACCTCATCGATCATTCCGTTGTCAAGACGAGCACGAAGACGTTCGGAAATGCGGCGGCGGCGCGTTTCCCTGTCGATTTCCACGCCTATTACCACTGAGTCAACCGATGGCAGACAGCGTTCGGGCATGGGATGTTCCAGGTTGTAGGTTTCGATTTCAATGGCGCGTATGGCCCGTTGTGCAGTATCCACATCGGTGCTGTTGTGCATATTTGTGCCCGTGCGCCGTTTAAGGTCGATGAGTATGTCGGTGAGTTCGTCAAGACTTTTCGCCGAAAGACTGTCGCGCAGCTGCTGGTTCTGCGGCACGGGCGAAAGTGAATAGCCCCGCAGCACGGCCTCTATATACAGTCCTGTTCCGCCACAGAGTATGGGCCGGTGTCCGCGCGACACTATTCCGCCATACACATCGTGGAAATCGCGCTGATATTCAAACAAGTTGTATTTTGTGCCGGGCTCCACTATGTCAATCAAGTGGTAGGGAATATGCGTGTTGCCTATGGTGTAGTCGTCGAGGTCTTTGCCCGTCCCGATGTCCATGCGGCGGTACACCTGGCGCGAGTCGGCACTTATTATCTCGCCGCCTACACGCAATGCGAGAGCTGCGGCAACCGAAGTCTTGCCGCTTGCAGTAGGCCCGAGTATTGTTACCATTGTCTTCTTGCACATATATAATGTATTGGCTGTGGGTCAGGTTTTATTACGCAAACTTACACAAAATACGCGTAACTGCAAAATACTATCGTGGAAAAACTGAAAAAGCCGCCTAAATAGGCCCGCACCTTTCGGCCTGTAGTTTATGCATCAGCGCATTCACGCGTTTCAGAACAAACGGCAGTGCATGTCGGAACGAAAAATCTGCAAAAGAAAGCAAGGCCGCACAACGGGCTTAAAGTAAAGACACGAAAAAGCCGGAAGCCTCCGTTTAACGGCGATTTCCGGCTTTATAACGTGGAGCTGGTGGGATTCGAACCCACGTCCAAACAGGGAAACCATATGCTTTCTACACGCTTATTCCGGCCTTCGGTTTTCGTGTTGCAACAAGACCCGGACCACCAATTGCAACCTTATCCTCTAAATTTCACCTGCACGGCGAGGCACATGCAGGCTATTCCCGATTTTACTGCACCGCTTTGCCCTCAGATTCGGAACAACATCCTTGGAGCGATGTCTCGTTCAGCCACCTTGTGGCCGAATAAAGCTAATCTACTGTGCTTCGATTAAGCAGCGAGAGCGTAGTTGTTTTCGCCAATTAAATTCTTGATCACTCAGATTAAGGAGCTAGCCATCGAGGCTCCGCGTGCTTACATACCATTTCGACCCGCTGTCAAATCCAGTCAACCCCAAGTCGATACCTGTATGCAAAAGGCCGGCGCGCACCCGCACCCTGCCTTGCAGAGCCCACATAGGCCGAAGCCAAGCGACACCTGCAACAAGTTTATGCAAAGTTACTGATTTTTCGACACACGGCAACTGCGCGACTATGTTTTTCTGCCGTTTTCAAACTTTTTCACATTGTTTTTATTAAAATTACGCCTAATTCAGCCTTAATTTCCTAAAATATAGACATACATACGGGCGAGTAACAAAACATTTTTATTAACTTTGCAAAAAACCTTTAAGTTAACACAAACCGCAAGAAAATGAAACAGAAAGTAACAAAAACGGCGGTAGCACTGTCGGTTGCGGCCATAACCGCAATGTGGTGCCCCACCCTGACGGTCACGGCTGCCACGCCAACCGCCCGAACAGAAGCCACGCAGCAGATGAAACGCGTAAACACTTCCTTCAACACGGTGAAGGTTTTCGACAAGTACAACGCGCAATATCGCATACCGGCCATAGTGCAGTGCAAGTCGGGCAAGGTGATTGCATTCGCCGACCACCGCTACGACAATAGAGACATCGGCGGAGGCAGACACCTCGACATCGTGATGAAAGAAAGCTACGACATGGGAGCTACATGGACTGACAACGAGAAAATCGTGGCACGGGGCGGCATTGGCGGAGCAAACAGCTTCGACTGCGCACACGGCGACGCTGCCGTGGTGGTTGACCGCAAGACAGGCGAAATTCTCCTTATGTGTGCCTCGGGCGGCATAGGCTACTGGGAGTCGACAAGGGAGAACCCGCAGAAAATGGGACGCTACTACAGCAACGACGAAGGCAAGACCTGGACGGTGAAGGAAGTGACCACCGACGTGTATGGACTTATGGACGACATGACCTCGGCTTTCTTCACAAGCGGACGCATCTGCCAAAGCAAATACATCAAGGCAGGCAGCCACTACCGCATCTACTCGGTGCTCACCACACACAAAGGCAACCGCGTGCTTTATAGCGACGACTTCGGCACAACGTGGAAAGTGCTTGGCGAGAATGCCGACATGACCGCGCCCAAAGGCGACGAGGCCAAGATTGAGGAGCTGCCCGACGGCAATGTGCTGATAAGCAGCCGCACAAGAATAGGCCGTTTCTTCAACATCTACAAATACGACAACAAGAAAAAGGCCACCGGCAAATGGCTCGACGTGGCCCTTTCAAGTGCCGAATGCAACGGCGTGGACGGAAGCAAGAGCGCATGCAACGGCGAGGCCATCATCGTGAAAGGCAAAGACAAGAAGGGCAAGAAGACATGGCTGCTGCTGCAAAGCGTGCCCACCGGACACGACCGCTCCGATGTCACCATGTTCTACAAAGTGCTGAGAAGCCCCGCCGACTATGCCACCCCCGATGCAATAGCCCGAAACTGGGACGGAAGATGCCAGATAAGCAACTCCACATCGGCCTACTCCACAATGGTTCAGGCAGCCAACGGCGACATCCTCTTCCTTTATGAGGAGAACGCATTCCGCCGCCCGCCAACCGAACCGGACGATTATTATGACATAATCTTCAAAAATCTCAGTTTGAAAGAACTCACCGGAGGCGACTACGAATAAGTCTTTCACAACCCGAAACCTATGCCTCGGCACACCTGGCAACTGCCTCACGGCAGGCGCACTGTGCCGAGGCATTTTCGTATTGCCCTGACTCGATTTTAGAAAAAACCGCCAATCAAAATCAAGGAAACAAGGTATATTCAACAAAATAGATTAACTTTGCACCATACATACGGCCATACCATGCCTGTCATGCATCGGCTTGCACAACCGCCACACCAAGATGTTTCATCAGAAAAGGCATTGATGCCATAAACGATGGGCTGTTGGCATCACGGGCACGGCATTTCCGGCATGCAAGAAAAGTATAATTAAGGTGGAAGCAAAAAAGACATACAAAGCAGACTTGGAACACAGACGCCCAATGTGGTTTCTGTTGGGGCTTGTCGTAGCCCTGTCGCTGTTGCTTACCGCACTTGAATATTCCACGACAAACGGCAACGATGCCGCGTTTGACGACAGTATGGACGACATTTCGCAAGACCTCGACCTGCTACCGTCGCTCGACCGACACGACATGACAACCGCAATGACCCGCAAGAAGGCCATGCCCAAGACCGACAAACTGCTAATCGTTGACAAACCCACAGAGAAAGCGGAAAAACTGGATGCCGTTGCCACATCGAGCAACACCGACAGCAATGGCGATGGAACCGTTGACGGCAATTCCACAGAAACTGCCGGGCAAGCAATGCTGACCCAGGAGCAGGCCACTGTGGCCGTGGATGCCAACGATGCGCCCCTTAATTTCAGAATTGTCGAGCAAATGCCAGAGTTTCCCGGAGGCATGTCGGCATTGGTAAAATGGCTCACCGACAACATAAAATATCCCAAACCTGCACAAATGCAGAAAGTGGAGGGACAAGTGGTAGTGTCGTTCATAATAAACCGCGACGGCACTATCGCCGACATAAAAGTGGCAAAATCGGCGCATCCACTACTCGACCGCGAAGCATTGCGCGTGGCAAGGATGATGCCCAAATGGAAACCCGGGCTACAAGACAACAAGCCTTGCCGCACTTTGTTTGCAATTCCCATTGTCTTTAAAATTTAGCAACAATAACAATATGTTAAAAGCCAACGAAATTCTTGATTTGGTCAACAATTATCTCGACCAAATGCCATACGCGAGAAAGCCTCAGTCACTCTACGAACCGATTAAATATGTACTGTCGATAGGCGGCAAGCGCATACGACCAACACTTATGTTGCTTGCCTACAATCTGTTCAAGGACGACCCTCAATCAATTCTCATGCCGGCATGCGCACTCGAAACTTACCACAACTACACTCTGTTGCACGACGACCTCATGGACAATGCCGAACTGAGACGCGGAAAAGCAACCGTGCACAAGAAATGGAACGCCAACACTGCCATTCTCTCTGGCGACTCGATGCTCGTGCTTGCCTACCATCGCATGGCCCAGTGCCGTCACGACAAGCTCAAAGATGTGCTCGACCTCTTCACCGAAACGGCTCTCGAAATAGGCGAAGGGCAGCAATACGATATGGATTTCGAGCACCGCAATGACGTAAGCGAAGATGAATACATCGAGATGATACGGCTCAAGACAAGTGTCCTGCTCGCCTGTGCAATGAAAATCGGCGCGATACTCGCCGATGCTCCGGCAGCCGACGCAGACCGGCTTTACCATTTCGGAGAACAAGTGGGACTTGCATTCCAGCTGCAAGACGACTACCTCGACGTTTACGGCGACACGAAAATATTCGGTAAAGCCATCGGGGGCGACATCGTTTCAAACAAGAAAACCTACATGCTCATAAACGCATACAACCGTGCCAACGACCAACAACGCGCCGAACTGGAACATTGGGTGAAACTCGAAGAATTCAATCCGAGCGAAAAAATCGCAGCAATAACACGGTTGTACAACGAAATCGGCATAGACAAACTGGCAAAGGAAAAGATTGAACAGCATTTCCGCGCAAGCAGGAAAATACTCGACGAAGTGGCCATCGATGCACAACGCAAGACCGAGTTGGCCGCTTATGTGGACAACATGATGCAACGACAGAACTGACGGCAACGACAAACGACAACAACGCGCCGCCCGACAAAATCAACAGAGAAGTCGGAAAATATACTCATCAAAATGCTACAATTCATAGACACACACGCACACATCGACGGTAAGGAATACGACGAAGACCGCGCCGAAACCATAAACCGTGCCAAACAGGCAGGAGTGGCAAAGATTTTCATTCCCGCCATTGACTTGCAGTCGCTCCACCGCACGGTAGAAGTATGCAAGGAATACCCCGGCTACGCCTATCCGATGATTGGCCTGCACCCCGAAGAGGTGAAATCCGACTGGAAAGACGTGCTTGAAAAAATGAAGACATACCTTTCGCCGGGCCACCTGTTTATTGCCATTGGCGAAGTGGGACTTGACTATTACTGGTCGCGGGAGTTTGAACACGAGCAGTTGCTAGCATTCGAAAAGCAGGTGGAATGGTCGATAGAACAGAAATTGCCGCTAATGATACACTGCCGCAAAGGGCAGAACGAAATGGTTGCGATGCTCCGACACTACAAGAATGAGCTTCCGGGCGGAGTGTTCCACTGCTTCACAGGCAATGCACACGAGGCTGAAGAACTGCTCGAATTCGGCAATTTCGCGCTTGGCATCGGCGGGGTTCTCACCTTCAAGAAAAGCCATTTGCCCGAAACTTTGGCCGAAGCCGTGCCCCTGAGCCGCATTGTCCTTGAAACCGACTGTCCATACATGGCTCCCGTTCCCAAACGTGGTGAGCGGAATGAAAGTTCGTTTGTAAAGCATGTCCTGGCAAAACTTGCCGAGTGTTATGGCGTGAACGAACAGGAAATTGCCGACACGACAAATGCAACCGTAAAGGAAATATTCGGCATCACAGTGTAAACATCCGTCGAATTCTAAACATACGGCAGGAGCATCACCCTTCCGCAAGAAAACGCCAAAAGGCAGTGCCCGCACCACGGGCACTGCCTTTTTTTGCATTATCTGTTGCCGTCAGACAAGGCGACGCATTTCTTCCGTGTCGAAGACAATCACTGCACACAGTGCAACAATGACCATATACACGAGCAATGGCGACGTTTCTGCATAGTGAACCGACACCAACATGCCGAAAGCATCGGCAATGATATTGCCTACGGCTACCCTAAGCGATGACAGTCCGCTGAAGAAGAACAACAAAACTACCGTTGCCGCAAGGCACACTATACGCAGTGCTATGTCGACACGATACAGATGCACTCCTTCGGGAATACTGCGCATCACCCGTGACGAGAACCCGTTGTCGGCAACATCACCCACGCCATATTCTGAAAAGAAACGCTTCAAAAGTTTGTCATCATTATCTGTCATAACCATTCTGTCTTAAAAAGTTGGCAAGTTTTTCTTTTCCACGGAACAAATGCGACTTGACCGTACCCGTGGCCATACCCGTTATTTCGGCTATACGGTCAATCTTATATCCATCCACAATCTGCAACGTCACACACAGACGCTCCTTCTCGCCAAGCCGGCGCAATGCGTCATAAATGTCCATGCTCAAAACGGTGTCGTGCCTGTCGGTGTTGCGGCGCGCAGCATCAGAATTGTCAATGTCATCGGTGGGCCGGTTGCGCCGCGTGTAGTCGTAAAGCACGTTGTAGGCTATGCGGTAGAGCCATGTTGAGAACGCCGACATGCCACGAAACTGTGCTATGTTTGTATAGGCTTTTATGAAAGTATCCTGTGCAAGGTCGTCGCTCAGCTGCGTGTTGCCCAAGGTTTGGTTGAGAAAGAAACGGCGTATGGGCGACTGGTATTTCACGACAAGCCGATCGAAAGCCCGCCTGTCATGAAACACAGCCACCCTGGTAATTAAAGAGAGATCGCTAATTTCTTTCATCAAAACGCCTTGCTTTGAGTCATGCAACATCACTTGACGCCATCATTGGCGGCATCGTTGTCATCTGTTTTCTTTTCGCCGGAGCCAAGTGCATCGCTTTCAGGTGCGTCAGGGTCGGTATATCGGTCGTTGTCATCGCGACTGCAATCGTCGCGTTCGGGCTTTTCGTTTCCATTGGCTGCGCCATTTCGGTATGTCGTGTCATAATTGTCGTGACGGCAGTAACGCCCTATATACATCTTTCCTGCACCCATACATGCCACCAAAGCGCCTATACCGATGAGCGGCGTTGCGCCAAGGAAGAAAAAGAGAAGCATAAGTCCCACGCCTACCGCTACGTTATGCACGCCGCGTTGCCACATACGCGATGCCGTATAATCCTCGGGCAACACTTTGTTTTCGGCAGCAGGACGTTTGGGAACATAACTGCTCCGGAAGTTTTCGGGGATGGTTCTGTGCTGACGCATGAGGTAGCGCACCAACAGAAACACTAAAACCAATGGAACAACTATCACGAGCATGACTGTCAGGAAAAACAGTATGCAGACAAAAATGCCCAAGCCTCCGAAACCGTACAGGGTTTTCAGCATATCGCCCAAATCGTCAATGGGGGTCTTAATTACTACAGTGTCACCACCTTGTGCATCGTCGTCGGCATCATCGCCAACATAAGCGGCATCATCGGCCAATGATGTAGTGTCAGAATATGCCTCTATTGCCTGCGATGTTGAGTCCATATCAACTTTCACGACCGTGTGGCGATGACGGTGGTTTGGTGCCGCCGGGACTGCTATTGCGCCTACGGTGAGCAGCATTGCCATTGTTAACAGAATCTTTTTCATGTGTGTCTTTTTTATTTGTTTTCTGTTTGTTTGACGCAATGTGGTGCGTTTTGGTTGCACGAGCCTAAACTTTTAGTGCAAAAATAGCAATTCTGCGCGAAACGGCAAAACCCCGTTTATACCGACATTAAGGCCACCTGCACGGTGCATGCAACACTTTGCATACGCCCAAAATAAAGGTGTAGCCCTGTGCAGAAACCGATTTTTTAGTGTAATTTTGCACCCGACAACCATCAACGACCACAAAGATGCAGTTACCCGAAGACTTTGAAACGTACACGCGTGCGCTTATGGGCGAAACGCTCTACGGCACTTTGCGCGACGCACTCGATGCCGACGCGCCCACAAGCATACGTCTCAACCCGCTTAAAGCAGCGTCGCGCGACGTGAACGATGCCGTGCACGCAGGCATAGTGCCGTGGTGTCAGGCCACTGGCAGGTATTTGAGCGAACGCCCCAACTTCACATTCGACCCGCTCATGCATGCCGGAGTGTATTATGTGCAGGAAGCTTCGTCGATGTTTGTCGATTTCGTTGTGCGCCAATTCATACACAATCCCGTTACAATGCTCGACATGTGCGCAGCACCGGGAGGCAAGTCCACTGCCGTCAGGGCTGCATTGCCCGACGGAAGTCTGCTTTTCTGCAACGAACCTATGCGCACCAGGGCGCAAATCCTTGCCGAAAACATACAGAAATTCGGGCATCCCGACGTGGTTGTCACCAACAACTATCCACGCGACTACCGCAAGTCGGGACTTGAATTCGACGTTATCCTCACCGACGTACCATGCTCCGGCGAGGGAATGTTCCGCAAGGACGATGGCGCAAGAGCCGAATGGAGCACCCAAAACGTGGACAACTGCCAACGCTTACAACGCGAGATTGTGGCCGACGCATGGCAATGTCTCAAACCCGGCGGACTGCTGATATATTCCACATGCACCTTCAATGCCAAGGAAAACGAGGAGAATGTGGAATGGGCCGTGCAAGAACTCGGCGCACAATGCGTCAGTCTGCCCACCGACAAGGAATGGAACATAACCGGAGCACTCACGGGCAACGCGCCGGTCTGCCGTTTCTTGCCGGGCATAAGCCGTGGCGAAGGTCTGTTCATGGCGGTGCTTAGAAAACCGGGCGAGCCTTTGCCCGACACCCAAAGTAAAAAGAAAAAGCAGGCAACAAGGCGCAATAACACCTCAAAAGGCAAGACAATGCCCATGCCGAAAGGTCTGCTCGATGCCGACAATTTCACATTGCGCCTGCGCGGCGATGCCATTTCGGCCATACCAAAGCGTTGGGCCGACAAATACGATGCCGCCGAAAGCACATTACATATAGTGAATGCAGGAGTGACAACGGGACGCATGAAAGGCAAAGACATCATACCCGACCAGGGACTCGCACTCTCTGCATGTCTCGACAAGAATGCCTTTGCCACTGTTGACATTAGCCGCACCGAGGCAATAACATTTCTGCGCAAAGAACCAGTGGCTCTTCCGGCCGACACCCCACGTGGATTCGTGTTGCTCACATACGCCGGAATCCCGCTCGGATTTGAGAAAAACATCGGCAACAGAGCCAACAACCTGTATCCGCAGGAATGGAAAATAAAGACAACGCACTTGCAGGAGCCGCCCGAAATAATAGCCTTCTGACGGCAAGCTGCACCCCACCCCACGCCAACGCTACACATAAAGAAAAAGAAACATAACGACACTCTGAAATGAAACAATATCTCAATTTGCTCGACAGAATACTCAATGAGGGCACACAAAAACACGACCGCACCGGAACGGGCACAATAAGCCTGTTCGGCCACCAAATGCGCTTCAACCTTGAAGAGGGTTTCCCGTTGCTCACAACAAAGAAGCTGCACACAAAATCGATTATACACGAACTGCTATGGTTTTTGCGCGGCGACACCAACGTGCGATACTTGCAGGAAAACGGCGTGAGAATATGGAACGAATGGGCCGACGAAAACGGCGACCTCGGACCTGTCTACGGTCATCAGTGGCGCTCGTGGCCCGACTACAACGGCGGAACAATTGACCAGATAAAGAATGCCGTGGAAATGATAAAGCATAATCCCGACTCGCGCCGCATACTCGTGAGCGCTTGGAATCCGGCCGAAATTGAGAAAATGGCACTGCCACCGTGCCACTGCCTGTTCCAGTTTTATGTGGCCGACGGCCGATTGTCGCTACAACTCTACCAACGCTCGGCCGACACCTTCCTAGGAGTGCCTTTCAACATTGCGTCCTACGCACTGCTGTTGATGATGATGGCACAGGCAACAGGACTGAAAGCAGGCGACTTCATACACACCACCGGCGACACACATCTGTATCTTAACCATATAGAACAGGCCAAGCTGCAACTCACACGCACACCGAGAAAACTGCCGGTGATGCACCTCAACCCCGACGTGAAGGACATTTTCGACTTCAAATACGAAGACTTTACGCTCGAAGGCTACGATCCCTGGCCGCACATCAGTGCAACAGTGAGCGTATGAAAAAACTGCAATGACGCGGTTTGACCACACACCCCGATGGCCGGAACCGTGAAAACGGCATCAAAAAAACCACACACACGAATTTCAAGAAAACCACATTCTATATGATAAACATAATAGCCGCCGTGGCGCGCAACCGTGCCATAGGCAACGACAACAAACTCCTGTATTGGCTTCCCAACGATTTGAAGCGCTTTAAGGCACTCACCACGGGGCACACCATAATCATGGGGCGGCACACATTCGAGTCATTGCCCAAGGGGGCACTGCCCAACCGCCGCAACATTGTGCTCAGCCGCACGCAAGGCGAGTTTGCCGGTTGCGACACATACGCCTCACTCAACGAAGCTCTCGACAACTGCAAAGAGGGCGAAGACGTATATATAATAGGTGGAGCAAGCGTTTATGAGCAGGCAATGGACTTGGCCGACCGCCTGTGCCTTACCGAAATAGACGACACACCCGACGTGGCCGACGCGTTTTTTCCGCCTTACGACAATTGGAAAGAGGCGACACGCGAACACCACGAAACCGACGAACGCCATGAATATGCCTACGATTTCGTTGACTATGTGAGATGACAACCATGACGACAACCGCCATGATCCCATCATAAAAACGCAAAGATGCAATGCCTGACATTACTGTCGGCATTGCATCTTTTTTTTGTTCTTGCCCAATTCACACACAACGCGTAAAGCGGCATAACCCTGACAACCGTCGGCAGACGGCGGTCACACGCATGTGTGGCACGGCATTACTGCTCTTCCTTTTCCTCGTCGTCAACCTGAAGGTCGCACACAGGCACCTGACGGTTGATTGCCGCATTGAACGAAATTATCGTTTCGCTGCGCGACAGACCCAGAGGCTGCAGGCGGTCGTGTATCACATTGAGCAGATGATGGTTGTTGCGGGCGTAGATTTTTATGAACATGTCATAGCCACCTGTGGTGTAATGACACTCAACCACCTCGGGAATGCGTCGCAACTCCTCTACCACATCGTCAAACTTTGCAGGATTCTGCAAGTAAAGCCCTATATAGGCGCACGTTTCATAACCCACCTTTTCGGGGTCGATTATAAACTGTGAACCCTTCAGAATGCCCAAGTTTGTAAGTTTCTGTATGCGCTGATGAATTGCTGCGCCACTCACATTGCACGAGCGCGCCACTTCGAGGAACGGAATGCGCGCGTCGTTCGCTATAAGTCGAAGTATTTTCTTGTCAAGTAAATCTAAATTGTGATGTGCCATCTCAGTTGTTTTATTTTCACTGCAAAGGTATAATAAAATAACGAATGTGACAACTTTTAATTTTATTTTTGTGACAATTCAACACTTTCTTTTTGTGCCGAATAACTTATTCGCCTTACATCTGCCTTGCGCAGAGCCATTTTCACCTGTGTCACGAGCCACATGGGCGTGTTGCGGTCGGCCTTTATCGATACGGTCATGCGCGCACGGTCGTCAGCCGACATACGTTCTCTTTCGGCTGAAATATAGTCGGTTACATCGTCGGGCGAAACAATTTTATCGTTAATCTGCACACATCCGCCATCACATCCGCCCCCTTTTATGCCTACGGGGCGACCTATATAAATATATGTAACTGCCGATTTCTTTGTCAGCCGCGTCAGTTCGGTGCCCTGCGGCACCGTATATTTCACCTTCAGCGTCACCTTACGCATGTGCGTAACCACCATAAAGAAGAACAACACGGTGAAGATGAGGTCGGGAAGCGATGCCGTGTTGAGCATAGGCACTTCACGGCGGCGGTTGCGCAATATCATTGCCGGCCTCCTTTCTGCCCCGCTACGGGTTTTTCCGGCAGTCTGTCGTCATTGTAAGTCTCGGCTATGCGCTGCGGACAGGCATTGCGTATGGCCTCGCGCTGCCACTCGGCGCAACAGTCGTAGGCACGATGGAAGCGTCGGCGGGCAAGCTGGTCGCGCACCGTGCGGTAGGCTGCCATTATCTCGTTCTGCAACAGAAAATAGGCATTGTAGCTTGCCGACGGATTGGCATCTATATATATAATGTGACTCTCGGGGCGTGACGACACAAATGCCACGACTTTCTGGCGCAACGACTTCACCTCAACGGGTTTGCCGTCGAGCACGATGCGGCTGTCGGCAGTAATGTTGAAGCTGAGCGTATTGTCGCGGCTCACCTCGGCGGCAGACTGTTGTTGCTGCCTGTCGTTGTCGGCCGGCGGCAACTGGCGCACGAGTCCGCTGTCAACATCCATTGATGTTGTCACGAGAAAAAACGTCAGCAGCATGAACGAGATGTCTGCCGTTGCCGTCGTGTTCAGTATCGGGACACTGTGTTTTCTACGCTTTATGAGCATCGGCTCCGTGTTTTTGCTTTTTCCTTATATAGCGTGTCGCTCCGAATACCACTGCGGCCACGGCTATGCCAGTCATTATGAGCGACGTGTAAACAAACATGTCGGCCACACGCAGCCACAACGCGTCGGTGTAAACCTCGCCGTTAACCGTCAGCGGAGTGGCTGACCCCAAGACAAGTGTTACGATCATAATCACAATGGTGCCGCCTGCCGTGGCCCATGCTATGCGTGCCGCCGGAACGCCGTTAACCACCCTAGCCTCGTCGCGACTCTTGCGCATGCACGAAACTGCCGAAAACACCGTCACTACAAATGCCACGGCCACAAGCAACGACATGAACCACACGAGCACACCCGTGAGCAACGGCGCGTTGAAATCGGGGTTTTCAAGGTAAGGCATGTCGTAGCCCACGAAGCGGAATGCGGCAAACAACACCGCCGTCATGCCCACAAGTATGTAGAGGACACGGCGCGATATGCGTTCGGCAGACCATCGTCTTATGTCAGGAACTTTCATTTGCCCGTCTTGTATTTCTGTATTTCGTCGAGAAGCGTTATTGCACTCTCTTCCATCTGCGACGTGATATGGTCGATTTTCGACAACACATAGTTGTAGAACAGTTGCAGGATAAGCGCGACAATAATGCCGAAAATAGTGGTGATGAGTGCCACCTTCATTCCCGAAGCCACGATGGTGGGGTTTATGTCGCCCGCAAGCTGTATCTGTTCAAACGCCATCACCATACCAATCACCGTGCCAAGAAAACCTAGCGACGGGGCCATCGCAATGAAAAGCGTTATCCACGAGCAGCCTTTCTCAAGGTTGGCCGCCTGCACTGTGCCGTATGCCGCCACCGAACGTTCGATGTTGTCAATGCTGTCGTCTATGCGTTCAAGACCCTCACAACATATCGAGGCCACCGGACCGCGCGTGTCGCGGCACTGCTGTAAGGCTGCGTCGATGTCGCCCGAAGCAATCTTCGCGCCGAGGTCGGCCATAAAGCGTTTGGCATTTATCTCTGAAAGGCTCAGATAAATCACGCGCTCAATGCAGAATGCGAGGCCAAGCACAAGGGCAAGGGCCACAAGCGACATGAACGAGGCATCGCCCTCGATGAATTTTGTCTTCAGCACTTGATGGAAGCTCGGGCTTTCTTCGGGCACGATGTCGGCAACGCCGTCCTGCTGATAGGCCGTGGCCGATGGTGCGCTTTGCCCTGCAAGCGACGTGTCAGGCAGTTCTGTGCCGTCATTACGGACGCTGTCGGGTGCCTGAGCAGCCGTGGTAGTCATGGCGGCAAGCCACACAAGCATGACGGCAATCGCTAATTTTACCTTGAATGCCAACCTGAAACTTTGTCTTTTTTCCATTTTTGCCTTTAATTCACGAATGTCATGTGCACGGCAACGATGTGCCCACGCATGGCAAACTTAACTTTCAACATGGCTTTGTCCACCACACTTGCGGCAGGACAAAAGCCCTTTCATTTGCTGCAAAATTACTGATATTTTTTCTATTGGCATTGCCTTTCATGCCGTTATTTTCGCCATTGCAAACATTAGTCAGCTTCTGCCACTGCTAAAGAGCCTACGGCCGCCCCACTCTACGTCCCAGCATGACCGGAATGACAAAAAAAAAGCGACAGACACTTACGCGTCTGTCGCCTATAATCATTTGTCAGAAATGTTTATGCCTCAGCTACTGCTGTCTCCTCTTGTGCGGGAGCTGCAGCCTCTACTGGAGCTTCAGCCGGAGCCTCTGCCACCTGCTCGTTCTCGGCAACGACCTTAACGGGCACCTTAACCTCAACTTCCTTGTGGAAGTGAACGGTAGCCTCGTAGTCGCCAACTTTCTTGATGTCGTGCATGGTGATAATCTTGCGGTCGATGTCGAAGCCCTTCTTCTGGAGCTCGTCTGCCACGATGTTCACGTTTACAGAACCGTAGGTAACGCCTGTTGCGCTCACCTTGGCTGTGATAACGAGCTCAACACCGTTCAGAGCCTCAGCCTTCTTCTCGGCCTCAGCCTTGATTGCTGCGAGCTTGTGAGCCTGCTGCTTGAGGTTTTCAGCCAACACTTTCTTTGCCGACTCAGATGCGATAACGCCCTTGCCGGTGGGGATAAGGTAGTTACGGCCATAACCGTTCTTCACGGTCACGATGTCGTTCTTGTAACCCAATCCTATGATGTCTTCCTTCAGTATAATTTCCATAATTGCTGTTCCTCCTTAATTTTATTTCATCAAATCGGTAACGTAAGGAAGCAATGCAATCTGGCGGGCACGCTTCACGGCCTGAGCCACGCGGCGCTGATACTTCAAAGAAGTTCCAGTGATGCGGCGCGGAAGGATTTTACCCTGCTCGTTCAAGAATTTCTTGAGGAACTCGGGATCCTTGTAGTCGATGTATTTGATGCCGCTCTTCTTGAAACGACAATACTTTTTCTTCCTTGTGTCCACCGAAGGTGGGGTCAAATAGCGAATTTCTGATTCTACTGCTGCCATAATTTAAGCCTCCTCTTTTTTACCAAACTTGTTACGTCTCTTCTCGGCATACTGTGCTGCATACTTGTCGAGCTTGACGGTGATGTAACGGATTACTTTCTCGTCGCGGCGATAGCCGGTCTCAAGAGTCTTGATGACAGTAGGCTCTGCCTTGAATTCCAGCAGGCAATAGAATCCTGTGGATTTCTTCTGAATAGCATAAGCC
This sequence comes from Dysosmobacter segnis, assembly GCA_963602915.1. Lineage (GTDB taxonomy): Bacteria > Bacteroidota > Bacteroidia > Bacteroidales > Bacteroidaceae > Prevotella. The sequence goes on along the minus strand of CAVCLB010000012.1, from coordinate 30,552 downwards.
ATCTTCTTGAGTCCCCAGGCCTCCTCATTCACGATTTCTGCGCCGTTGTCGGCGAGCAGCTTCTTGAATTTAGCGACCGTTTCCTTCATCTGTTCATCAGACAAAACGGGAGTCAAAATGAAAACGGTTTCGTATTGATTCATTTTTTAATTGATTAATTTGTTGAGTTTTTAAAAATTCGGGTGCAAAGGTAGTGTTTTTTCTCCTAACACAAAACACACGCAGACCGTATGCAAGAAATTTTAACATTGTTTACCTAAAAAAGTTGCCCTACTCACCGCAACTTGAATATCTTTGCCGCCAAAACAACGAAACGACACTGCATTATGGGAAAGTTTGCAAACAGCAACACGCTTGTGAAAAAGCTAAAAGCCGCCACAAAGACGGCGAGACAAGCGGCGCGCCGCGTCTACGGAATGCCGCTCGTATTGTCGGGGGTAGTATTGCTCATTTCGGCAACAGCCACCGACGGGACGCTACGCAACACCCTCATGCTTGCAGCCACCGCTATTGTGCTGCTCGGAGTGGCCAGTTTCGTGGCAAAAGAACGCGAAGATTCCAAATACTGAAAGGCACACATGCGCCGCAATCCGTGCGCAACGCATGTGCACGACATACGCTGCACGCACACGCAGCATATGCGCCACACACGCACACCGCATGCCGCACTAGGACAAGGAAGATTTCAATGAACATCTATACACCTTAATTATATATGCAAAAAACTAAATTTTTCGCATATTCTGCAATACAGAGTTTGCAAATAAAGAAATTAGTGTTAACTTTGCAAAGATTTAAAGCACCCACTACAACCGCTCCCCGGAGCGCAACGTGACACCGCGCAATGCCACACCCACCGTGTTCTTGCACAATGTCACGCAACCGTACAGGCAATACCTTAAACGGAAGCCAAACCAAAGAAACATAAACGAAAGGCGAATGGAAGCTTTCTTCAAAACCCACACATACCTCGTTGAGCACACCGACGCACCCCTCAGAAGAACCCTGATGGACGAAATCGACTGGCGCGACAGGCTCATCGGCATCAAGGGAACGCGTGGAATAGGCAAAACGACATTTCTCTTGCAATATGCAAAGGAGCATTTTGCCCCCAACGACCGCCGTTGCCTTTATGTGAACATGAACAACTTCTATTTCCAGGGACGCGGCATAGCCGACTTCGCAAACGATTTCTACAAGCAGGGAGGCGAGGTGCTGCTCATCGACCAGGTGTTCAAGCAACCCGAATGGAGCCAAGAACTAAGGTTGTGCCACGACCAATGCCCGGGCCTGAAGATTGTGTTCACCGGATCAAGCGTGATGCGGCTGAAAGAAGAAAACCCCGAGCTCAACGGCATAGTGAAGAGCTACAACCTTAGAGGATTTTCGTTTAGGGAATATCTGAACCTTGTGACAGGGAGCAAATTTGAATACTACAGCCTCGACCATATACTCGACCACCACCCGGACATAGTTGCCGAAATCACGGCAAAGACCGACGTGGAAGCGCATTTCGGCGACTATCTGCGCCACGGGTTCTACCCTTTCTTCCGCGAACAGCGCAATTTCGAGGAAAATCTGCTCAAAACCATGAACATGATGACCGAGGTTGACATCCTGCTCATAAAGCAGATTGAGCTGAAATACTTAACGAAGATAAAGAAACTGTTTTATCTGCTCGCACTCGAAGGACTGAAAGCCCCCAACATAAGCAATCTCGCACACGAAATAGAAACAAGCCGCGCAACGGTGATGAACTATATAAAGTATCTCTCCGACGCACGCCTTATCAACATGATTTACCACCCCGGCGAGGAATTTCCCAAGAAACCGTCGAAGATAATGATGTACAATCCCAATCTCATGTATGCCATTTATCCCATAACAGCCGACAGGCAAGACGTGATGGAGACGTTTTTCGTGAACTCGCTATGGAAAGACCACGCCGTGAACCAAGGGGCAAAAGATTCGTGCTATGTGATTGACGGACGCCTGAAATTCAAAGTGGCCAACGAGACAAAGGCCATGAAACAGCGCAACAAGAAAGACTCGGTAATCGCCGCGTACGACACTGACAAGACAAACAACGACTGGATTCCGTTATGGCTATTCGGTTTCCTGTATTGACAAATACATACATTAACATTTCACTTATAAAAAAATGGCTAAAGAAAAAAAGTTTATCACTTGTGATGGTAACACAGCTGCCGCTCACGTGAGCTACATGTTCACCGAGGTTGCTGCCATCTACCCCATCACTCCGTCATCTCCGATGGCTGAGCATGTAGATGAATGGGCTGCCAAGGGCCGCAAGAACCTCTTCGGACAGCGCGTTTCTATCCAGGAAATGGAATCGGAGGGAGGCGCAGCAGGTGCCGTGCACGGCTCGCTCCAGGCCGGTGCACTCACATCAACCTACACGGCTTCACAAGGCCTGTTGCTGATGATCCCCAACATGTACAAGATTGCCGGTGAGCTTCTGCCGTGCGTGTTCAACGTGTCGGCGCGCACTTTGGCTTCACACTCACTCTGTATCTTCGGCGATCATCAGGATGTAATGGCCTGCCGCCAGACTGGTTTCGCAATGTTCTGCTCGGGTTCGGTGCAGGAGGTAATGGACCTTTCGGCCGTTCCTCACCTCGCAACACTTGAAACAGAGGTGCCGTTCATCAATTTCTTCGACGGTTTCCGCACATCGCACGAGTATCACAAGATTGAAGAGATGGATATGGAAGACATCCGTCCGCTCGTAAATCCCGACTATATCAAGCGTTTCCGCGACCGTGCGCTCACACCGGAGCGTCCTGTTACACGCGGTACGGCCGAGAACCCCGAAACATTCTTCACACACCGTGAGGCTTGCAACGAATACTACGACCGCATACCCGAGGTAGTAGAGAAATATTGTCAGGAGATGACAAAAATCACTGGCCGCGAATATCACCTCTTCAACTACTACGGAGCAGAGGATGCCGAAAACATCATCATACTCATGGGATCGGCAACAGAGCCTGCACGCGAGGCCATCGACTACCTGAACAAGCAGGGCAAGAAAGTAGGTATGGTTGCAGTGCACCTCTACCGCCCGTTCTCAGTGGACTTCCTGAAGAAGGCAATACCCGCAACAGTTAAGCGCATCGCAGTGCTCGACCGCACCAAGGAGCCGGGCGCAGAAGGCGAACCTCTGTATCTCGACGTGAAGTCGGCTCTCTACGACGACGAGCGCAAGCCGTTGATCGTGGGCGGACGCTACGGTCTCGGTTCTTCTGACACCACTCCGGCCAAGATTGTCGCAGTGTTCAAGAACCTCGAACTGCCGCAGCCCAAGAACCATTTCACCGTTGGTATCGTTGACGACGTTACCTTCACATCACTGCCCGAAGAAGAGGAAATCCCGATGGGCGGCGACGATTTGTTCGAAGCCAAGTTCTACGGCTTGGGCGCAGACGGTACGGTGGGTGCCAACAAGAACTCTGTTCAGATTATCGGTAACAACACCAACAAGTATTGCCAGGCCTACTTCTCTTACGACTCAAAGAAGTCGGGCGGTTTCACCTGCTCTCACCTGCGTTTCGGCGACAGCCCCATTCACAGCGCATATCAGGTAAATACTCCTAATTTCGTGGCTTGCCACGTACAGGCTTACCTGCACATGTATGACGTGACACGCGGTCTGCGCAAGAACGGATACTTCCTGTTGAACACCATTTTCGACGGCGAAGAACTCGTGAACTTCATCCCCAACAAGGTGAAACGCTGCTTCGCACAGAACAACATCACCGTATATTATATCAACGCAACCAAGATTGCACAGGAAATTGGTCTCGGCAACCGCACCAACACCATTCTGCAGTCGGCATTCTTCCGCATCACCGAGGTGATACCTTTGGATCTCGCCGTTGAGCAGATGAAGGCATTCATCGTGAAGTCTTACTCGAAGAAGGGCCAGGACGTTGTTGACAAGAACTTCGGCGCCGTTGACCGTGGCGGCGAATACAAGCAGCTCACCGTTGACCCGGCATGGGCTAACCTTGCCGACGACGAGGCTAAGGAAGACAATGCCCCCGCATTCGTGAAAGAGCTTGTGCGTCCTATCAACGGACAGTCGGGCGACTTGCTGAAAGTTTCCGACTTCGTGAAGCACGACACCGTTGACGGTACATGGCAGAACGGCACCGCCGCATTCGAGAAGCGTGGTGTTGAGGCATTCGTTCCGGTGTGGAACGTTGAGAACTGTATCCAGTGTAACAAGTGTTCGTTTGTTTGTCCTCACGCAGCCATACGTCCGTTCGTCCTCACCGACGAGGAACTTGCTGGCATTGAAGGCTTGGAAACACAGGAAATAAAGGCTCCCGCAGCTCTGAAGGGCATGCATTTCCGCATGGAAACATCGGTGCTCGACTGTCTGGGATGCGGCAACTGCGCCGATGTATGTCCGGGCAAGAAGAACAAGGAGACCGGTGAGCTTGAGAAAGCACTGAAGATGGTGCCGTTCAACGTTGATGCCGACGATATGGTGAAGGAAGCACAGAACTGGGAATATCTCGTGCACAAGGTGACATCGAAGCAGGATTTGGTTGACATCAAGCAGACTCCGAAGAACTCGCAGTTTGCACAGCCGTTGTTCGAGTTCTCGGGTGCTTGCTCAGGTTGCGGTGAAACTCCTTATGTGAAGCTCATTTCGCAGCTCTTCGGCGACCGCCAGATGATTGCCAACGCAACAGGTTGCTCGTCAATCTACTCGGCTTCAATTCCTTCTACACCTTATACAAAGAACGCAAAAGGCCAGGGCCCGGCATTCGACAACTCTCTGTTCGAGGACTTCTGCGAGTTCGGTCTCGGTATGGTATTGGGCAATAAGAAGATGAAGGAGCGCATTTGCCACTTGCTCGAAGAGGCAAAGGCACAGGAAGGCATTCCTGCCGAATTTGTTGAAGCAGCCGACAAGTGGATTGCCAACAAGGACGACAGCGACGGTTCGAAGGCTGCTGCCGCCGAACTGAAGCCGCTCATTGCCAAGGGAGCAGAAGCAGGCTGCCCGATTTGCAGCGAACTGAAGACTCTCGACCACTATCTCGTGAAGCGCAGCCAGTGGATTATCGGTGGCGACGGTGCTTCTTACGACATCGGCTACGGCGGTCTCGACCACGTGCTGGCATCTGGCGAAGACGTGAACATCCTCGTGCTCGACACTGAGGTTTACTCTAACACCGGCGGACAGTCGTCGAAGTCGACTCCTCTCGGTGCCATTGCACAGTTTGCAGCACAAGGCAAGCGCATCCGCAAGAAGGATCTCGGTCTCATGCAGACAACCTATGGTTACATCTATGTAGCACAGGTGGCTATGGGAGCTGACAACGCACAGACTCTGAAAGCAATACGTGAGGCAGAAGCCTACCACGGACCTTCGCTCGTGATTGCCTACGCTCCGTGTATCAACCACGGTTTGAAGCGCAAGGGCGGCATGGGACGTTCGCAGAACGAAGAGAAGCTCGCAGTGGAATGCGGCTACTGGCATCTGTGGCGTTTCAACCCCGAGTTGGCCGAACAGGGCAAGAACCCGTTCTCACTCGATTCAAAGGCTCCGCAGTGGGAGAATTTCCGCGACTTCCTGCTTGGCGAGGTGCGCTACCTCTCAGTGCAGAAAGCCTATCCGAAAGAGGCCGACGAGCTATTCTCGCAGGCCGAGAAGATGGCAAAACTGCGCTATCAGACTTATGTGCGCAAGAGCCAGGAAGACTGGAGCGAGCAGATTTAAGCTTTGAAAACAGGCTTTCATTCCACGGGCGGCACAAGGCCGCAACCGTAATGGCATGAGAAGCCTATAACGACAAGCCACGCTGACAAGAAAGCAATGTCAGCGTGGCTTTTTTGTTTGGCGACAATTATTGGCGGCCATGAAACCTGTCAGCCACGACGCTACGAGGCCAGGTAGCTTGCACAGGCCAACAATTTCAGCTGCCAATAACAACGTGTCAAACATCAACAACAACGTGTCAAACAGACATCTATGCCGTAAACACAAAAGCCGCACACGCATCGTAATGCTTGTGCGGCTTTTGCATGTGGCCGTCATGGGCGGCCTACTGCCGATGGTCAGTACTCTTCATCATCGCTTATGCCCTCGGCTTCGAGGTTAAGGTCGCCCGGATCCTCGTCGAATGTTGTGCGGTAGCTCTCCTCGGTGAGTGCTTCCTCGTCGAAGTCATCGTCCTCGTCTTCATCCTCATTGTAATTGGTTTCGGGCAAGTCGGCATCTTCATCGTCTTCATCACCAAGCAAGCCAAGCTTCTCCTTTGGCTCGGTTTCGGGCTGCACTTTCTCCATTTCGGGCTTTGCCTTGGCAAAGATGGCCTCAATCCAGTTGCCTTTCTGAATTTCGAGCACCTCATATCCGTCGGCAATCTTCTTCTCATACATTCCGCCGACCTTGTGCAAACGGTCTTTAGGAAGCGTTGTCGTGCTTATGTCAAAACCGCTCTCTATGATGTCCTGTACGCTCTGCGACAACGAGTCCCAGCCTCCCCCGAAATTGCGGTCGAGCACTTCGATGAGCTTTGCAGCCGTGATGTGCCTTATGTTCTCGTAGGTAAGGTCGGTAACGCGCATTATAGGACGCTTCTTTATAGCCCATTTTGTCTTGTCGCTGTCGTCGGTGCGCATCGTGCCCACCTTGAATCCACGAGCCTCGTATTTGCCCACGACCTCGGGACGGTCAATCTTCACCTCTTCAATATCAAACGCGCTCCGTATTACATCGATGTAATGGCGGCAGTTGTCCTTGATGTCGGAATCCTTTTCTGCTGCTTCCCACATTCTGAAAATGTCATTTTCCTGAACTTCCCACACGTTGCTTTTTGTAAGAGTCTTAAGCGTTAACGCTTTTTGTTGCTTCATATTTTATATCTGTCTACTTTTAATTTAACAACTTTGTGCCGTCCGGCCACTTCTGCGAGCATTCCGGCTGATGCCGCCAACAAGCTGCACATACCGTGGCACACGCCCACTGCCCCCGAAAACGGAGCTGCAAAAGGCCGTAACGCGGCGCTGCAAAAGTAAATACTTTACTCCTATCTCACAAGTTTTTCATATAGATTTTGTTTATCTCGCATATATTTTTTACTTTTGCGCAACATATGAGTGAGCCGTTAGCAGAAAGAATGAGACCTCACACTTTGGACGATTATGTCGGCCAAAAGCACCTTGTGGGTGAGGGCGCGGTGTTGCGCGGGATGATTGACGCGCACCGCATTTCTTCGTTTATATTATGGGGGCCTCCCGGAGTGGGCAAGACGACGTTGGCGCAGATTATTGCCAACCGCCTCGAAACACCTTTCTACACACTCAGTGCCGTAACGAGCGGCGTGAAAGACGTGCGTGATGTGATTGAAAGGGCAAAAAACAACCGCTTTTTCAACAGTTCGTCGCCAATCCTGTTCATCGATGAAATACACCGTTTCAGCAAGTCGCAGCAAGACTCGCTGCTTGGAGCTGTGGAGCGAGGTGTGGTTACGCTGATTGGCGCCACCACCGAAAACCCGTCGTTTGAAATCATACGCCCGCTGCTGTCACGCTGCCAAGTGTATGTGCTCAAACCGCTTGAGAAAGACGATCTGCTCGAACTACTGCACCGGGCAATAACCACCGACACCGAACTGAAGAAGCGCAAGATAACGCTCGAAGAAACCGGTGCGCTGCTGAGATACAGCGGCGGCGACGCACGCAAGCTGCTCAACATTCTCGAACTTGTGGTAGAGGCAGAGGGCGAAAGCGTTGCCATAACCGACAGTATGGTGGAAAAGCGCCTGCAGCAGAACCCGCTCGCCTACGACAAAGACGGCGAAATGCACTACGACATAATATCGGCATTCATAAAAAGCATACGCGGCAGCGACCCCGACGCGGCACTCTACTGGATGGCAAGGATGATTGAAGGCGGCGAAGACCCACAGTTCATAGCACGGCGGCTCGTGATAAGCGCAGCCGAAGACATCGGGCTTGCCAACCCCAACGCCCTGTTGCTGGCCAACGCAGCATTCGACGCGGTAATGAAGATAGGGTGGCCCGAAGGACGCATACCGCTTGCCGAAGCCACGGTGTATCTCGCAACAAGCCCGAAGAGCAACTCGGCGTATCTCGCAATCGACCAGGCTCTGGCCACAGTGAGGCAAACAGGCAACCTGCCCGTGCCGCTGCACCTACGCAACGCCCCTACGGCACTGATGAAACAACTGGGCTACAAGGACGGATACAAATATGCACACGACTACGACGGGCACTTCGTGGCACAGCAATACATGCCCGACGCACTGCAAGGGCAACGCCTGTGGCACGCGCAGCACTCGCCGCAAGAGGAAAAACAATACCAGCAAATGCTGCGGTGCTGGGGCGACAGATTCAAGGATTAAAACGATTACAGACATAAAGAAAATGAAAATTGTTGTGATGGACGGCCACGGGGTGAACCCGGGCGACATGTCGTGGAAACCTTTCGAGGAGTTCGGCGAGATAAAAGTATATCCGCGCACGACACAGGACAACGTATTGGAACATGTAGGCGACGCCGAGATTATACTCACCAACAAGACGGCATTCGATGCCGAGACAATAGCCAAACTGGCGCACGCAAAATACATAGGCGTGCTGGCCACGGGCTACAACGTGGTTGACCTGGAAGCCGCCAAACGGCAAGGGATAACAGTTACCAACATTCCGGCATACAGCACCGACAGCGTGGCACAGATGGTTTTCGCCCATCTGCTCAACATTACCAACCGGGTTGACCACTACGCACGCGCCGTGCGCGGCGGATCGTGGAGCCAATGTCCCGATTTTTGCTACTGGGACACACCACTGACAAACCTCGCCGGAAAGACAATGGGCATCATAGGACTGGGCAACATAGGCCAAAAGGTGGCCCAACTCGCAGTCTGTTTCGGCATGGACGTGTTCGCATACACAAGCAAAGGGGCTGCCGAACTGCCGCAAGGCATACAGAAGACCACCCTCGACGGACTCTACGGAGCGTGCGACATAATATCGCTCCACTGCCCGCTGACCCCCGACACCCACAAGATGATAAACGCCAAGAGCCTCGCGAAGATGCGCCGGGGCGCGATACTCATCAACACCGGGCGCGGACCGCTGGTGGACGAGGCCGACGTGGCCAGCGCACTAATAAGCGGACAGCTCGGAGCATACGCCGCCGACGTGATGTCAAGCGAACCTCCGGCACACGACAACCCGCTTCTCAAACTTGAAAATGCCTACATCACCCCCCACATAGCATGGGCCACGACCGATGCACGCGAACGGCTTATGGCAACAGCAATAGGCAACCTGAGGGCTTTCATGGCCGGAAAACCAGTAAATGTAGTGAACAAATGATGCCACAACCAGAACTTTACGAACCGATACTCAAGATAATCGAGTTTCTCGGAACATTTGCATTCGCCATATCAGGCATAAGACATGCAGCAGCAAAGCACTTCGACTGGTTCGGAGGCTTCGTGTGCGGCATTGCAGTGGCAATAGGCGGCGGAACGATAAGAGACGTGATGCTCGGCGTTACGCCCTTCTGGATGACCTCATCGGTATATATAATATGTACGGTGATGGCCCAGGTGTTTGTCATAGTGTTTGCACGCTCGCTCAAACGCATTGACAACACATGGTTTTTCTTCGACACTCTCGGCCTCGCACTGTTCACCATTGTGGGCATGCAGAAGACACTCGACTGCGGACATCCCTACTGGGTGGCCATAATAATGGGCTGCATAACAGGCGCAGCAGGCGGAGTGATACGCGACGTGCTGCTCAACAACGTGCCAGTGATATTCCAAAAAGAGATATACGCCATGGCAAGCATCCTCGGCGGAATTGTCTACTGGGGACTGATAAAGCTCCACTGCGACATGAACATTGCCGTTGTAGTAGCATTCGCGATAGTTTGCGCAACGCGGCTCCTGGCCGTGAAATACCACATATCATTGCCTGTGCTGAAAGGAGAGGAATAATGCAGACTCCCCAAGGCGTGCAGCATGCGCGCCTTGCCACGCCACACGGCACATGAGGCACTGCCTTAACGACAAAGCGTGAAGACGCTGCGGAAGAAAAAACCGCGCGTCTTCACGCTTTTATTTTTAGCAGTACGCAATGCAACAACGACGTAATCCACTTTCATGCTACGCCTTTATGCGGGCAGTTAAAGCCTTGTATGCGGCCGTACATCGTTAGCTGCACGCGCGTGCAGCATAAGGAGCATGTGCGTGCGGCATACGGTGCACGCGTGCGCGGCTTATGCCATAAGCCCCAAACAACTATTGTTTCATAGGAGAAACTGCAATTTGCAGCGATGCCACCACGCACCGCACGACATTTAAACTACTTTGCCTTGGGCACAAATGTTTCCCAAGTCTGGTCGTCATAGAAAATGCGTATTTCGGTAATGGAGCGTTGTTTGCGGTCAATATTTTTTACTGTTACGGTTTGTCCGTTCGCGGGTCGCGAAACAGTCTTCGGTTGAAGTGGGGCAGATGCAGCCGATGCTGTTACGCCAGCATTGCCGGAGTCGGTCGCAGGGTCGGCCATGAAATCGAACGAAGGCTCAAAATCCGGTTGCAAACCCGTGCCAATACCTTCAACAACACCGTCGGCAGAATGGCCAGAAACGCCTTCTCCGTCGGCGGAACTTACCATCATCGGTTCCTTGCCAAACAGCAACCAGTCGGTTGACACTTCGGGAAACCGGTTTTTCACCGCATCGACGATAGACAAGGTGGGGCGGGTGCGTCCACGGAAAATACTGCTCAACGTGGCAGGGGCGATGTTGATGTATTCTGAGAACTCCTGCTGCGTCATGTGACGGCTATCCATCAGTTGTTTTATTCTGTCTTTCATAACTGTCTTGCAAAATTTGCACGCTATTCAAGCGCATTCTTACTGATTTACAAAAGTAATGTATTTTTTCGAGATGCACAACATTTGTATAACCAAATTTGTATCTACAAATTAAGATTATAATTCTTGAATTTACAAGAATAACGGGGTGAACAATCGGCAACCAATTCGTTTTTACATATCAATATTATACATATCGATATTATCATACATTCCACTTTAACCGCTTTTGTTCAATAATATCATTTACATATAGTTACACAACCAATATACATAGCATTTACAAGCCGCGGTAACATAAATTGAACGATTTTCGTATATTCTTTGTTCTTTAAAGTTATCCAATCCACATAAAATGCTCAAATACAGACACATAACATAATACAATGCTTTTTGGATAATCATAAATATATATTTACAAATTTACAAATGTACGATTTCACATTATTAATTTATGTTTTTACAAAATACCGAATATGAATTTATAGATGTAAATCGGAAATGTTTTTTGAAACAAAAACACACGGTATAGATTTGTAAATACGGAAAATTAAACGTTAATATATTTGAATTGTGAATTTTTCAAGGCGCAAACATGCGAAAACAGCCGATTTTCAAAAATTACGCATCAGGAGTTTTGCCGTTGGAAATGTTGCAATTCTCAGAGGGTTGAAAAAAGCCTAAACCTCCGAAAGCAAGAGATTTAGGCCAAAAATATAGGTCGTCGGACTTCTGTGAAATAGAAAAATGAGAAGCCTCAAATGCCCGTTTTCAATGCATAATAAAGAAGATTAGTTCCTTCACGAGGTCGCCAGCGTCGGTATTTGGGTTGTCAACACCCTTGCTTTTGGCATCTATTTCCCTTATTTTGGATATTATCTGCAGAGTCTTCATTGCAGTGTAGTTTCTCATGCCAGTCACATAGTCTTTCACCGCCCATACATTCCTCGCCTCCATATATGCTGCGAGCGATTTATCGTTGTTTCTGTCTGGTGCATAGTAAGCCACCATCAGTCCCTGAAAATAGCTGAACAGCAGCGGAAGGTAAGAATAAAGCGATGCCGCCTTTGGGTTCTTGTCAAAATAATTTACTATTTGATTGGCCTTGAACACATCTTTGCTCACGATGGCATTGCGCAGTTCAAACACATTGAAGTCCTTGTTCACCCCCACCTGGCGTTCCACTATTTCAGGGGTTATGCGGCGGTCGCCGTCTTTGGGCAGCGAGATCATCACCTTGTCGAGTTCTGAAACGAGCCTGGCTATATCCGACCCCACGCACTCGGCCACCATAGCCGCCGCTTTGTTGTCGATTGCCGCACCGCGCATCTTGATATAGTTAGTTATGAATGCGGGCAACTCATAGTCTTTTTTCTTCTTGCTCTCAAACACCACTCCTGCCACCTCGGCCTTGGCCACGATTTTCTTGCGGCGGTCAACGCTCCCGTTCTTGTGGCAAAGCACGAGAACTGTTGATTTCACTGGGTGGTCGAGATATTTCTCCACGGCATCCCAAGTGCGGAAATTCTGCGCTTCCTTAACCACGATGACACGGTGTTGCGATGGCATCACGGGATATTCCCTCGCCATATCGGCCACCTGTGCCGGTGTAACGTCCGACCCGAACACCACGGTCTGGTTGAAGTCGCGTTCCTCGGCCGACAGAATATTGTCGGCAATATAGTCTGAAATCTTGTCTATGAAAAAAGCCTCCTCGCCCATCAGAAGATAAACCGGACTGTAAATTCCGGCTTTCAAATCTTTCATTATTGACTCATAGGTGGCCAATGTCTTCTTTTCTGCCATAAGGGTTGCGTTATCTTTACTTTCGAGGCCACACTGCAAAACAGCGGAATACCGGCTTTGCGTTGTCGCCAAAATGCACTAACTTTGCATAAGCAAAGATAATAAAATGATTCGATTAAATCTCCCCTCTTTCGAAATAAAGTTGTCGGGCACACCACAACGCCCGTTGATATTCGATATGCTCCGACGCAAATATGTGGCTCTCACGCCCGAAGAGTGGGTGCGGCAGCATTTCATCCATTTCCTCACAGGGCACAAGGGCTATCCGGCTGCACTTCTCGCCAACGAGGTGGGGCTGAAAGCCGGCAACAAGCAGATGCGTGCCGACAGCGTGCTCTACGCACGCGACCTCACTCCGAGGATGATAATAGAATACAAGGCACCCGACATACAGATAACACAGAAGACGTTCGACCAGATAACATCCTACAACACCCTGCTACATGTAGACTATCTTGTGGTGAGCAACGGCATAAGCCACCATTGCTGCAAAGCCGACTACGACTCGCATTCGTTCACATTTCTGAGAGACATTCCCGACTACTGCGATTTGTAGACCACATCCTTTTATATATACGCACGCGCACATACGCGCGCTGCTGGAAACTACTGCCCGGCAAAATAAAATAGGCATGCGGCAAAGACAGCCGGACATTTTTTCGTAAATTTGCATCAATACTAAAAACCTAAAAACTTTATATGAACAAAACTTTTCTGCCAGAAGCCTTGCTGGCCACCGCGTTTGCAGTAACGGCAACGCCTGCCACGGCACAAAACGCCAACGTGGCATACCAAGACAACAACGTGCGTTTCACGGTAATAACCGACGGAGCCGTGAGAATGGAATATGCACCCGACGGAGAATTCTTCAACGACAGTTCGTTCGTAGCCGTGGTGCGCAGCTATCCCGCCTGCCAATACAAAGTGAAGAACGGCAAGAAAACGGTGGAAATATCCACCGACCGTTTCCGTCTGACCTATGCGAAAGGCACGGGCAAATTCACCCCGGAAAACCTTACAATAACCTCAGCAAAGGGAAAAGGCCAGGTGCCGTTCAGTTGGAAACCCGGAACCGTAGACACGAAGAACCTGAAGGGCACCTACCGCACACTCGACGGCTATGACGGCGACACACATGCAGAGGCGGGAAAGATGCCGATAGAGGACGGTCTGCTGTCGCGCAGCGGATGGACTCTCATCGACGACTCGCAGGGCTACACCTTCGACCATTCCGACTGGCCATGGGTGGCACACCGCCACAACGAGGGAAAGACACAAGACTGGTATTTTCTGGCCTACGGACACGACTACAAGAAGGCTCTGAAAGACTACACCACATTCGCCGGAAAAGTGCCCCTACCCCCGCGCTTTGCCTTCGGCTATTGGTGGTCGCGCTACTGGGCATACAGCGACAACGAACTGCGACTGCACGTGGACAACTTCAACAACTACGGCATTCCGCTCGACGTTCTCGTTATCGACATGGACTGGCACTACACCGAACCAGGAAAAGGCGGCTGGACAGGCTACACATGGAACAAGCGGTTGTTTCCCGACCCGAAAGGTTTGCTGAAATGGATTGGTGACAAAGAACTCGAGAAAACCGTAAATCTGCATCCCGCCGACGGAATAAAGCACTATGAGGAACACTATGCCGACATGGCACGGTGGATGGGAATGAACCCCGACGAAAAGAAAGACATAGCCTGGAACTCATCAAGCAAACGGTTTATGCAGGGATGGTATGAAACACAGCTGCGGCCTATGGAAAAAGACGGCATAGACTTTTGGTGGCTCGACTGGCAACAGTGGAACAACGACAAGGAGTTTCCCAATCTCAGCAACGTGTGGTGGATTAACTACACCACATTCACCGATATGGAGCGCAACCGCGACACTCGCCCCTTGCTCTACCACCGCTGGGGCGGACTGGGCAACCACCGCTATCAGATAGGATTCTCGGGCGATGCCATAATAAGCTGGAAATCGCTCGATTTCCAACCTTACTTCAACTCCACAGCATCCAACGTGCTCTATTCCTACTGGAGCCACGACATAGGCGGACACATGGGGGCACACAGCATCGACCCCGAGATGTATATCCGCTGGATGCAGTTCGGCGCGCTTAGCCCAATACTGCGCACACACTCCACCAAGGATGCCGGACTCAACAAGGAACCGTGGGTGTTCGACTACAAGAATTTCGACATATTGCGCAACATTATAAACGGGCGCTACGCACTCGCACCCTACATTTATGCAATGGCACGCAAGACCTATGACGAGGCTCTGCCCTTGTGCCGCCCGATGTATTACGATTACCCCGACAACGAAGAGGCTTACAGCAACCGCAACGAATATATGTTCGGCGACAACATGCTTGTCTACCCCATCACAGCACCCATGACCGACCGGCTGTCAACCAAGGACGTATGGCTTCCGGCAGGCTGCGACTGGTTTGAAACGTCATCGGGGACAATGCTCAAAGGCGGACAGACAGCGACACGCAAGTTCCAGCTCGACGAATATCCCGTATATGTAAAAGCCGGCTCGATAATTCCCGAATACGGAAAAGTGAAAAATCTGAGGCACAACGACGAGGACATCACCATAGCAGTATATCCCGGCGGAACAGAAAGCACGTTCACAATGTATGAAGACAACGGCAACGACAAGAACTACGCCACCGACTATGCCACAACAAAACTCACGGCAAAACGCGGCGAAAATACTCTGAAAGTGGACATAGATGCGCGCAAGGGCAACTATAAGGATATGCCGTCGCAACGGCACTTCAAATTGAAAGTCGTGGCATCGGCCGTTCCCACGAGCGTGAAAGTGAACGGAAAAGAAACCGAATATGAATATGACGGCAACAATCTTGCTCTCATCATCGACATTGCAGAGCGCGATTGCAGCATGGCAAAGACCATAGAGATAACCTATCCGCAAGACACGCCACTGCTCACCGACGGTCTGATAGGCAAGTTCCGCCACATTCGGCAGAACGCAACAGAAATAAAGAAGAAACAACCGAGCATAGTATTCGACGAAAGGCTCGGCACTATGGAGTCAACCGGCATTGCCATTACCTATCATCCCGAACAGCTTGCAAGCCGCATTGCCGCATTCCGCGACAACTACGCCAACTTGCCAGAGATATTGAAAGAAAACGGACTGAGCGAAAGCGATGCTGCCGAGTTTGCAAGACTCAGCTATTAACCACGCGAAACCGTACCGCCGCAGTCAGTTTATAAGGCTACGGCCAACGGCGAACACTACTCCACCGTAAAACCACGGGCTTCGCTACATTGCACGAAAAAGCCTGTCTCTTTAATTCCATACGCTCTGCGTATATCGGAACAAAGAGACAGGCTTTTTTATTGTAGCCTGTTTTTCTCAGGCACTAAGTCGTTATTTCACACGTTTCACCTTGCCGTCACTGGCTACAGTGAACTCGGGCAGGGTTTCTACCTTGGTGTCTTTGAATGCGATTTTCACTGCATCAAAAATCAAGCTGAACGGAAATTCGTCGCTTACATCATCAAAACAGTAGAATTGCGCCGGGTATTGCGATAACACAGGTGCCACGTCAATAGTGTCGCCTTTCTCATCAAACGATACCATCGACCACTTCGCACCCACTCCATAGCAGATGTATCGGTCGGCAGGAACTTTCTGTATGTTGTTACTATCCTTCAACTCATATGTCAAGTAAGAGCTTGCAGAAGCAGGAAATTTGGTGTACTCGATGTCTTTCGTAAAACCATATATGTCGAGAACGTCATCATTCCATTTGAGATGATTAACCACTTTCAGGTCTTTCTGCTCCACCGGCATTGTGACGGTCTTGCCGTCGCTATCGGTGTACACCATCTTCACATCGCAATATGAAAGCATATCACGCCCTAATGTATAGGTCATGGTCAACTTGGCACTCTTTGCCACCTTCGGGGCTTCGGGAGTTTTGGAGTCATCGTTGCTGTCGTTACACGATGCCACCAAGCCTGCCATACCCATCACTACCGCTACAAGAGCGGCCTTAACGAAATAATTAGCTGTTTTAATCATACACGTTTGTTTAGTTTAAACAAGAATTTACATCTACAAAATTAAGCATTTTTTACTTTCATTGTTCATAATCTTAATGCCTTTTTTCAATCAACTGCCGTTTTTATGCATGTTTTTCCAAAAAGAAACGGCAATACCCGTTTCAGAAGTTTGCGTCACTGGCATAACAAATTAAAGGCGCGCCCATATTTACTATGGACGCGCCCCTCATATAATTAGTCTACGTTGTATCTTAGAAGAAGAGGTAACGGTTGTCAACCACGTTGGCCTTGATGTAAAGTTCGTTCATGAAATTACCAGCCATCTGCATTGCCTTCTGACGAAGAGAGGCCTCTTCGGTCTTGGCATCAAACTTGCCCGGACGCTGATTTCTGCCAACAACCTGGAAGAGATATACTCCGGCATTGCCCTTTACAGGCTTCGGCGAGAATTTACCCTTTGCCACTGCCGACACAGCACCGCTCAATGCAGGCTCACTTGCGCCGGTTGCTGCAACAAATGCAGGCGAAGAGAAAGTGATTTGATTGATTTCCGACACCTGAGCACCCTTGCCTTTGGCATCGGAAATAGACTTGATGCCGTTGGCTTTTGCCATAAGCTGCTCTGCCTTCTTGTCTTTAATCACCTCATTCTTTACATACTCCTTCACCTGAGCATCGTCAAGTGAACGGTAGCCTTTCTTGTGTATCTTGTCAAGAACGACAATCATCATATGGTCGTTGTCACCACATTCATACATAGAAGAAACCTGTCCGGCCTTGGCATCGAACAACCAACGCAATGCTTCACGCGTGTTGCGAATTCCGGCCAAGTAGTGCTCGGCTGTCGTAACATCCTTGCGCTCCTGAACGGCATAACCGCTCTTGCTGGCATTCTTAAGTATATCCTCGGCTGTCGGGTTGGCACTTATGAACTGGCTGAACTTGTTGAAAGCAGCAGAATAAGTTTCCTGAGAGAAAGTGATGTTTTTCTTCACCACGGCAGCAACGTATTTCGTCACCATAGCCTTGCGGTCTACCACCTGAACGATGAGGTTGCCCTGGGTCAAAGCGATGTTCTTAACCTCGTTCACAGGCATTGTGTTCAAGTCGTTGATATAACCCTTGGTGTCCTTATCGAGCGAAGGTGCGCTCTGATATTGGCGTGAAGTCATCCAAACCTTTTCACCGGTCTGTCCATAAGTCTTGGCCAAAGCCTCGAAATCAGCACCAGCTTTCAGTGCGATGTTTATAGAATCGGCGCGTGAGGCAATGTCCTTTGCATCGGTTCCAGGCACCTGTATCTGACGGAACTGTATTGAGTCGGGCAGCTGCTGCTTCGACATGAGCTTGATAATACAAAGAGAATTGTCCTGTTTATTCTCAAAAACCTTGCTTGTAGTGCCCACTGCCATAGAATCAAGATGCTGTGCAACATCGTAGCTGAAAGCGTCTTTTGTTACGGGCACACCGAGATAGGCCACAAGCGAAGCACTCTTACGCACCACGTCAGAAGGATCTGATGCAGCGGCAAGTTCTGTGTCATAGCCAGCAAAGTCCTTATTGAGAGCAGCACGGTCTTTTGCCGAAGCTGTAACCTGCACATCAACGTATTTCACGTCGCGTGTCTCTACATACTGCTTGAAGCGCGGTTTGAGTTCATCATACTTTGCTTTTAAGTCGGCATCAGTTACCGTAACCTTGTTGTCGTCTATGCTTGAATACGGGAATGCGGCAAGTTGTATCTGGCTTTCGGTGCTTCTGTCGTTGAACGCCATTTTTGCTTCAACCTTATTAGAAAGCAAACAGTGTGCAAACAGGCTTTGGTATTTCTGAGCGAGAAGCTGGTTGCGAAGTGTTTTCTCTATGAAAGTCCAGTATTTATAGTAAGTTTCATATTGTTTTGCCAACTGCGGATTGGTATTCTGCTGGTTCTTGTAGTCTGCAAGGAACTTTTTCAGCATGTTTGCATCAAAGCGTCCGGTCTGCTGGTTGACAAAAGGAGTCTGCAACAACATGGGGTTTGTGCCTTCGTTGAGCACGTTCTGCATCTCGCCATCAGTAACGGTGAGACCGAGTTTGGCCGTTTCGTTTGCAATAATCTTTGTCTGGACATAAGTGTTCCACACCATATCCTTCACCTGATTGAGCTGGTCTTCGTTGAGATTGTCCTGACCTTGTTGCATCTTTATCACATCGGAATACTCGTCAACGAGCTTCTGGAATTCAGTGACATTGATTTTTTCTCCCAACACCTCACCTACTTGCTGCCGCCTATCGTTGCTTGTAGTCTCGAAAGAGCGGAACAGTTCTTCGGCGATGAACGCAAAAAGGCCCAGACTGATAATGCCTATCAGGAAGACTCCCTTGCTTCTGATTTTTCCTAATGCTGCCATTATTTTTTATTGTTTTTTGTTTATTGTTTTTACTGTTTAGAGTTCTTGGCCACCTATAAAAAAGGTTGTCCTTCAATCATGTGGCACCGTTACATGTATTGCGATGCCGCACAAAATGCGTACAAAAATACTAATTAATTGCCAAACTAGGGCATTTTTACTTGAAAAAACGCCTCTACCTGTTAACTTTTAGCTTCACAAGCTCGATTTTGGTCATCGTACTCTTTATGATACGGAACTCAAATTGCCCGATTTTCACCACTTCGTTGAGTTTCGGGAAACTTTGATATTCATGCAGTATATAACCGCCCACGGTCATATATTCGTCGCTTTCGGGCAGTTCAAGGTTGAACATATCGTTCACTTTATCTATTTCCAGACGTGCCGACAGCACATACTCGTTCTGCCCAGTCTGCTTTGCTACATATTTCGAGCTGTCGTGTTCGTCCTCGATGTCGCCCAATATTTCCTCGACAATATCCTCAAGCGAGACGATTCCGCTTGTTCCGCCGAACTCATCCACGACCACTCCGAGGCTCTTTTTCTGCTGCAGGAACATCTGCATGAGCTTTTGTGCAGTCATTGTTTCGGGCACAAACGGCATCTTGCAGATGCAGTCGCGCCAGTTTTCACGGTTGCGGAACATCTCAAGACTGTGTATATAGCCCACGATATGGTCGATGTCATCCTCGTAGACAATGATTTTCGAGTTTCCACTTTCAACGAATTTCTGCATCAACTCTTCGAGCGAACAATCGTTAATGTCAACTGCGTTGATTTCCGTTCGGGGCACCATGCAGTCGCGCACTTTGGTATCGGAGAAGTCGAGAGCATTCTGGAAGATTTTCACCTCGTCGTTTATTTCCTCGCCATCGGTTGCATTGTCGATGCTCGACTGCACGAGATAGTCAAGGTCAACCTTCGAGAATCCGTCGTCGTTGGTATCCTGTTGCATTTTTATCCCCACCACCCTGAGCATGCATTTCGACAGGAATGTTGAGAAACGGCTTATCGGCCACAGTACGATATAGCACATATAGGCCGGCAAGGCGAACAGGGAAAGCATGCGGTTGGCATTGTTCTTGAACAGGGTTTTCGGAAGAAATTCCCCCGTGAACAATATTATTAATGTGGAGAGTATAGTGTCGGCTATCACGGTGAAGCCTACATCCATTCCCCTAAAAATGGTGTTGTCGAACAATTTCGCTATGAGAATGCCGTAAACCACAAGCACTATGTTGTTGCCTACGAGCATTGTGCTCACGAAACCGTTGGGGTGACTGTAAAACGCGGAAATTGTCTTTTGTATAATTTTGTTTCTTCCCTTGTCCATCTCCGCAAGCATCCTGTTGCTTGAAACGAAGGCAATTTCCATTCCCGAGAAGAATGCCGACAAGGCCATCATTGCGGCGATGCCGACCAAAAGGGGTATGTCGATATCCACTTTAAATATTAGTTTTCTTTATAATCAATTTGCGTCCGTATGGCACGGCAGTGATGTCACTGTTGTGTCTTGCGTTGCGGCAATGCCTGCTGGCGCACTGCGGCCTTTACTGTATCGGGTGCCGATGCTATGGTGTCGCCCGTTCCGGCAATGTCGGCCTTCTCAAACGAGCCCCGGCTATTAGATACAAAATACTTTGTCATGCGCTCGTCGCTCCTGAAATAAGTACCTTCAAGAGTGCGTTCGGGCGTCACGAGTTTCGAGGGGACGTAAGAATACAGTTCATGCGAACTTTCGTCCCAAAACAGCTGCTGGCTCGTGAAGCGCAAGCCGTCCTTTGTGAGTATGCTGACGCGGCTTCGCAACTCCCACAGTTTCTGCTGGTCATAGAAATAAGCCGTATCGCATTGCACATACGACTGCACATGGAATTTTTCGTCGAACTGCTCGAAAAACACGCCTTTCTCGAATATCCACCTCGAAGGCACGCGCACGGTGTTCACCTCCCAACGCTCGGCTACGATGCGATATTTTATCACTCCCGAGTCGGAAATGAGGGTGTTTACGCCGTAGCTTGTCATCATCGACACCGAATCGCGGTCGTGAATGGCCGGGGCAGTGTGTTCTTTCTGCTCCTGACACGAGCAAAAGCACACGCAGCCAACCAATAACGGGAATGCACGCTTTATTATTTCCAAGACCAACTGCAATAGGTTTCTCTTCACTGCATTACTCCATCTTCCACTTGGCAAACCAGCGTTCGTTGAATGTCACGCCGATGTTTATGCGGAAAGAGTTCTCGGTTATGAATGTCTTCGAATCCTGCCGCACCCATTGTGCCGATATATTGAGCAACGAACGGTTGTTATAGCCATTTACAATAGGTATGCCGAAACCTGCGCTCACGCTATATTCCTTCGGGCCGTCAAGTCCGTTTATCTTCAGATAAGGCGTGGCATACGACGCACCAAGCCGGTAGTGTATGCGTTTGAAGAAGTTGCGTCCTGTCTCATCGGGGCAGACTTCGCCTCCCACTGTCACCTTGTGACGGTCGGAGAACAGTCCCTTGGTGAGGTCGTAGCTCACCTTCCCGTTGTTGTCGGTGTATTTCGGGAACGATGTGCTACCCCATTTCTGCAACGTATAGTCCACTCCCACTTTCCATCGGCTGGCGTGCACCCAAGCAATACCTGCACCATATACAGTAGGCATCTCAAGTCCGTTGTGCACCGAATATGACGCAGTGTCGGCAACGGCCGTCTGCGAGTTGGTTGAAATCACCTCGCACTTCGGGTCGGAAGCCAACTTATGACCAAGACTGTAAGTTAGGCCGACTGTCAGCACGTCAGACTTCGACATTTTTGCCGAATACTGCAAACCGAAATCAAACTTGTAGCTGTTCACCGTGGCCGAATAATATTTTGACAGGGTGTTTATGCTTGCATCGTCATAGGCGTTAACAACCGAGCGCGTATAGCTTCCCCAAATGTAGCCGCCATTCACGCCCACCGAGAAATTCTTAAACGGGCTCCATCCCAAACCGAGATAAACCTGATGCAAACCACCGCTGCCGCTGTATGTATTGGTGTATGTTGTATAGGTGCCGTCAGATGCAACCTCGCCTATCATAGTAGTGCTCGAATATGAATAGCCCACGTTTGTGTAAGGCAGTATGCCGAAACTCACGCCGAGCGGTTTGGCCACCTTAAAGCCGGCAACTACATATTCGAAATTGGCGTTGTTGGCATTCACCTTGGTGCCGTGCTCGTTGAAGTTTGTTATCTGTCCGGAGATGCCGGCATCGAAGATGAAAGACAACGAGTCTATCGACGAATAAGACGCGGGGTTTAGGAAATTCACCTGATTGTGCTCACGGAATCCATAACCCAATCCGTTCATTCCACGGTTGAAACCACTTGTCTGATCGCTGAGCACTCCTAGACCGTACTGACTGTATGGAGAGTTGGTGCCGCTTTGTGCGAATGCCACCGCAGGCGCGGCCATAAGCGAAGCAGCCAATAGAAAATTCTTCATCTTCCTTTACCTTATTATATATAACGCGCGCGGCAAGTGCAACATGCAGTGCATCCGGCGCAAAAATCTTCATTTAAACAATTAATTGCATGCAAAATTATCGAAAAAAAACGAGACAGGCGCACGTTGGCATAGAAATAATGACATTTTAACCAAGTATACTATTTAATAACCTGTAAATTGCGGCAGTGCGCGGCATTGTCTCACCGGTGGCGTTGTCCACTGGTACACAGCTGCCAGTTTCAGCACACAAAACCGCCCCCACGCTTTCCGTAAAAACGGTGCAGCATGGGGGCGGCGATATTGTATAGTACGAATCTTACTTGGCGTAAGCCACCGAACGGGTTTCACGGATAACCGTAATCTTCACCTGTCCGGGATAAGTCATCTCTGTCTGTATTTTGTTGGCAATCTCGCCCGACAGTTTCTCGGTGTCCTTATCGTCCATCTTATCGGCGCCTACAATCACGCGCAGTTCGCGTCCGGCCTGTATGGCGTAGGTCTTGGTCACTCCGGGATAGCTCATTGCGATAGCCTCGAGGTCGTTGAGACGCTTTATGTAAGCCTCAACTATTTCGCGGCGGGCACCAGGACGTGCACCAGAGATGGCATCGCACACCTGCACGATGGGTGCGAGCAGTGTGTTCATTTCCATTTCGTCGTGGTGTGCACCAATGGCGTTCACGATATCGGGCTTCTCCTTGTATTTCTCGGCAATCTTCGCACCGTAGAGAGCATGCGGCAATTCGCTCTCCTCGTCGGGCACTTTTCCTATGTCGTGAAGCAGTCCGGCACGCTTTGCCTTCTTCGGGTTCAGTCCCAGTTCAGCAGCCATCACCGCACAAAGGTTGGCAGTTTCGCGTGCATGCTGCAAGAGGTTCTGCCCATAAGACGAGCGGTATTTCATCTTTCCCACGATGCGTATGAGTTCGGGGTGCAAGCCATGTATGCCGAGATCAATGGCGGTGCGCTTTCCTGTTTCCACGATTTCAGTGTCGAGCTGTTTCTTCACCTTTGCCACTACCTCTTCGATGCGTGCCGGGTGTATGCGTCCGTCGGCCACAAGCTGGTGCAAAGCAAGGCGGCACACTTCGCGGCGCACGGGGTCGAATGCCGATATGACGATTGCTTCGGGTGTGTCGTCAACCACGATTTCCACACCTGTTGCGGCCTCAAGGGCGCGTATGTTACGGCCTTCGCGACCAATGATGCGGCCCTTCACCTCGTCGTTGTCTATGTGAAACACGCTCACCGAGTTTTCTATTGCCGTTTCGGTTGCCACGCGCTGTATTGTCTGTATCACGATTTTCTTGGCCTGTGTGTTGGCGTTGAGCTTGGCCTCGTCCATGATTTCATTCACATAGCTTGCGGCATCGGTGCGTGCCTCGTCCTTCAAGCTCTCCACAAGACGGTTCTTGGCTTCCTCTGCGCTGAGCCCGGAAAGCTCTTCAAGCTTCTCGCGCTCCTTGCTCTGCATCTTCTCAAGTTCCTCTTGTTTCAAGCTGAGCAATTTCTTCTCGTTGTCAATGCGCTGCTGGTTCTGCTCCACTTCCTGCTTGCGTCGGCCCAGTTCTTCCTGGCGCTGGTTGAGCGAAATCTCGCGCTGTTTGAGTCGATTCTCGTTCTGTTGTATCTTCTGGTTGCGCACTTGCACTTCCTTTTCGAGCTCCGACTTCTTGTTGAGGAATTTCTCCTTCACCTCGAGAAGTTTCTTTTCCTTCAGCACTTCGGCCTCCTTGTTGGCTGCCGCTATCATTTCATTATATTTCCCGCGTATGACATAGCGGAAAAACACATAACCGCCCAAGCCTCCCAATACGAGAGCCACGACGGCCGTTATTACGATACCTATCATTGTTTATTGTTAGTTAAATTGATATTCTCCTTTGTCACTTCACCACTTCCTCGATTTCCGAAGTCAACTTTTCGAGAATATCACGATACGGTTGAGTGTCGTTGCGCTTCAGTTCAATCTCGTAGCGCAGCGCTATCTCAATGAGAGCCATGTAGAGAATTTCTTTCTCGTTGGTAGGCCCTTTGTATTTCGACGCATAGGCATTCACCGTACCAGTGATGAGCGAGGCGGCATCGCGGTAAAGCGGTTCGTCCTCGGGCAGCACATTCACCGAAATGTCGGTGTCGTAGACGTGCAGTCTTATGCGTAGTTTCTCTTTGTTTTCTTCAGCCATCGCAAAGTTTTACTTTTCGCTCACGAGCGTGATGCACTTGTCAACATCGCGTATAAGCTTTGCCAGACGTTTTTGTGCGGCATCCATGTCGCCGTCGGTTATCTCGAGCATCCGTGCCGTCTTAAGGCATTCATATTCGCCTTTGAGCTGTGCGACACGGGCTTCGAGCTGCCTTATTGTGGCGTCGCGTTGCTCAATGTCGGCGCGCAATGCGGCATTCTCACCCTGCAAGTCGTTGTATTGCAAGACAAGCTGCCTCACACGGGTTGAGAAGCGGTCAATCAATTTCGAGCCGTCATCCATAATGCCTTATTTGGTTACAAAATTAGCGGAAATATTTGACAACCGCAAATATATCGCATATATATTTCCCTCCGGTGCACACAGTGCCACAAAACGCCGCGCAAGCCGTCTGTGCGGTGTGGCGCAGCCTTATTTTTTACCGTTCGCGTCGTCGTCGGCAGGTTTGGGTTCTTTCTTGGCGAGCATAAGCACCTGGTAGGCGAAATCAGTCACCCACTGCTGCGAAAATCCCAGTCGCTTATTGAAGTTGCGCACCTGCAGGACGGTCTTTATCACCCCGGCATCGCTGTAATCGTTTTTGTTGAATATGTCGGCCACAGTTTTCTGGGTCATGGTGTAAAGCGCGCTCTTGAAGAACGAAGGCAGGCGCAGTTTGAATTTCATCAAATTGCCAAGCAGCATCATCAAGTCTTGCGTAAAGCCTTGGAACTGCACGAGGTAGGTCTGCACGTCCTGCATCTTGCGGCAGTTTTTCTTAATACTGAGGTCGATTTCCTTAAAGAACTCGTCTTTTGTGCCGTAAATATCTTTCAGCATCTTGCTGCACTGTTTCTTCTCGCCCAATCCGAGCTTATTGTTGAGCGTGGGCACATGCAATGTCGATTTGAACACGCGCAAGTCAGGCAGCATTGCAAGGTTGGTTATGCCGAGATTGGCTGCGAGCGAAGCCTGAAAATACACGCGGATGAGGTTCATGTAGTCTTCCATTCCGCCCACCTTGTCGTCATTGCCTTTTTTATTGAAAAGTTTTGATAGCAAACTCATTTCTCTGTTTAAAATTAAATTATTAACGCAAAATTACAAAAAAAATCCCGAACTCGCCAATTTCGCACCTCCATTATGGCACAATAGCACAAAAATTGTCACCCATTTGTCGTTGCAAGTCGTCAGAATCACGCATGTGCAGCATTTGGAGCACGCGCATGCACCAGCTGAAACACATGCGTGGCGCGGTTGCCGCACGCGGCGGAAAGGTGCCGGAATGCTGACAAACCGACGGCAGCACGACTAGAACTTCTGGCTTCGTTTTTTCGCAAGGCAATGTTGTGTTTTTCAAAACTTTTTTAATAACTTTGCACATGTAAAGCACACATTGCGCATAAAGATAAGACATGCGCCCGCAAAAACGGGCAGACAAAGCACAAACTCAATAGATTACCCTATTTACACAAACCCCAGTAAAACATTCGGAAACTTATGAAAGGAATCGTTTTGGCAGGCGGATCGGGCACAAGGCTCTATCCCATCACAAAAGGAATAAGCAAGCAGCTTATCCCGATTTTCGACAAGCCCATGATATACTACCCCATCTCGGTGCTCATGCTGGCCGACATCAAAGACATACTCATCATATCAACCCCCACCGATTTGCCCATGTTCCGCCGTCTGTTGGGCGACGGCCATGAGTTGGGCGTACATTTCGAGTATGCCGAACAGCCCTATCCCGGCGGTCTGGCACAGGCATTCATCATCGGTGCCGACTTCATAGGCGACGACTGCGCATGCCTTGTGCTTGGCGACAACATATTCTACGGGGCTGGGTTCAGCGCAATGCTGAAAGACAGTGTGGCCGAAGCCGAAAAGAACGGCAACGCCACCGTGTTCGGCTACTATGTGAACGACCCAGAGCGTTACGGCGTAGCTGAGTTTGACGAAAACGGACATTGCCTGAGCATCGAGGAGAAACCCGAACGCCCCAAGAGCAACTATGCCGTCGTGGGACTGTATTTCTATCCCAACAGCGTGGTGGAAATTGCAAAGAACATCAAACCGAGCGCACGCGGCGAACTTGAAATAACCACCGTAAACCAGGAATATCTGAAAAGAAACGAACTGAAAGTGCAGACGCTGCAACGCGGCTTTGCATGGCTCGACACCGGCACACACGACAGTCTTTCAGAGGCAAGCACCTTCATCGAAGTAATAGAAAAGCGCCAGGGACTCAAAGTGGCGTGCCTTGAAGAGATTGCCTACAAGAAAGGTTGGATTGACGCCGCGCAGCTCAACGAGGACGCACAGCCCATGAAGAAAAACGCATACGGACAATATCTGCTGCGCCTGCTTGAAGAAAAACAATAAAGGCGGGTTCTATAAATTACCTTTGTTGGATTTTTGTATTTTAGCCGAGCAGATTTCACGTTCATTCTGAAGAAGCATAGCGGGCTATGCGACTGAGAAAGGAAGGGAAAGATGCCGGATAAAAACAAAAAGACACAAAGAGCAATCCGTCTAAAATAAAAAATAGCTGTGCGTGGAATTTATATAACACGCCTAAAAACACACTAATTAAATAAATGGAAGAAAACAACAATCTTGGGCTATACAATGTCCAACAGGAGAGCGAAGAGTCGTCGTCGCTCAATTTCAAGACCATTTACACAACACTCATCCTGAACTGGAAGTGGTTCGTATTGTCTATTATAATATGTCTCGGCGCTGCCGCCATCTACCTCAGATACGCGACGCCAAGATACCAGGCACACGCAAGACTTCTCATTAAAGACGAGAACAACTACTCCAACAGCCGCAGCAGCAACATGCTGCGCGCGTCGTCTACGCTTGGAACTATTTCCAACTCTAACGGTATCGACAACGAAATGGAGATTCTCAAGTCGGCATCGCTGGCACAACAGACGGTGCGCGACCTGAAACTGTATGTCACCTACATGCAGAAAGGAAGGGTGAAAGACCACCTGTTGTATCTCAACCAGCCCGTAAACGTAGACATCGACCCTGCGCACCTTGAAAAGCTGGAACGTCCCATATCGCTGACAATCAACCGCGAAGGCAAGAAATATGTAGTGACGGGAAACTATACGTTCGTTCCCGACGACCGCGATAAGGCTCCCGTGGAATACTCCATCAACAAGTCGTTCGACAATCTTCCGGCAACCATCAACACAAGTGTGGGCATCATAAGCCTCAACGCCAACTCTTCGGTGTCCATGCCAGAGAGCGTGACGCTCATGGTGAAAATACAGTCGCCCACGTCGGCAGCATGGAAATATGTTGGCGGACTGTCAATAACGCAGGCTTCGAAGACTACCACCATTGCCGAACTCGTGCTGCGCGACGAGATACCGCAACGTGCTGTTGACTATCTGCGACAGCTTTCGGTGTGCTACAACCGTCAGGCCAACGAGGACAAGAATGAAATTGCAATGCGCACAGAGAAATTCATCAACAGTCGCCTTGCTAAGATAAACAACGAACTCGGACAGACCGAGGGCCAGCTGGAGTCGACCAAGCGACGCTACAACATCGTGAGCACCGAGATGAACTCGGCGCAGTCGGTGGCCAACCAGGACGCATACAACCAGAAGCTTGCCGAGGCCAACACGCAAATGGAACTTCTGCGCAGCCTGAGCGACTACATAAGCGAACCGGGCAACCGCTACCAGACACTCCCATCTAACGTGGGCTTGGCCGACCCCACCGCAACAATGCTCATCAACAAGCACAACGAGATTGTTATGGAGCGCAACCGCCTGCTGCGCAGCGCAAGCGAGTCGAGCCCCACGGTGGCACCGCTCACCGCACAACTCGACGAGCTGCACAGTAGCATCCGCCGCGCCATGTCGCAGGCACGCCGCAACATGGAAATACAGCGCGACAACATTGCACAGCAATACAACAAATACTCGGGCATGGTGTCGTCTACGCCCGAACAGGACAGAATACTCACGCAGATAGGACGTCAGCAGGAAGTGAAGTCGGGTCTTTATCTCATGTTGCTTCAGAAACGTGAGGAAAACTCCATATCGCTCGCTGCAACGGCCGACAAGGGCCGCCTGCTCGACGACCCGCAGTTTGCCGGAAAGATAAGTCCCAAATCGTCGATGATAATGGCTTCGGCCCTCGCCGTAGGCGTAGTGTTGCCGGCAGTGATACTGTTTCTCGTAGGTTTCTTCAGATACAAGATTGAAGGACACGACGACGTGGCCAGACTCACCTCGCTGCCGATAATAGGCGACGTGGCAATAGCAAGCGAAACGGCAAAGACAAAAGCCGACATCGTGGTGCACGAAAACCAGAACAACCTTATGGAAGAGGTGTTCCGATCGATGCGCGTAAACCTTCAGTTCATGCTGAAGGACGACCAGAAGGTGATAATGTTCACGTCGAGCAATTCGGGAGAAGGCAAGACTTTCACCGCCGCCAACCTTGCCGTGAGCTTTGCGCTGCTCGACAAGAAAGTGGTGCTCGTGGGTCTTGACATACGCAAACCGCGTCTTGCCGAACTGTTTGAAATCAACGACCACCACCATGGCATCACGCCTCTGCTCACACGCGGTAAAGTGACGAAGGAAGACGTGCGTGAACAGATACTCGAGTCGGGCATAAACAAGAACCTCGACCTGCTCATGGCCGGACCTATCCCGCCCAACCCCACCGAGCTTATATCGCGCCCCGCACTCGAGGACACACTTAACATCCTTAAAGAGGAATACGACTATGTGCTCATCGACACCGCCCCTGTGGGTCTTGTCACCGATACTTTGCAGATAGGACGCATAGCCGATGTCACCGTCTACATGTGCCGCGCCGACTACACTCCGAAGGCTTGTTTCCAACTCATCAACCAGCTCAGCACCGACAAGAAGCTGCCGCAGATGTGCGTAGTAATCAACGGCATCGACATGTCGAAGAAGAAATACGGCTACTATTACGGCTACGGCAAATACGGACGCTACAGCCGTTACGGCAACTACGGCAACAAGAGTTACGGCAGTTACGGAACATACGGCGGCTATGGCACCTACGGCACTTACCGCTCAAGCAGCTACTCCAACGAGCACGACGACTCTATAAAACAATAATGTCTTATCACAAAAACAGACATGATGACAATAGCAGTTGATTTCGACGGAACCATAGTCGAACACAAATATCCCGAGATTGGGCAGGAAATACCATTCGCAACCGACACATTGAAGATGCTGTCGAAGGAGGGCTACCGGCTCATTCTATGGAGCGTGCGCGAGGGCGACCTGCTCAACGAGGCTGTGGAATGGTGCAGGGCACGCGGTCTTGAATTCTATGCCGTAAACAAGGACTATCCCGAAGAAAAGGTGGAATACAACAACCATTTCTCGCGCAAACTGAAAGCCGACATGTTCATTGACGACCGCAACCTCGGCGGACTTCCCGACTGGGGCACGATATACAGGATGATACACGAGCAGCTCTCGCTGCACGACCTGTTGCGCGAAGAACGCCAGGGAACATCGCTCGACAACAGCAAAGCCCCGAAGAGAAAGGCTTGGTGGAAACTTTGACCAGCACGCGGCGCCACACGGCATGACATTGCCTGAAGCCGCATCTGCATGCAATACAACAAACCGTTACGGGCAGCCCTTGTGGCTGCCCGTAACGGTTTTAGGGATGTTCTATAAATTAAGTACCTGATAATCAGCTTAATTCTTTGCTAT
>CAVCLB010000011.1:0-48142 GCA_963602915.1 Dysosmobacter segnis | reverse complement strand
GTAACCCTGGGTAAATGATTGAGTTTCAAGGCTGGCCTGTAAGGTCAGCACAATAAATGTACGTTGTGTTGACCTTACAGGCCAACATGCTCCGTCGTACATGAAACCCAGGGTTACGGATGTCGCTTCGCTCCATCCTCACCCTGGGCTGGGATTGTGATGCCCTTTCAAGGCTTTAGGTACTGAATTCTTTCAGATAATCAAACTCTAGTTTCTGATTTATCAATTAGCAGATGTCCCCTTCGGGGACTTATATTCAAGCATAAGACCAAAATCCGAAACTCGAGTAATCAAATAATTGCGAATTTAAAGTTGCGGCATCAGTCGTCGGTGGAGAACAACGGGTCTTCGGGCATAACCATTACAGGCTTCTGCTCATATTGCCGCAGTGTTTCCTCAGGCACGTATTTCTTGTCAACCACAAGGCGGAACATGTATTCGCGGAACCATCGGTCGGTCATTATCAGGCATCCGGCCTGTCCGTAGCTTGCGCCCCAGCTGTTCTCCACTTTCCATTTTTTTGCCTTGCCGTTGGCGTCGAGGTCAACTGCGGTGAGCGTCATGGCGTGGGTTGAACCGCTGTCGAATGTGGTGATGCGCTGTGCCTTGTCCATTCCGAAAGTGGTGCCGAAGAGCGACGCATAGTCATAGTTCTCGGTGTCGAGGTAGCCGCGCTCGCGGTCGAGCTGCTTGCCCACGTCGTAAGAACTATACATCTTGCGTCCGTCTTTTATCGATGCAATGGCCAGACTTTCAATGTCGTCCATGGGCAGGTTGAGGTATTTCCAGTTCTGTCCGTCGTATGTGTGGCGGTCGTATTCCACTTCGTAGGTTTTGTAGTAAGGGCGGCGCGGGTCATTCATCACCATAATGAACGAGCCTGAAATGGGATTTCCCACGGTGGCCTTGTAGAATTCCATTGGAGTGTAGGTGCGTGTCTCGCCCACGGTCTTGCCGTCTTTTGTCTTGAACGCATAGCTGAACTGCTTCACAGGTTCGCCCAACGTGAGGCTAAGCATGTGATAGACAGTGGCGAGCATCTCGGTCTTGCGATTGTTTATGGCTGTGGCTTTCTTTCCGTCGGCCACCATCTGCCGCAGTTCCAGGCCATATTCGCGCAATTTTGAGGCAATCATGCCCGACATGCGGCTTGTGTTTTCTGCCGAATAAGTCTCGGGCTGTACGCTCTTGGGCACGAGTCCGTATTTGTCGGCGAGGTCGCTTATTCCGCAGAATGTGCCGCCGTCGTTCAATGGGTTCTTGAAGAAGAACTGCACGCGTGTGTCGTCAACGGGCTTCTTGGCCGTGTCAATCACGCCTTGCAGCATGAGGTTGGCTTTCTCGAGCTGGTCGTAGAAGAACAGATAGTCTTGCGAGAACTCCACGGCAAGCGTGTCTGCGTGCTGTTTGGCAAAGTTGGCGCGCAGCACATTCATGCCCGAGAACATCCAGCAGCGTCCCGAACTCTTCTGGTCGTGTATGCTTTGTTTGGGCGTTTCGTTGCTGAAATAGGTGTCTATTGCGCCCTGATTGGCGAAATTCTTGGCCAGATTGTCGATTTTGTTCGACGCGATGGCATTGAACACAGCCTTGTCGGCGGGCGATGCCGTCTGTGCTTTTTCTATTTTCTTGAGCATTTCGGCGCTTATGCCGCCGTTGTTTGTCTGTGCTCCGGCACTTGCCGCAATGGCGAGGCATAGGCCGATGGTGAGTGTTGTCTTGTGCATCATGTGCTGATCGTTGGTTGGTGATTGTTGCAGGGATGTTGTTTTGTCGTTGCAAATATAGCAAAAAAAGATTGCATGGAGCGTTGTTGTGCCATGAAAATGACTTTTGCTGTGGCCGCAATGTGCCGATTGTGTGTTCTATATAATAATATGTGTAAGCGGCAAACGGACGTTTGGCAGCTTGCAGAAAACTTGTCACACTGCTTTTTTTTCATAAAAATTGCGGCATTGTGTTCTGTTTCACATCAATAATGAGTACTTTTGCGAAATCGCAACGAAAATATTTAAAAAAGAAAGGAAATTATAAAGATGGACAACAAAAAACTGCATTTTGAAACACTCCAACTCCATGTAGGCCAAGAGGCACCCGATCCTGCAACCGATGCGCGTGCCGTGCCAATTTATCAAACCACGAGTTATGTGTTCCGCAACTCGCAGCACGCTGCCGACCGTTTCGGTTTGCGCGACGCAGGAAATATATACGGTCGTCTCACCAACTCCACACAGGGCGTGTTTGAAGACCGCGTGGCCGCTCTCGAAGGCGGTGTAGCCGGTCTGGCCGTGGCTTCGGGTGCAGCAGCTGTGACCTATGCGCTGCAGAACATCGTGGCCGCTGGCGACCACATCGTGGCTGCCGACAATATGTATGGCGGTTCGTTCAACCTCATAACCCACACGCTTGCCACCCAGGGTGTGACCAACACCATTGTAAACGTTAACGACCTCGAGGCACTCGAGGCAGCCATACAGCCCAATACCAAGGTTATCTATGCTGAAACATTCGGCAACCCCAACTCCGACGTTACCAATCTCGAGGGTGTGGCAGCCGTGGCTCACCGTCACAATCTGCCGTTCATCGTCGACAACACGTTCGGCACACCGTTCCTTATTCGCCCCATAGAGCATGGAGCCGACGTGGTTGTGCACTCCGCAACCAAGTTCATCGGCGGTCACGGTTCTAGCCTCGGCGGCGTAATCGTTGACGGTGGAACGTTCGACTGGAAGGCCAATGCCGACAAATTCCCCTCGCTCGGTAAGCCCGATCCCAGCTACCACGGCGCAGTGTTTGCCGATGTGGCGGGCAAGGCAGCCTTCGTCACACGCATCAGAGCCGTCATTCTGCGCGACACCGGCGCCACCATATCGCCGTTCAACGCATGGATACTGCTGCAAGGACTTGAAACTCTCTCGCTGCGCGTGGAGCGTCATGTCTACAACGCACTGAAAGTTGTCGATTTCCTTGCACATCATCCCAAGGTGGCAAAGGTGAACCACCCGTCGCTTCCCGACCATCCCGACCACGCACTTTACGAAAAATATTTCCCCAACGGAGGTGGAAGCATATTCACTTTCGAAATAAAAGGTGGTGAAAAAGAGGCTTGGCGCTTCTGCGACAGCTTGAAGATATTTTCGCTTCTTGCCAATGTGGCCGACGTGAAGAGCCTTGTTATACACCCTTACACCACCACCCACTCGCAAATGACGCCCGAAGAGCTCGCCCAACAGCACATCACTCCCTCGACAGTGCGCCTCAGCATAGGCACCGAGCACATCGACGACATCATTGCCGACCTCTCGCAGGCTCTCGACCAGATTTAATCTGCGCCCACGGGCTTAGGTGGCCACACTGCGTCGAAGCCGTTTCCATCATGCGGCGGAGACAAGATTGCAGATGAATATGAGGGTATAGGGCGCGTGTTGCGTATGCAGCACATGCGTGCAACATACGGTGTGCACGCGTGCCGCGTCTGCAATAAGACAAAAGAAAGGCTTCGCCAGTGCGGAGAAAAGCTTGAATTGCATAATGACAGTATTGGAAACCGATGCCAAAAGGGCACGTTCCAATACTGTTTTTTTGTTATATCTTGTCGAGTGCACGCCGTGCATTGCCTCCCGTAGCCTTGTATTGCGACGGAGTCATGCCCGTGACGTTCTTGAACTGTGCGCTTAGATAGGCCGTGCTTGAATATCCTAGCCGCATGGCAATCTCTGTCAGCGACAACTCTCCGTAGGAGATGAGTTCCTTCACCAACTCGGTTTTCTGCGCTATGGCATATTTTTCTATTGTCGTTCCCGTTTCCGCCGAGAACAGTTTGCTTAGGGTGCTGTATTCGGAGTGCATCCTGTCGGCGAGGAATGCCGACAGGTTTACGTTCTGCTTGGCCGATGTCTGGCGCACCGATTCTATAACCAGTGCCTTTATTCTGTCGGCCGTTTGTTGCCGGGTGTCGCACAGAAGCTCAAAGCCGTGGGCTTCCATGGCATCGGCAATGGCTTTGGTTTGTGCCTCGTCGGGTGCGGCATCTATGCGGGCCAGGCCCAGTTCCACCGAAAGCGGAGCGTGGCCGAGCTGCCGTAGCGTGTCGGCAACAACCGCCTTGCAGCGGTCGCACACCATGTTTTTTATGTGCAGCGTGTAGCCGCAACCCTTGTGTTTATCTGTCGTTGTCATTTGCTCATATGGTTTTCACCGTCACTTAATTCCACTGCCGCCGGCATGCATCTTGCAAGACGGCGGCGTTTGCAGCAAAAGTACAAATAAAAAAGCACATTTGGGTAATGGTGGCGTTGCATTTTGTCGTAAGCTGCATATCGCTGCCATACTCATTTGTTATGATTTTAGCCTAGTATGTGCGGCGTTGTTTGCGTAAACAAGAAATAAACCGTAACTTTGCGGCTCGTTACAGAACGTTTACAAATATAAAACAATTTTATTCCATTATGGTTTTACAGAATTTGCAAACAGACTTCAAGGGTTCCAATTGGAAACATGAAATTGATGTCCGCGACTTTATCCAAGCCAACTACACTCCCTATGACGGCGACGAGAGCTTCCTCGCCGATGCCACCGACCGCACGAAAAAGCTGTGGGACATTCTCAGCGGGATGTTTGAAACCGAGCGTGAGAAAGGTGTCTACGATGCCGAAACGCGCCTGCCGCAAGCCATCGACACCTATGGTGCAGGCTATATAGACAAAGACAGTGAGGTGATTGTGGGCTTGCAGACCGACAAACCGCTCAAGCGAGGCATCTTCCCGAAGGGTGGCATACGCATGGTGGAGAAGGCTCTGCAGTCGTATGGCTACGAACTCGACCCCATGACCAAGACCATCTACACCAAATATCGCAAGACACACAACGAAGGCGTGTTCTCGGCCTACAACGACGACATCAAGGCCGCGCGTCATGCACACATCATCACCGGTCTGCCCGACGCTTACGGGCGCGGCCGCATCATAGGCGACTATCGTCGCATAGCACTTTATGGCACTGCCAACCTTATTGAAGAGAAAAAGCGTTTCCTCAAGCGCATCGACATACAGGAGTTTACCGAGGAGATAGTGCGCTGCCGCGAGGAAATATCCGAGCAGATACAGGCTCTCAAGCAGTTTGAGCGCATGTGCGCCAACTATGGTTTCGACGTGAGCAATCCGGCTACCAATGCCCGCGAGGCAGTGCAGTGGACTTACTTCGGCTACCTCGGCGCAGTGAAAGACCAGGACGGTGCAGCCATGTCGTTGGGCCGTGTGTGTGCCTTCCTCGACATCTTCATAGAGCGCGACCTTGCCAACGGAACACTCAACGAGCAGGATGCACAGGAACTCATCGACCAGATGATAATGAAACTGCGCATCGTGCGCTTCCTGCGCACCCCCGAATACAACGACCTTTTCAGCGGCGACCCGATATGGGCAACGGCATCTGTCGGCGGAATGGGCATCGACGGACGATCAATGGTAACAAAGACCGATTACCGCTTCCTGCATACATTGTATAACATGGGACCGTCGCCCGAGCCCAACCTCACCATTCTTTGGAGCCCGCGACTGCCGGAGGCTTGGAAACGCTATTGTGCCAAGGTGAGTATAGACACGAGTGCCATACAGTATGAGAACGACGATTTGATGCGTGCCGACCTCGGCGACGACTACGGAATAGCTTGTTGCGTGAGCCCGATGAAGATAGGCAAGCAGATGCAGTTCTTCGGTGCGCGCGCAAACCTTGCAAAGTGCATGCTCTATGCAATCAATGGCGGACGCGACGAAATGTCGGGCAAGCAGGTGGCACCGCAATTTGCACCGATAACCGGCGACTGGCTCACCTACGATGAGTTCATGCCCAAGTTTGAGCAGATGATGCGATGGTTGGCAAAGACCTATGTCAATGCTCTGAAAATCATACACTACATGCACGACAAGTATGATTACGAGGCTTTCGAGATGTCGTTGCACGACGGTGATGTGGAGCGCACTCGCGCCACAGGCATTGCCGGCCTCTCGATAGTGGCCGACTCGATAGCTGCCATGAAGCACTGCAAGATACGCATCATACGCGACGAAAGCGGTTTGGCAGTAGACTACAAGATAGAGGAAGGAAGCTATGTGCCGTTTGGAAACAACGACGACGAGACCGACATGATAGCCGTTGACATAACCGAGAAATTC
Source organism: Dysosmobacter segnis (assembly GCA_963602915.1). Classification (GTDB taxonomy): domain Bacteria; phylum Bacteroidota; class Bacteroidia; order Bacteroidales; family Bacteroidaceae; genus Prevotella. The sequence goes on along the minus strand of CAVCLB010000011.1, from coordinate 41,969 downwards.
ATGGAATATCTGCGCCAGCACCGCACCTACCGCAACGCAACGCCCACGCAGAGTCTGCTGACAATCACCTCAAACGTGGTTTACGGGCGCAACACGGGTGCCACTCCCGACGGACGTGAAGCCGGAGTGCCGTTTGCTCCGGGCGCAAACCCCATGAACTCGCGCGACCGCAAGGGCTCGGTGGCAGCGTTGTCATCGGTGGCAAAGCTCCCGTTCCAGCACTCGCGCGATGGCATATCCTACACTTTCGCCATCGCTCCCTCGGCTCTCGGAAAGGATGCCGCAATGCGTGCGCAGAACCTCACCGCACTGCTCGACGGCTATTTCACTCCCCACGGTGGACAGCACATCAACGTTAATGTGTTCGACCGTGAACTTCTTGTCGATGCAATGGAACATCCCGAGAAATATCCGCAGCTCACAATCCGTGTGAGCGGATATGCGGTGAACTTCGTGAAGCTCACGCGCGAGCAGCAGCTCGACGTGCTTTCGCGCACCATAAACATGGGAATGTAGTTGTTTCTGCCCGATGTTGAAAGGCAGAATACACTCAATAGAATCGTTTGGCACGGTGGACGGGCCTGGCATACGCTTTGTGGCGTTCATGCAGGGCTGTCCGCTGCGTTGCCTTTTTTGCCACAATCCCGACACGTGGCGAGCCGATGCGCCGTGCGAGTATGAGCTTACTCCGCGCCAACTGGCCGACGAGGCATTGCGCTACCGCAGCTTCATAGCTCAGGGTGGCGTGACAGTTTCGGGCGGCGAACCGCTTATGCAGGCCGCATTCGTGCGCGAATATTTCCGCATTTGTCAGGAGGAAGGACTGCACACTGCACTCGACACAAGCGGAGCCTACACCACTCCCGAGGCTCTGTCGGTGCTCGACCACACCGACCTCGCGCTTCTCGACATAAAGACAATGGACCCCGAGCTTTACCCACGGCTTACGGGACATGCGCAAACCAATAATTTGCGCTTTCTTGACGAGCTTGAGCGGCGAGGCATCGATGTGTGGGTGCGCCATGTGGTGGTGCCCGGACTTACCGACGACGAGCGTTGGTTGCGGCGGTTGGGTGAGCATGTGGCACAGTATGACGTGGTGAAGAAAATAGAAATATTGCCCTATCACATGCTCGGCAAATTCAAGTATGAAAACCTTGGAATTGCCTATCGTCTTCAGGGCACAGAACCTTTGCCGCGTGAGCGGGCCGACGAGATACGGCGTATGTTGTCGGAATATAAACCGTGCATCTGAAATCGTTTCGGCAAAAACAATAAAATAGAATATTGGTGTCCGGCTAAGTTTTCACCGGACACCAATATTCTTTTATCAGAAATTCAGGAATATTTATTCTGTGGCATCGCGTTGCAGCACTTGAGTCATGCAGTGGGCTGCGCCGTAGCCGTCGATGAGGCTCTCAAGCGGCACCCATTCAACGTTCACACCGTGCTTCTTCAAGTCGTCGGCAAGCTCTGCCGACTGTCCTCCAACCATCATTATATGGCGTCGACCTATGGTGAGATAGTTGTTGGCATAGTGCATTTCGTCGGCTTCGTTGATAGGGATAATGCTAAAGCCCCTTTCATGCAGATAACTCACAAAGGGTATGTCGTGCCTCTCAAGGCGGTATTTCTTGGTGTCTGGCTTCCTTGTGTAGATGTCAACGGTGACATGTTCGGGTTGTCCGGGCTTGGCATTGAGCCTGCTTGCAACCATTGTGCACAGGTCGCGGTCGATTATGTTGAAATAAGTGTCGAGGTGCATCTGCATTTGCCAGTGCTTGTGGTCAACGACAACAGCAATGGTGTCGTGCCCGAAAGCATCGGCTTCCATTATCTGCTTTATGGCCTCGGCATTGGTGCGCATGCCGCGTCCGATGAAAGCCACGTTGCCTGCCGGTATGTAGTCGCCCCCTTCCAGTCGGCCGTCGCCTTTGATTTCCAATACAGGATTAAGTCCGAGAAAATAGTAGCAGCTCTTTATTATGCGCGTTTCGGGCATGCGTTGCGAAGAGTTCATCCTGCATATTATGTGCCCTCGTGGGGTGGTTATGCTTTGGTCGCGCGTGAAATAAAGGTTCATCAGCGAGTGATGCAGGTAGTCGGCTTCCAACTTTGTGTTGTTGTCAACGCTTCTCAGTATGACGGTGGGTTGCAGCAGTATGCAGCGTATTAGGTCGGCGCGTGTCATTTGGCGCAGTGTCTGTTGGCGGTAAGCCTCTCCGCATGATGCGGTGTCGGCCGCATTTACTTGGCTGATGTCGTAGATGAGCGTCTGCGAAGCAAGGTTGCGCAAGGTGTCGGTTTCGAGATGCTGCAGAATGTCGGCCACTCGGTAGACCTTGATGCCGTTGCGTTCGAGCTTGGAAATGTAGCCCTGGTGCTCTCTCGCGGCACTTTCCACGTCGAAATAATGTTCAAAGAGTCCGGCTGTCGGGTGTATCACTCCGTCAAAAAGTTCTTCGCTGGGAGTGTGCATCAATATAACTTTTGCCGTGTTCCATTCGGCTTTGGGGTAGGAGGGGGTCTGTGCCCGCAAGGCGGGTGTAGTGGCGAGTGCCGCCGCAAGCAGCAAAAGGATTTTCATTGGCATGTGGTTTTTGTTGTGGTGCAACACGCAAGTTCTTGTGTTACGGCAAAGGTTTCTGCTATACTGTGTATAATGGGATTGCCGGGCCAGTCTTCCGTCAGGTTATGGTGCTGCACCTGACCAACCTTTCGGGGTGTTGCTGTCGGGACAAAGTTACAAACAATATTCTATAAAAGCATTGTTTTATGCATATTTTCTGTATTGTTATTTTATGGAAAGTGGCAAAATAACGGCAAAAAAAATGTTTCCAAGTGCTGTGGACAGAAGGTCGTAGCACTTGGAAACTATTGGTGTTTTGCTTACAGACGGCTTTGGCAGCGGTTTGAACCGGTTGCCGCCCAAATGTCATTTGCCTGCACTTGCATACTGTTCGTCACTCACCGGTTCGAGCCACTCGTTGCTTGTGCCCTCGCCTTCAACCTCAAATGCGAGGTGGGCAAACCAACTGTCGGCGGCAGCCCCGTGCCAGTGTTTCACGTTGGCAGGTATGTGTATCACCGTTCCGGGCAGAATTTCTTGCGCAGGCTTGCCTTCTTCCTGATACCATCCGCGTCCGGCCACGCCTACAAGCATCTGTCCGCCGCCTTTTGTGGCGTGGTGTATGTGCCAGAAATTGCGGCATCCCGGTTCGAAAGTGACGTTGGCAATGGGCACTTGTTCGCTCGAAACACGTGAAATGTAGCTGTTGCCTGTGAAATATTTGGCGTAGGCCGTGTTGGGTTCGCCTATTGGAAATATCATAGAACGTTGGAATGCGTCACGCGCATCGTCGCCCTTTGCATCGTCGTTCCAAACCTCCTTTGCCAGATTGAAGGCCGCCCACGCCTTGGGCCATCCTGCGTAGAAGGCCATGTGGGTGATGGCTTCGGCAATCTCGGTGCGTTTTATGCCGTTTTTCTTGGCCTCTTGCAGGTGGTGGGTGAGCGAACTGTTGACGATGCCCTGGCTTATGAGTGCCGTGACGGTGACAAGGCTACGGTCGCGCAAACTTAACAGTTCGTTGCGGTTCCATACTTGGCCGAAGAGAACATCGTCGTTGAGCTCGGCGAATTTGGGTGCGAACTCGCCGAGGTTGGTGCGTCCCGCTGTCTGTACAATCTTTTTCTGTGCCATAATGTTGATTGATAAAATGCTGAGTAATACTATTGCAGCTTTTCTCATAATTGTTTCTCCTTTATATAAAAATGTGTCGTGATGATGCTGCAAAGTTAGTGTCGTTTCGTCGTGCGGGCGATAACCCGATTACGGATATTGTTACCCATATTACCGAAACGCACTTGTTTGCCCCGGAACACTGCGCTTGTGGCAGCAGGGCATTGTGTCAAGGCCGCGAATAAAGTGGTGCATAAGTTTGCTATTTTGCTCGCTTTTAGGTAAATTTGCAATTACTATAAAAACACACATTAACGATGAGAGAAAAAATCGACTGCTATCTGCCTTGCGATGATATGGATGCCGTCATGCCAATGCTGCATGTGCTGCGTCAAAGCAAGACAATACAACATATTCACCTTCTTATGACACCTGCCGCAGCAGATACTGCTGCCGCACCCGACGGTTGCCGCGTGATGGCTGCCGACGGCCTGGCATCGCTCGCCACAATGCTTAAAATAGCAATGAACGCCGATGCCGAATATGTTTTGTTGAGCCTGAAAACTACCCCGGTAACGCTCGGAAGCAATGCCTTGGAACGGTTGTTGCGCGTGGCCGAAGACAGTAATGCCGGTCTTGTGTATGCCGACCATTTCACTGACAACGGCGGTGTGGTTGAGCGTCATCCCGTGATTGACTATCAGGAAGGCAGCGTGCGCGACGATTTCGATTTCGGACAGCTTGTGCTCATACGCTCGTCGCTGCTTCGCGAGTATGCCGCCATGCCCCACCCAAATGATTACCGATGGGCCGGATTCTACGATTTGCGGCTGTTTATAAGTCGTAAGGCCAAGCTGTTCCACCTTAATGAATATCTCTACACAGAGGTGCTCACCGACAGTCGCCTTAGCGGTGAGAAACAATTTGACTATGTAAACCCGCGCAACCGCGACGTGCAAATCGAAATGGAGCACGCCGTCACGCGGCATCTCAACGAAATCGGCGCAACAGTCGATACCTCGGCCTACCGCAAACCCGACTACCAGGAACAGAATTTCGCCGTTGAGGCTTCGGTCATCATTCCCGTATTCAACCGCTGCCGCACCGTCGCCGATGCCGTAAAGTCGGCACTTGGGCAGAAAACTTCGTTCAAATACAATGTCATTGTCGTTGACAACCACTCCACCGACGGCACAACTGAAATACTCGACGAACTCGCTTCGGCCGACAAACGGCTCATTCATATCATTCCGCAACGCCGCGACCTCGGCATTGGCGGATGCTGGAACCTCGCGCTCGACAACTCGCTTTGCGGACGATTTGCCGTGCAGCTCGACAGCGACGACCTCTATTCGTCGGCACATACACTGCAACGTGTCGTCGATGAATTCTATCGTCAGGGCGCAGCGATGATAGTGGGGAGCTACCGCATGTGCGACTTCGCGCTCAAAACATTGCCGCCCGGACTTATCGACCACCGCGAATGGACTGACAACAATGGCCCCAACAACGCTCTACGCATAAACGGTTTGGGTGCTCCGCGCGCTTTCTTCACCCCGATAGCAAGACAAATACAATTCCCAAACACCAGTTATGGCGAGGATTATGCACTCGGGTTGGCGTTCAGCCGCACCTACCGCATAGGACGAATATACGACGAACTTTATCTTTGCCGACGTTGGGAAGGCAACAGCGATGCCGCGCTGAGCGTGGAAAAAGTTAATGCCAACAACCTCTACAAAGACCGTTTGCGCACGCTCGAAATCTCGGCGCGCCGACAACTTGCGTCCACAAGCGGCGCAATGGTAACCGACGGGGCTTTGCAACGGTTCTTCAACCGTCAGCTGGAAACGTGGGATGATGCCCGAAAACATTTCCGCGACTTGCGCGATGTGGCTATACGCGAGCTCGCTTGCGGCGAAACTACACTGAAAGTACAGTTCAATCCCGCACGGATTGTGTCAACGGGAGCGAAAATCGACAATGCCGCCCTTGCCAAACGGCCTTGTTTCCTGTGTGAATGCAACCGCCCGAAGGAGCAGATGGCCAAACCCGTAGACCGCAATTTCAACCTTCTTGTCAATCCGTTCCCCATATTGCCGGCACACTATACCATTCCTTCGCGCTCGCACAAACCGCAGAACATAAGCGCATGCTATGGCGAAATATACAAAATCCTCGGTCAGTATCCCGAACTTATGGTGTTCTACAACGGTCCGAAATGCGGCGCTTCGGCTCCCGACCACATGCACTTGCAGGCCGGAACAAACGGACTTCTGCCGTTGCAGACCGACTGGCCGCGGCTCAGCCGCAACCTCGATGTGCTGCTTTCCGACAACGGTCAGGGCGACATCGCAGCCATAACCGACTTTGCCGTGCCTGCATTCGTGGTGCGGTGCACGCGTCCTTCTGTCGGCGAGGCACTCTTCCGCAAACTCTATGCAGCATTGCCCATGCGCGGCGGCGACACCGAACCGATGATGAACATCATTGCATGGCGTGATGCCGACACTATGCTCGCCGTGGTAATACCGCGGGCCAAGCACCGTCCCGACTGCTATTTCGCCACCGACGACACGCAGATCCTTGTCAGTCCGGGGGCTCTCGACATGGCCGGACTGATAATAACTCCGCGCCAAGTAGACTTTGAAAAAATCACGCCGGAGCGTGCCTTGAATGTGTTGCGTGAGTGCGGACTGGGCGAAACCGACTTTGCCGACACCGTGGAGAAGCTCCGTGCAATAGCCGCAGGACGTTTGGCGGCAAGCGGACACTTTGCCGGAAAGCAACCAACAATATCTGTTGGAATAGTGAGCGGAGCCAAGATTTGCTTCTCGTTAAACCGTCCGTACATGGCCAAAGGCAACCTCATAGAGGGCGAACAGGTGGTGGAATTTTCGGAAGGCGGCATCTTGTGGAACGGAAACCAATACCGCGAACTCACATTCCACCCGCAAACCCACGATGCTTCGTTCTCGCTTCGCGACGTGACCATAGGCGTTAACTTCCATTGGGAACGCACCGAGACGCAGACTTTCCTCGGTGTTTTGCGCCTTGTAGTTGACTCCGACAGCGTCTGCGCAATCAACGAATTGCCCGTGGAAAGCTATCTTGAGAGTGTAATATCAAGCGAGATGTGTGCCACTTCGAGCCTCGAACTTCTCAAGGCACATGCTGTGGTGTCGCGAAGCTGGCTGCTCGCGCAAATGGAACAACGGCGGCTCAAGCAGAACGGAGGCAGCGGTTTCTTCTCGTTCATACGCAAAGACGACGAACTTATAAAGTGGTATGACCGCGAAGACCACACCATTTTCGATGTATGCGCCGACGATCACTGCCAGCGCTACCAAGGCATTACCAAGGCAACAAGTCCGCATGTGGCAGAGGCGGTGCGCATGACAAGCGGCGAAATCCTCATAAATGGAAACGAAATATGCGATGCCCGTTTTAGCAAGTGCTGCGGCGGAGTGACCGAAGAGTTCCAGTATTGCTGGGAAAATATAGAAAAGCCCTACCTGAAGGCAGTGCGTGACTACGACGAAGAAGGCTTGTCTGGCGTAAATTCTCTGCCCGATCTTACCGACGAGAAGACTGCCGAGCAATGGATAAGAAACTCTCCTGCATCGTTCTGCAACACTAACGACAGCAAGGTGTTGAGCCAGGTGCTCAACGACTACGACCGCGAAACTGCCGATTTCTACCGTTGGCGAGTGGAATACTCGCAGGAAAAGCTGCGCACCCTCGTCGGCGAAAAGTTGAAACTCGACCTTGGTTATATCGTTGACCTTGTGCCTGTGGAGCGCGGCAAGAGCGGACGTATAAGCAAACTGCGCATTGTCGGCACGAAAGGCACGTTCACTGTGGGCAAAGAACTTGAGATACGCCGCACGCTGAGCGACACTCATTTGTATAGCAGCGCATTTGTTGTTGACAAGGAGGACATCGTGGACGGACTGCCGCAGAAGTTTGTTATCATCGGAGCAGGGTGGGGACATGGCGTAGGCCTGTGCCAGATTGGAGCTGCGGTGATGGGTGAACGCGGCTACGACTACATGCAGATTCTCTTGCACTACTATGAGAATGCCGAAGTGAAACGCATATATTGACAAAGAAACACAACGTATGAAGAACTTTTCAAAAAGCCCGTGGTCGTGGGTGCCCACTCTATATTTTGCCGAGGGACTGCCTTATGTGGCTGTGATGATAATATCGGTCATCATGTATAAACGTCTCGGCATATCAAACACCGATATTGCCCTTTACACGGGCTGGCTTTATCTGCCGTGGGTGATAAAGCCTTTCTGGAGCCCGTTTGTCGATCTTGCCAAGACAAAACGGTGGTGGACGGTTGCCATGCAGGCCATACTTGCAGTTGCATTTGCCGGTATTGCATTCACCATTCCATCGTCGTTGTTCTTCCAACTCACCTTGGCTTTTTTTTGGTTGTCGGCATTCACGTCGGCAACACACGACATTGCGGCCGATGGATTCTACATGCACGCGCTCAGCGAACACCAACAATCGCTTTATGTGGGCATTCGAAGCACTTTCTACCGCATTGCAACGGTGGCCGGACAAGGCCTCCTCGTGATACTTGCTGGTTACATTGAAACATCCACTGGGCTCGCTCCTGCCAAAATAACAGTAGAGGCTTCGCCCGAATATTCCAATGCGCTGGTTGTGCCGGAGTTCGCTTCCGGGCGGCAAATAGCTGCCGGTGGAAACAATTCAGCAAATGATGCCAGTGCCGACAAAGCCTCGCGCGACTTGTGTTTTGAGCTCACCGCGCCGGTATTGAACGCTGGCATCACTCCCGAAGGGGGCAACACGGCAGAGGCCAAAGCCCGCGTTGCGGCCATTACCGACAGCGTTTGCGCCTTGAACGAAGCCAACGGCTTTGCCAAGAAGGTAGCCTCGGCCACGAATGCGCAGACTGTGCAGGCAAAGGAAGACGATAATAAGGGCATTGGTGTAGCGTTCACGGCATGGGTGCACGACACCTTTGGCGAGGCAGACAGGCAAGTCTCAGATGCCGTGGGTAATGTCGCCGTTGTCGGAGTAAGGCTTAACGCACGCCCGGAAGAAGGGCGCACGGTAGTGGTGAACTTCTCGTTCAAGTCTGGCGACCAAAGCATCGCGCTCGACCAGAGCCGTTGTCCAACGCGATTAGAGTTCACCCCGGCCAACTGGGACAAGACGGCTTATCTGCTTTTCCATATCGACCCGAAGCTCACTTCGGCCACGCGCGCCTCGTTTGTAGGCACGTCGGGCGATATACCATTAGCTTGGCTCGTGGTGTTTGCCGTGCTTTCGGCATTCTTTCTTGCTTGTGCTGTGTATCACAGTTGCATTCTTCCGCGTCCGGCCACCGACCATGCCGCACGCAATGTCACTGCTGGCAATATCGTTAGGGAGTTTCTCGCAACGTTCAAGTCGTTCTTCGCAAAGCCTCAAGCCGGCGTGGCCATACTCTTCATGTTGCTTTATCGTTTGCCCGAAGCGCAGCTCGTAAAGCTCATCAACCCCTTCCTTCTCGACCCAATAGACAAAGGCGGCCTCGGACTCACCACCGGGCAGGTGGGCTTTGTCTACGGCACTGTGGGCATAATTGGTCTTATGCTCGGCGGAATCATAGGCGGAATAGTTGCGGCGCGAGGCGGTTTGAAACGTTGGCTATGGCCTATGGCATGGAGCATGTCGCTCACTTGTCTCACATTTGTCTACCTGAGCTATTTCCAAAACCATTCGCTTTTCGTTGTGAATGCGTGCGTGTTCATCGAGCAGTTCGGCTACGGTTTCGGGTTTACGGCCTATATGCTGTTTCTCATATATTTCTCTGAGGGAGAGCACAAGACTTCGCATTATGCCATTTGCACTGGATTTATGGCTCTCGGAATGATGCTTCCGGGCATGGCGGCGGGCTGGCTTCAGGAAACGATAGGCTACCGTCATTTCTTCGTGTGGACCATGTTGTGTTGCCTATGCACAATAGCCGTGTGCATGTTTGTGAAGATTGACCCAAAGTTTGGAATGAAAAAATAAAGCCCCTGCGGCTTGCAGCCGCAGTTCTCAGCGGCAAATTGCTGCTGTGAACGTGGCTGAAAACAACGCATGGCAAAGGTGCGTGTATTGATGATATGACTGGACAACAACGCAAAATACGACAATCTGCCGTGAAAGGCACGCCTTGCAGAATTGGTGTGCCGGAGAGTCTGTTGCTTGTTCCGTTGTTGTTTGCCGATGCACTTGCCTTTGCCTTTGCCATGCTTGTCATTGTCATGTTCAGCCGTTTCGGTGTGCCGGTGGCCGAAATCACGCTTTGCATGTCGTTTCTCTATTTGCCTTTGATTGCGCGTCCGTTGGTGGAAAAGGCCGTTTTTTGTTTCACCGACACCGCGAAGGCGTGGATAATGTCGGCCGAACTTGTCTCGGCCGTGGCCTTGTGGGCGTTGGCTTTCACCTTGCCCGGCGGTTATTGGATGCAAGGCACTTTGTGTTTCCTCATGTTCTGTGTTTCGGCCTCGGTGTTCCACAATGTTGCCGTAGACCGATTCTATGCTCCCGTCGATTTCGGCGGCAGTTGTTACCGTGCCGGGCGTGCCGCAACATTCTCTCGGGCTGCTGCTGTTATGGCCGTTGCAGGAGTGTTGGCAATGGTTGCCGGCAACATGGAAGTGGTTACGCGCAATGTGCGTTATTCGTGGAGCTGCGTTTGCTATGTTGCCGCAGGAGTATTTGCCGTGATTTGGTTCTTCAATGTCTGCGTGTTGGACAGGTGCTGCCGTCAGACCAGTCAAGCAGACAATGTTCGCGATTTCTGCCTACACGGCATTGTTGACATGGCACGCATTTCACTCGTGTCGCGTGGACGTGTGAAATGGGCATTGCTTCTTGTGCTTATGATTGTGCCGTTGGGCTTTGCCTCTTTTGCCTCACAGTTGTTTCTTGTAGATGCTTTGCACAACGGAGGCTTGGGTTTGTCGCCGCAGGAATATGGTCTTGTGCAGGGCAGCGCGGGCGTGGCAGGCAGCGCCATTGGACTTGTTGCCGGACAGTCGGCCATAAGTTGCCGTGGCTTGCGACGTTGGCTTGCCCCCATGTCGGCGGCATTGGTGGCAGGCAACGCATTCTATCTCTACCTCAGTTTCAATCTGTCGGTTGGCCTTTTGGCCGTTGGTGTATGTCTTTTTGCTGCCGGACTGCTGTTAGGTTTCGGCATCGCAGCGTGCTGTGGCCTGGTTGCTTTGCTCGCCCACGGCACCGGTAGCCTTATGAGACGTGCCTTTGCCATAGGTCTTTCTGCCCTCACGCTGATGCTTTCGGCCATGCCTTCGGGCGCGGTGCTCCATGTGGTGGGCTACAGACAGTTTTTCATCTACACCTTCATCTTGGCTTGTGTGCCGGCTCTGGCATTGCTTTCGGCCTGTCTTTCTGGCATTGTCGGCAGAAAAGGCATAAACTGATTCTTTCTTATTTTTTGTTTCTTTTCATTGCCGTGTTGGGCTCTTTACTCTTTGCTGCTGGCACAATGCGTTCGTATGGCAGTCGCTGCACATGCGTGTTGCGAGTGCCGAACGCGTGTGCGGCGTATGCCGAAGGTGCAAAAGATGATTTTGGCAGGGCGAAACAACCTTTTAATCACGTTCTTTTCGTAACTTTGCATAAGATAGGCTGCACTCGGCAATATGAAAGCACGCTTTCATTGTGCTCGTTTGCACTATCTTTGCATAAGAATAGGCTGCACTCGGCAATTTGAAAGCAAGCTTTTATTGCGCTCGTTTGCACTATCTTTGCATAATAAAAAATATATCCACAACTAAGCGAAACGATGAAGAAATTATTGTCACTGCCCCCCAATCTCGTTGATTGTTTCCACGACATAACGGGCCTTCCACACGGCGAATGGTTCTGCACCAACGACCCGGTGGGCCGCAAACTCGGTTCGGGTGGCGGAACGGCGTGGCTTTTGAAAGCTGCCTATGATGCAGAAAAACAAGGTGAAAGTTTCGACGAATGGCTCGCAGCCGACAAACGGTTGCTGCTGCATGCGGGCGGACAAAGCCGCCGGCTTCCTTCGTATGCCCCTTCGGGCAAGATACTCACTCCGCTACCAATATTCCGTTGGGAGCGCGGACAACGCCTTTCGCAGAACCTGCTTTCGCTGCAAGTGCCGCTCTACCGCCGCATAATGGACAAGGCCCCCGACACTCTGCACACGATGATAGTGAGCGGCGATGTCTACATACGCTCCACCCAACCGTTGCAGACAATACCCGATGCCGACATCGTGTGCTACGGATTGTGGCTCGGCCCCGAGGTGGCCAAAGACCACGGGGTATTTGTGTCGTCGCGCGAGAAACCCACCGAACTGAAATGTATGTTGCAGAAACCCTCGGTTGAAACGTTGTCGTCGCTGCTCAACGACCATTTCTATCTCACCGACATAGGTGTGTGGCTCTTGTCCGACCGTGCCGTGAAGGTGCTCGTGCAGCACTCTGTGAGCGGCGGCGAGGTGGGCTACTACGACATGTACGGCGAGTTCGGCTGTGCGCTCGGCACGCATCCGGTGGTGGCCGACAGCGAAGTGAACAGTCTTAAAGTGGCCATTCTGCCGTTGCCGGGAGGCGAGTTCTACCATTTCGGCACGTCGCACGAACTGCTTTCGTCGATGCTCGCAATACAAAACCTCGTGAACGACCAGCGCGAGATAATGCACCACGACCGCAAACCCCACCCGTCGATATTCGTGCAGAATACCGAGGTGCTGCGCAAATGGACTCCCGACAACCGCAATGTGTGGATTGAGAATGCCGTTGTGGGAGATAAATGGACTCTCACGCGCGACAACATAGTTACGGGCGTGCCCGAAAACGACTGGACTCTGAATCTTGGTTGCGGGCAATGCGTCGATATCGTGCCCATAGGCGAGGCCGCATTTGTCGTGCGCCCCTACGGATTCAACGACAAATTCCGTGGTGCGCTTGGCGAAGTGGAATATCTCGGGCAGCCGTTTGCCGAATGGGCCGCTGTGCGCGGCATCGACTTCACGGCGATTGAAGGTTGCGCCGACTTGCAGTCGGCACGCATCTTCCCAGTGGTTGACAACACGCACGACATGGGAGTTGTGCTGCGATGGATGACGGGCGAACCGCAGTTGGCAGAGGGAAAGGCTATATGGGAAAACGCACGGCGCATGAGTGCCGACGAGATAAGTGCCGAGGCAAACCTGCGTCGGCTGGTGGAACAACGCGGAGAGCTGCGCGCCAAGAATTGGCCGGTGCTTGCCCGCAACTGGCGGCATAGCGTGTTCTATCAGACCGACCTTGAAGCTGCGGCACAGGAATATGCAAAATGGAACATTGAGATGCCGCAACCGCTGCCCGCCGACGCTCCGCTGCTCACACGCACACGCGATGCCATGTTTCGTGCCGAGGCCGGACGGCTGTCGGGCAACGACCCGCAGAAACACGAGGCCGAAGCCTTTGCACTGCTGCGCGAGGGATTGACGCACGGCGCACAGGGCGAAAGACAAGCGCCGAAGCTGTCGGTTTATGCCGACCAGATTGTGTGGGGACGCTCGCCCGTGCGCATCGACATAGCCGGAGGGTGGACCGACACGCCGCCGTTCTGCCTCATGGAGGGCGGCAACGTGGTTAACCTCGCGGTTGAACTCAACGGCCAGCCGCCGTTGCAAACCTATGTGAAACCGTGTGCCGAGCCGCACATAGTGCTGCGGAGCATCGACTTGGGAGCATCTGAAACGATAGATACATTCGACCAACTTGCCACCTACAATGTGGTGGGGTCGCCGTTCTCCATACCCAAAGCGGCACTGTGCCTTGCAGGCTTCATCCCGCAGTTCTGCAAGGAGAGCCACGCGTCGTTGCGCGCACAGCTCGAAGCCTTCGGATGCGGCATCGAAGTGACCCTGCTTTCGGCGATTCCTGCCGGTTCGGGTCTTGGCACAAGCAGTCTGCTCGCATCGACAGTTCTCGGCGCGCTGAGCGATTTCTGTGGCCTTGGATGGGACAAAGCCGAAATAGGTCGCCGCACTCTCGTGCTCGAACAGTTGCTCACCACTGGCGGAGGATGGCAAGACCAGTTTGGCGGTTTGCTGCCAGGCGTGAAGCTTTTGCAGACCGAACGGGGCTTTGCACAAAGTCCTGAGGTGCGCTACTTGCCTTCCAACCTCTTCACACAGCCCGAATGCCGGGCTTGCCACCTGCTTTACTATACGGGCATTACGCGCACGGCAAAGACGATATTGGCCGAGATTGTGCGTAAAATGTTTCTCAACGAGAGCCAAGAACTGGCACTCCTGCGCGAGATGAAGAGCCACGCCATGAGTATGTTCGATGCCATACAGCGTGTGGATTTCGACCGCATGGGACGTCTCGTGCGCAAGACATGGGAGCAAAACAAGCTTCTCGACAGCGGCACCAACCCGGCGGCGGTGCAGCAGCTCACGTCGCTCATCGACGATTTGTGCCTCGGCTACAAGTTGCCGGGGGCCGGTGGCGGAGGCTATCTGTATATGGTGGCAAAGGATGTAGAGGCTGCCGCACGCATACGCAAGTTGCTTTCCGACAACCGCCCCAACGCCAAGGCACGCTTCGTTGAGATGAGTCTGTGCACAAAGGGCTTCCAGGTGAGCCGCAGCTGACAAGGTGGATGTATTTCACAGTTCTCAAATCATACCAAGTTATTTTTTTATCGTCACTAAAATTGCCGGAGAATGATACTCACCTACGTTGCAATATTGTTGCGCATTCTGTCTAATCCGCTTTCAAACGTTTTCCAGAAGCGCCTCACCGGCAACGGGCACAACCCGTTGGTGGTGAATTTCATATCCTATCTGTTGCTCAGCGTCGTGTGCATTGCGTTGGCATGGCATGTGGAGTGGGGCGCACTCACGTGGCAGTTCTGGATGTATGCGGCCCTTGGCGGAGTGTTCGGTGCCGTGGGCAACGGCTTTCTTGTCATGGCCTTGCGTGGTGGCGACCTCTCGGTGCTCGGTCCGATAAACTCCTACAAGTCGGTTGTGGGCATGGTGGTGGGTGCTGTAATGCTTGGCGAGCTGCCCTCGCTCATGGGTCTTGCCGGTGTGGCGGTGATAATTGCGGGCAGCTATTTTGTGTTCGACACCACCGACGAAGGATTCACTTGGGGGCTGTTGCGTAACCGCGAGATACGCTACCGCATCTTGGCCATGGTGCTCACGGCCATTGAGGCGGTGATTATAAAGAAAGTGATACTTTATTCCGACACCACAATATCGTTTATAGCATGGTGCTGGGCGGGATTGGTGTTTTCGTTTTTGCAGCTTATAGTGTCGCGCACGGGTTTCTGTGGCGACATAAAGAAAACGACAGCAAAGGAATGGATGGCGTTTGTCGCGCTCATAGTCTGCATCGGAACAATGCAATACACAACCAACTACACGTTCCGCCACATAACTGTGGGCTATGGTTTGGCACTCTTCCAGTTGTCAACGATAGTGAGCATAGTGCTTGGCTATAGGCTTTTCAACGAGCACGGCATTGCCAAGAAACTGTTGGGTGCTGCGATAATGATTGCCGGTTCGGTGCTGATAATATTCGGTTAGAATGTGCGTGCTTGCCATTGCATAGGGAGAAAATAAAAAACAAAACGGCGGTAGTGGCCTTTCTTGACTTCTATCGCCGTTTCAGTACTAATGGAGTCATTGCTGTCGTTGTGCTTTCGTAAAACTCGTTTGTGACCTTGCGCGCCCTGAGTGTGCGCACTTTCGGAAAGGTGCTGAACTGTGGCAAGGTGGTGCTGTACCAACGGTGCGACGCTATCTGCGGTGTCATGCTGGCCTGCCGGTCGATTGTCGGTGCGCTGCGCAGGTTGACTACGGTCATCATGTGAGTACCGTCGGTCATGGTTAAAGCCAGCACTACAAGCTGCTTGCCCGTTTGTGCGGTCTGCGACACCGTCTTGCCGCGCACCGAAGCCGACACGCCAATGTTCCATCCGTGCTCGCGGTTGATTTTCTGCATGATTGAACGGAACACCTTTCCGTGGGCGGAGGTGTCGCGCAGGTTTTTATACACGATGTAGTAGTGTATCATTTCGTGCAGCAACACCGTCTGGTATTCGCGTTCGGTGCATTCATAGTAGGTGCTGACACGAATGGTGAAGCCAGTCTTCTTCACTCCCAAAAGGGTGCGCCGCCACGAAAACGACATCGTGCCGAGGCGTGTGCGTGCCTTTGAAAGGGCAAGGCGCGGCACTGGCATCTCGCCGCCGAAATAGATGGTGTTGAACCGTGTGAACCATTCTTTGAGCAGTTCGACGGTGAGCGTGAAAGGCATGGCGTGGGTTTGTGGAAAGTTGTTATGACGGATTGCCCACGAGTTCGAGCAATGCCCGCACCTTGCTCGACACTACCGTGCCTAGCATGATGTTGCCGTCGGGGTCGATGACATAAAGTGTCGGAATCCAGTTCAGGTGGTAGGCTTTCGACACCTCGGTTTCTTTCCATTTCTTCAGATTGCTCACCTGCGTGTATCTTATGCCGAGTTTGTCGATTGCTTTCACCCAAGCCTCCTTGTCGGTGTCAAACGAAACGCCCAAAAAGGCCACATAGTCGCCACTGTATTTGTGGTGCATGGCCACTATGGCAGGCGCATCCTTGCGGCAGTCGGGGCACCATGAAGCCCAGAAATCAATCACCACATACTTGCCGCGATAGTCGGACAACTTTACGGTTTTGCCGTCGGGGGTGGTGAGGGTAAAGTCGGGTGCGGGTGTGCCCGGCTTCAGCAGTTCGGTGGCATACTTTGAGTCAGGGTCGTCGGAAGTGCTGTCGGTTTGTGCAAATGTGAGTGCAGGCAGAACAAAGAATGCCACTGCGAGCAGTATTGATGTGATGATTCTGTTTGCTTTCATAAGTTTAAAGTGTTAGATAAGAAAATGTTTGGTGACGGCAAAATTACTTATTGTGGTGCAAAAGCCAAAGAAAAGGATATTAAAAAACATAAATGGCATGTTGTCAGTCGGCTTGTCAGTCGGCTGAAACACAAGTCTGCGTTTTCGGCCAATTCACGAGAAAAAGCTTTTCGGTGGCTCGGGTGAAGGCTGTGTAAAGCCAGTGTATGTAGTCGGGCGAGAGCATCTCGTCGGTCATGTAGCCTTGGTCAACATACACATGTGCCCATTGTCCGCCCTGTGCCTTGTGGCATGTCACGGCATAGGCATACTTTATCTGCACGGCATTGTAGTAGGGGTCTTGCCTTAGCTTCTTTATTCGCTCTGATTTTGTGCGTATGTCGGCATAATCCTCCATAACCTTCTCATACAGAGCTTTGTTTTGCTCTGCAGTGAGAGCCGGGGCTTCGGTTGAAAGACTGTCGGTTATGACGGTGACTTGCAGCTCGTAGTTGTCGTAGTCGGGAAACTGCAGCCACAAATCAGCGAAATGAAACCCGTAGAGTTCGCGCTCGTTGCGCACTCTCTGCACCGTGGCCCGGTCTCCGTTGGCAATAAATCCCGGTGTGGCAAGTCCTTCGCTCTGGTCGTTCTTTGCAGTTTCGCCGTTCATCTTCTGCTCTTCGCCGCCACCGTTCTGTCGTGCCGCCTTGGCATTGTTTACCGCGTCGAGCTCAGTCCAGTAGTAGTTGTTCTTCACAACCATGAGCATATCGCCGGTGGAGAGCTGCTCCTCGCGCCAAAGCACAGTGTTGCGTATGCCGTTGTTGTATGTGTTGGCACGCTTGTTTGAGCGTGTCACCACCATGGTCTCGTCTATGCCCACGGCCGAGTAGCTTGATGCCAGCGACTCGATGAGCTCGTCACCCGGCACCATAACGATGTCGGCAAAGCATGAGAAACGTATTTTTGGCAACTGCGTAACCTCGTCGTGGGTAATCATGTTGCGTATTACGGTGGCATTGTAGAGTATGCCCGACTCGCGGCTTTGCCTCAGCACCTCGTTGAGGTCGGCTTGGTAGACTTTCAGTCCGTAGCCCTCCATGAATGGGGCACTGAGAGCCGGCGACTCTTCTTCGCCCACCGGCGGCAGCTGTGCCTTGTCGCCCACAAGCATCAGGCGGCAGTTGCGTCCCGAATAAACAAACATCACGAGGTCGTCGAGCAGTCGGCCGGTGCCGAAGACACTCTCACGCAGTCCTTCGTTTGCAATCATCGAAGCCTCGTCTACGATGAAAAGCGTGTCGGAGTGCATGTTGGGGGCGAGTGAGAAAGAGCCTTCCAACTTCTTTTGGCGGTATATGCGGCGGTGAATGGTGTATGCGGCGGTGCCTGAATTTAGTGCGAGCACCTTGGCTGCCCGGCCAGTGGGAGCGAGCAGTACCACCTTTTGGTGCAGATTGCGCAGCGTTTGCACTATTGCCCCCGAGAGTGTTGTCTTTCCGGTTCCGGCCGAACCGCGCAGAATGTAGGCGGCACGTTCGTCGCGGTCGGTGAGAAAACGTGCAAAAGCAAGCAAGGCTTTGTCCTGCTCACTGGTGGGGACAAAGCCGAAGTTCTGCCTGATGCGGAATATAAGTTCGTCGGTAATCACGGTCTTGGGGAATGTCGTTGTGGCACCACGCGGTTATGGCTGGCACAGAATGGCGCACACACGGTCTTGAAAAGCGCGTCCGTTCTTTCCGTGACGCAGTCCTTGGTTGATAATTGAGAATGCCAGACGGTGGCCGTTGGCAGCTGTGCAGTAGCCTGCCAGACTGCTCACTGCGGTCACGGTGCCGGTTTTTGCATAGACGTTTGACTTGGTGAACGTGTCGTGCATGCGTTTGCGCAGAGTGCCGTCGACACCGGCCTGCGGCAGTGCCGGGTGCAGATGCAGGTAGATGTTGCTGTTTACGAATGCGTAACGCAGCATCAGCACTTCGAGCTCGGGGGTGACATAGTTGTAGAGCGACAATCCCGAACCGTCGGCTATGGCATATCGCGAGGCATCGAGCCCTAGCTTGCCTATGAGCCGGTTGACCACGGCGCGCGCGCTTTTAGCCGTTGCCGGATGATTGCCGGTGCTTGCCGCAATCTGGTAGAACATCGACTCGGCATACAGGTTGTCGCTCTCTTTGAGCATGCGCATGAGCACTTGGTCGATGGTGTGAAATCGGCGACAGATGCAGAAAGCGTCGTCGGGTTTGCGTCCGGAGGCCGTGAAAGCATCGACAACGATGCCGGCTTCGCGCAATTCGTGCATAAAACGGTCGATAAATATGTCTTTGCGGCCCACGAGCAGAGGTGAGAGCACGGGGTTGTCGTCGTCCCAACACCATCCTTCGCCATACAGTGCGGCGTCTTTCATGGTCTTGTCGGCGTAGATAGTGCCGCGTATCGTGTCGACACCCATTTTGTGTATGGCCTCTACAAAAGCTTTCATGTCGTCGTTGTTGAAGCGCGGGTCGAAACCGCCCACACAATAGACGTTGCCTTTCAGAGTGCCGTTTTCCACCACGCCGGTGTAGCAAAGGTCGGTCTTGAACTGATAGCTGCCGCCCAGTTTGTCGATTGCTGTTATGGCAGTTATGAGTTTCATGGTAGATGCCGGACGCATGAGTTGACGCTCGTTATGGCGGTAAATCACCGAGTCGGCATCGAGGTCGTAAACCATTATGCCCACCTGCGAGGTGTTGAACATGTCGTTTTGCAGCAGGCGGTCGATGTGGGCTACTGCCGACTGCGGCCAGGGCAGTGACAGCGCACTTTGTGGAATGGTGTCGGCAAAAAGTGTGTCGGTTGTGGGGGAGGTCTCGTCGTCGTTCTCGATTATTTCCTGTGCACTTACTTGCAACGCCGCAGTGAGAAAGACAAGGAGCAGTAATATGTAACGTTTCATTTCTTTTCGTTCTGTTTGTCGATAGTGTTTATGCAATGTCGCAGTTCATTTTCAAACCGTTGCTCGTTTTCGGGCCTTACGGTGAGCATCCTTCCGCCTGCAAACTCTATCACGATTCCGCCTGCAACAAGCGGCGAACCGGCAATGCGGTTAATGGCCGTAATGTCGGCAATGGGGTAGGCGCGGGGTCGCGACAGCCGTCCTTGCGACACGATGAGTTGTCCGTTGGCGGTGATAGTGTATGTGGTGTTTATCAGCCGTTCGGTAGCTTTTACACCGAGCACAACGGCACCGAGCCCCACAATGGGTGCAATGCCGCTGTGAATCCAAAAGCACACGAGCGCGGCCAATGCGAGAACCACTGCCGGAAGGCATGTCCTTATGCTGAAACGCTGGTGAAAAAGTTTGTCCATAACGAAATGCAAAGTTAGCAATAATAATCCACAATGACTATAAATGCCGTGTTTTTCAGTAAAAAAGGCAGGACACCAGCGTGTGCCGATGACCTGCCTTCTGTGGAAAAATATTTATGTATGTTTCTTTTCAGCGTATTGTTGTCATTCTGTTTTCTTTATCCATTCGGTTATGTCGCGCATCACCGTCTCGTCGATGGTTGTGTCTATCTGTCCATACTCGGCTATCATGCCGGTGGAACAAGGCTGGAACAGGTGGTTGAGATTGGGATAGAGGCGCACCTCGTTGTGCTTGTTGGATGGCAACAGACGCTTTGTGGCATCGAGGTTGGCTTGGGCATTCACCTGCAAGTCTTTGCTTCCGC
Organism: Dysosmobacter segnis; assembly: GCA_963602915.1. GTDB lineage: Bacteria > Bacteroidota > Bacteroidia > Bacteroidales > Bacteroidaceae > Prevotella. The sequence continues at coordinate 21,674 of CAVCLB010000011.1, read as the reverse complement.
CTATCGCAAACACTGGGCAAAGGGTGTTCTTCAGGTCGTTGGTGGGGTCGTAGGTTATGAAATTGTTGAGCCACGCGTTGTCGGCGGTGAGCACTTCGAGCAGGTTCTGTTTCAGTGCAGGAGGCAACTGCAGGTCGGCGGTGAGCATTGCCAACTGCATTTGCGGCATTGTTGTCTTTTCGTTTGCCTGCTTGTATTTCAAAATGCGTGCCAATGCTGTGCAGTAGGCGGTTGTGGTGGCAGTGTCCAGTCCGCTTGCAAGCATGAGGTCGCGGTTCTGCATTGTCAGCACACTGTCGCCCTTTATTGCCGGCCCTGCCATGCTCACTACAAAATCGGCCTGCTTTCTTGCTGCCAGCATATAAGCTATGGTTCCGCCTTCGCTGTGTCCCAATACTCCGATGTGGCCGAAACGGCGGCTCTTTTTCAGTACTTTCACTGCAGCTTCGGCATCGAGCATGTTGTCGTAGGTGGTGGCTTTCGCGGCATTTCCGGTTGACTTTGCCGTGCCACGGTCGTCGTAGCGCAGCGATGCTATGCCGTTACGGGCCAGATAGTCGGCCATTACGAGAAACGGCTTGTGCCCGAACAGTTCTTCGTCGCGGTTTTGTTGTCCGCTGCCCGTTACCATGACCACTACCGTGCCGCCGCTCTTGAAGTCTTTGGGCAGGGTGAGTGTGCCCGACAACGTTGCCGCCCCAGCCGGTCGAGGTTTGCCGGTTGAAGGGTCAGTGCCGTCGTTGTTGAATACCACTTCTTCTGTGGTGTATGCGAACGGGGCTACTGGTGTCTGCGGACGCTTGATTTCAATCGCGCCGCGTTGCATGCAGAGCGTGAGCGGAACTCCCATTTGCGTGAACGTTCCTTTCAGTTGCTCGCCGTCGAGTTTAGCTGCGTAACGTGCGCCGATGCTCGGTATTTCAACGCAAAGCGAGTCGGTGGGGAAAAACTCTGCGTTGCCTTTTATTCCGTAAGCCCCCTGGTCGGGACTGTCGAGTGTCGCGCTTTTGTCGGGGCTTACGTTTATGGCTATGCGTAGCGAAGTTGGGCCAAGGTCGAGATTTCCGTGCCATGGGCCGGTGACATTCTGTGCGCTTGCCTGCATTATGGCAGTGGCGAGAATGGCTACAAGTGTTTTCTTCCTCATAATCTTATGGTTGGTGCTTTTGGTGGATGTAGGTTTCTTTTTTTGCAAAAATATAAAATATGATTGTAAAAACTCGTCTTCGAATTGCGTTTTTATTGTTTGGAAAACAAAAAAACGGGCGACAAGCACCTTGTGTAAATGCTTGTCGCCCGTGTAGGCTGTTGGTTTGCTGCAAGTGTTGACGGCCATAAAAAGGAATGACCACAACCATTTTGCTTCGTTATTACATTCTTGGCGGACGCCCGAAACCAGGTCCTCCGTTGAAACCTCCGTTTCTGTCGCGTCCGGGAGGCGGCATCATCCGTGGGTTTTCGCCGTCGCGCGGTCCGCGCATCTGCTGCTGTTGCTGCCGTTTTCCAAACAGGTTGAGGCGATAGACCACATGCACCATGGCATAACTGTTGATGCTGTTGTATTCTATGTCGCTGCGGCTCATCGATGTAACCGAACGGCTGAAATTGCTTTGCTGCGCCAGTATGTCATAGAATTGCAGCGACACGGTGAGGGCACGGCCTCGAAGAAATCCTTGTGACAGTTGCGCGTTCCACACCAGTTCGTTGGTGTTCATTGAGTTGTCGCTATATCCGCGTCGGCTGTTTTGGTGCAGGTCGGTGGATATTGACGTTCCCCACGGGCATGTGATATTGATTGTTCCACCGTAGGAGAACTGCCATGTGTTGAGGTTGGCCATTGCCTGCAGGTTGTTTTTGGTGCGCATATACTGCAATGCCCCGTCGATTTCGGCTTCCAGCCAACTGTTGCGGTAAGAAAAACCGAGACGTTCGTTGAGGTCGAACGATTTGGTGAGGTTTTTCTGTGTGCCTCCGTTCAGAGTCTGTTCAAGATAACCCACGCGGTTGTTGTAGGCAAGGTTGGTCATCGTGTTAATGTTCCAGTAGCCGGCAGTGTCAACGGCGGTGTTGAAAACAAGCATTCCCGACATATTCCAGTTGCCGTTGATGTTCTCGGGACGCACGGTGCGTCCGCCCGTTTTGTCGTCGTATGTCACCTTGCTGCCTATGCTGTTGCGCGTGGTGCTGTAGTTGAGGCTCGCCATGACAGACCGTTGGTGCTTCTCGAAATAGTTGTTGTATTCGGCCCAAAGGTTGTTGGTGAACGACGGTTTGAGCCCCGGATTGCCTTTCGATATGTTAAGAGGGTCGCTGTCGTCGGTTATGTCAAGCAGGTCGCTCATGCTTGGTTGCGACGTGGTGCCGCGGTAGTTGATGCGCAGACTGCTCACTTTGCTGAACCGATAGCGGAAATTGAGGGTGGGCGAAATGTTGATGACGTTGCGCGATGTGTCGGTGTGCACGTTGAGATAGTCTTGAATGAAGTGGGTGTTTTGCGGCTGCACCATGATGCCGGCATTGAGTTTCATCTTGGTGCGTATCATTCTGAACATGAGTTCGATGTTGTGCGTGAAATTTCTGTACTCGGAGTTGCGGCTGAGTGCATCGTCGCGATAGTGCTCGTAGGGGTAGGTGAGGGTTGAAAGATATTCGTCCCATGAGCGGTAGGCAGGAGTTATGCCCGTGATGAAGTCGTTGTTGGCCTGGCTGAAATCGTAGGTGGAACGGCGGTTGCGTGTGAACGACGAGTTGAACTTGTAGCTGAACTGCAAGAATGTGGCACGCATTATCGGTTCGCTATATGTTGCCTGGACGCTGTAACTCCATTTCTTCGACGGAACGATGTTGTATCTGTTCTTGAAATAAGTGGAGTCGGTGCCTTCGGCATTCTTTACTTTATAGAGAGTCACCTTGCTCACGTTGATGCTTTTGCTCGTGTCTTCGCTGTAATCTACGCTTGCGCGCAGAGTTACGTTGCGCCCCCGGTTGCCCAACTTGCGGTTTATCTGCAGCGTTCCGCCTGCCGATTTCGACTCGTTATAACTTATTGAATTGTTGAGGTTGGTGTTCACGAGGACATCGTTTGCCGCAAGTTTCTCGAACGATTCGGTGTCAAGCGGCGACGAAACATAGTTGTAGGGGTTTTCGCTGAACTGTGCCGATGAGTTAATAGACTTACCGTCGGATTTGGAAATGCTGAATTTCGGACGGAAAAGTATATTGGTCATCGTGTCGGGTTTCCATTCAAGGCGCATCTGTGCGTTCCACTCATCGCTGCGCGAATATGATTGGTTGAGGCTGTTTGTGAATGAGTTTGACGAACTAACGAAGTTTTCTGCCGCACTTTTAGTGCGTGTGTCGTTGTCGCTGTGGTTCCATCGCACGTTGCCGTCAAACTGAAAGCGGTCTTTTTTGTTGTAGTTGAAGTTGGTGGCAACCATTTTCATGGCGTTGAGTCCGTTGCGTCCGCGTCCGAACGATCCTCTTCCGCCACCTCCGGGAAATCCCATGTCGTTGGTGTTGTTGGCATTGCCGAAAAGCATGGCCCTGATGTCGCTGTTGAAATAGGCACCCATAAGCCGCTCGGCATAGCGGTCTTTCGTGCCGTAAGACAGGTCGGCATTGCCCATAAGACCACGGTTCATGCCCGGTTTTACACCGAAATCGAGCACCGTCTGTTCCTCGCCGTCGTCAATACCGGTGACTTTTGCAAGGTCGCTTTTCTCGTTGTAGGCTTTTATCTTGCTTATAATCGACGTTGGAAGATTCTTCATTGCCGTCTTGGTGTCGCCCGTCATGAATTCCTTTCCGTCTACCTTTATCTTGGTTACTTGCTTTCCGTTGATTGTTATCTTGCCGTCGTCGTCAACCTGTGCGCCCGGAAGTCGTTTCACAAGTTCCTCTATTGTCGAACCGTCGGGAGTGCGGTAGGCTGCCGCATTATATACGAAGGTGTCTTTGTTGAGCACCACTTTTGCCGCGTTTGCAGTGACTGTCGTGCCTTTCAGCACTATTGCTTCAGGGTGAAGGCGTATTTTTCCGGCATTTACATCGCCGCTTTTCGCCACAACGATGTCTTTGTAGACTTTCTTGTAGCCTATGTTCTGTATACGGAGAATGTATTTTCCGGGTTTTGCTGCTGCCATTTCAAACTTTCCCTTGTTGTCGGCAGTAGTGCCGCTAACGTATGTGCTGTCGGCATTCAGCAGTTGTATTGTTGCCATTTCCACTGCGGTGTGAGTGTCGGCATCGGTTATCGTGCCGCTGATTTTGTGCTCTTGCGCCGAGACAAGTATAGGAATTAGTAACAACGCAATAATTAATATTCTTTTCATCTTGTGGTGTCGGTGTCTTTTTGTAATGGATAGAAAGTCATGCTGAAAACAAATTCAACACCATTTTGATGATATTTCAAGCCGAAGGTTTAATCAATCTGCGCCTTTTAATGCTTTTTTGTGTCTTTTGTTTGCCATGCCATTTGCGCATACAACAAGAAAGAGGCCGATGCACTGGTGCGTGCATCGGCCTCTTTCAGAGTGTTTTTTGAAGTACTTAGAATTTATATCCCACCGTGAGCAGCAGCTGGTTGCGCTTGTTGCTTACGTTCACGGCATCAGCAACATTGTCGTATGACGGATTGGCGTTGTCTATGTAGCTCATGAACGGGTAGAAATCGCCGTTGGTCTGACTATACTGGTAGGCCAAATCGAAGTTCCAGTTGCCCGTAGCGTAGCCGACACCGGCCGTTATGCGGTGCGTGTCTTTCCAATTGGTGTAGTCGGTCGTGGAGCTGTAGAATGTGCCGTAGGAGGCCAAAGTGCCGTCTTTATAGCCGGTTTTCTGATACATCGGCGACACATAGTTGTAGCCGAGGCGCACGGCAAAGTTTCTTTCCGGTTTGAATTCAACGCCGAGTTTCAGCGTGGAAACACCTTTCAGCGATGCCTTGATGTTGCTCTTCATGGCCTCGTCGCGGTAGCTCTCGTCGTAGTAGTTGCCCCAGTAGTCAACCGTTCCGCCGTCGTTCACGCGTATGTCGGTGGTAGCGTAGTCGGCATATTCATAGGTTGCGCCGAAGGCGAGATAGTTGCCCACGGTGTGGCCGAGGCTTACTCCGAACCGCCAGGGGGTGTAGAACTTGAAGTCATAGCTCTCGCCGTTTTTCCCATAGTCGTGTGCTCCGAGGTTGTTGGCAAGGCCGTTAGTTACAACGGTGGTGTTCTGTGTCTTCAGATCATACCATGTTGGGGTGTGCACATACAGTCCGATGCGGAACGGCGACATCTCAATCGGGCGGAAAATCACACCTGCCTTTACGTCGAAACCGTTGCCGGTGATTCTGCGTGAGTCGTTAACTGTAAGCGTACCGATGCCTTTGCCGTTGTCAACGATGTTCTCTGTGTATGACGTTTCGCTGTTGTAATGCACGTCGTAGAGGCCGAATGTTACGCCCCAATAGAACCTGTCGTTGGAGTTTCCGCTTATGTTGAAATCGTATTGTCCGATATATCCGGTGTTTCCGCGCCCGAATTTATAGCCATCGGCTTCAACGTATGCGGGCACATCCTCTTCTCCGTCGCTGGCCCAATACAACTTTCCGTCTATTACCTTTCCGACGTTCTCGTCGCCAAACAGCGTGTTGCTGTAAAGATAGTCAAGCTGGTTGCAGGTGACATCATCGCTTGTATATGAGCCTTTGTTGTTATTCAGACGATATACATCGTTTATGTTCTTCATGCTCGACAGCTTGTTTTGCGATGCACCTTTGAGTGCTGCGCTTGCGGCGAGTATTTGGTCGAAATTCTTACTCTTTGTGTAGTTGAATGAGAAGTTCACGAACGACTTTCTGCCCGAACGCATTGCGTAGACGAAACCTATCTGGTCGAAGCTCATGTTGGTCTTGTTCACGTCGTTAACCGACTGCGCATCAGATTGAGAAACAAATCCGAACGAAGTGTTGGCCACGCTTCTCCTGAACATACCGATGCCTGCCGGGTTGGTGCCTATTGTCGAAATATCGGCTCCGAGGGCTTCCATTGCGCCTCCCATACCCACATATCTTGCCGTTCCGTTGAGGTCTTTGTTGGCCAGTTGGGCGTTGTCGTATGTCTCTTGTGCCGATGCTGCGGCTCCAATCATTGCCGCAGTCATTATTGTCATTATCTTTTTCATAAGCTATTCAAATCAATAAAAGTGTGTCACGTTGTTGACTTTTGTGCAGTGTTATCTCCTTCCGCCGAAGCCACCTCCACGGCTTCCGCCGAAACTTCCGCCGCTATGGCCACCAAATCCGGCACCGCCTCCGAAGCTGCCACGGCTTCCGCCGAACGCGTTGCCGCCGAAATTGTTCTGCCGTTGGGTCGGGGCTGAATATTGGTTGCGGTTGGTGTTGTTGATATTGTTGTTGTATGAGCTACGACGTTGGCCGAATTCGCCGCGCGAATTTCTGTTTGTGCGGTATTGGCTTGAACCGAATCCCTGCCTGTTGCCGCTTGTGCTGAAATTGCTGCGGTTGCCGTAGAACACGCCGTTGCCGCGTGCATGGTTGCGTGTTCCCGTCGGACCGGCATAGCGGTAATGTATTGCCGGAGCTGGCCAACCGCCCCAACCGTAGTGTGGGTAGCCCCAACCGTAGTAGCTGTAGTACCAGGGACTGTACCAACCATTCCATCCATACCAACTACTATACCATGGGTCGTACCATCCGTTGTAGTAACGCCAACGCCAATAAGGCGAACCCCATGTGCCATAGCAGTACGGATCGTACCAACCGTAGAACCCGTCGAAGCGGCTCATGTTGCGTGTGTAGGCATAATCGTCGTCGTCATAGTATTGTTCTGAACCCGGGTAGACGCTCACGGCGCAGTCGGTGGAGTCGCAACCGTAGGTGCCGTCGCCGGCATGAAACTCAATGATGTCGTTGCCGAGCGAGTCGGTGCCTATCTTTTGGTAGAAACTTTTCAGTCGTCCACGGCGGTTGTATTCGTCAACGTCGCGGTTGCTTCCGCAGTAATATGTAGGTTGCTGGTTGTATGCATCGCTTCTCGACGCGTCGGCCTTCGACTCTTTTTTAGGCGTAAAATACATGTCGTCGTCCTGTGCCATTGTTGCCAGTGGCATAACGCCCATAAGGACTGCGATAAAGAATAACTTGTCCATCATTTTATCCTATTTTTTACGTTGCTAATTTTCTATGTGCAAAAATAACTATTCATTTATTGCAAAATTACGGAAAAACCCTAAAAGGGGGTAGGCATTCCCCTATTTTTTTATATTTTTGTATCTGATTTTTCACCAATTATATATTATTAATGAAATACATCGTTGCTGATTTTGAGATTGAATGCAGTGAGGAAATGTTGCAAGTGGCGCGCGACTTGGTGGCAAGTGCCGCCGGCGACTGTGGCTTTGAGGCTTTTGAGGATTCCGACAACGGCTTGCGCGGATATATACAGGAGCAGATTTTTGACAGCAGTGCGCTCGATGCGGCTCTCGACAGTATGGGAATTCCGGGCGTAGAAGTGCATTATACAGCCGCGCCTGCCGAATATCAGAACTGGAACAGCGAATGGGAAAATGCAGGTTTCGAACCGATTGACATAGGCGGACGTTGTGTCGTTTACGACGCGAAGCACACCGACCGCACGGCGGTGCCCATAAAAGAAGACTGCTTGAATGTGTTTATCGACACATGCCTGGCTTTCGGCACTGGCACTCATCAGACAACCCGCATGGTGACAAGCGTCTTGCTTGATGCCGACTTGCACGGAAAGCGCGTGCTTGACTGCGGATGTGGCACCGGCATACTCGGCATAGTGGCCTCGAAATTGGGGGCTTCTGAGGTTGTGGGCTATGACATCGACGAGTGGAGTGCCGACAATGCAGTGCACAATGCGGAACTTAACGGAGTGGACAACCTCACTGTGCATCTCGGCGACAGTAAGGTCGTTGCAGAAATGAAGGATTGTTTCGACGTGGTTGTGGCCAACATAAACCGCAATATACTGCTTGCCGACATGGCTGTGTTTGCTGCCGTGTTGCGTGCGGGTGGCATTTTGGCCTTGAGCGGATTTTATGAAAGCGATGTAGAAACGGTGTGCCGCGCTGCAGCGAAAGAAGGTTTGCACATGACTGGCAAACTTGTTGACGGAGATTGGGCATGTGTCACTTTCGGCAAATAACCGTATCGGAATTGCTCTGATATTGTGGCCAGGCAAGGGCTAACGGTTGTCCTTGCCTCCGATAGTGAGCCTTTTCATGTCGTAGTATGACCCGTTGTAGATGTTGAAGTCTACATAGCCCTTTATTCCCGGCAGCTTTCCCGCGTCGGTGTGCTGCCAGAATTTCCACGCACCCTTGTATTCCACCTTGTCCACATAGTAGTGGGCTATCCAGTAGGGATAGTCGTCGAACACGGGCGAGTTGAGATAGCTTTCCTTGAATTTGTAGTAGGTGTAGATTATGGGCTTCACATGGTAGCGGTCTTCCACTATGTGTAGCCATGTGAGCACGTCGCGCTGGAAATCTTCAACCTTGCGGTCCTGTGGTTTGTGCTCCACGTCGAGCACAGGCGGCAAATCGCCGTCTTCGAGGTGCACGTTATCGAGAAAGAAATAAGCCTGGTCGCGTGCCGACGACTTGTTGCTCCAGAAATGATATGCGCCGCGAATGAATCCGTTTTCGCGTGCCTGGTAGAAATTGTCGGCAAACTTGCTGTCGAGGCGTGACGAACCTTCGGTTGATTTTATCATTATAAATCTCAGCGGATAGCCTTCAATCATTGCATTGCGTAGGTTGTCCCAGTCGATGTCGCCCTGATAGTGCGATATGTCGATGCCGTGTATCTCGTAGCCTTCGGGATATTTTGCGTCGCCATAAAGTGCGCGCCACCTGAACCCCGTAGGACTTACGAAGAAAGTGTAGAACAACCAGATGTAGAAGGCAAGTGCCAACATTCCGCCGCCCCACCATGCAAGGCGCGGGTTGTTGCGCAGAAAAGCGGCTATCGTGCCACTCTTTGTGCTTTGGCTGGTGCGTTGCTTTCGTGTGTGCCGTGAGGATGTTTTCCTCCTTGTCTTGTTGTTTACGGCCATTCCTATAATAATATATGGTGTAATGTTTAATAAAATCAAGTCGATAAATATGGTTGAAAGTTACACCATACTACCGACTTTTAGTTGCAAGGCACTGATTAAAACGTTATGCTCCAATCATTGCATGCACAACTTTCATACAAAATTCGTCAAAATATTTGAGATATGCAAGCCGCATTCTCAAAATCTCAACAAACACTTAGCCCAGAGCAATGTCCGTTGTTGTGCTTCGAACTTGCTCTGGGCCGTGTTTTTTGTGGATTTTACTCGCCGTTATTGCGATGTCACTTCAATACTTTCTTGCCGTCTTTGATGTAGACACCATTGGGCAGCGAATTGTAATCCTTGCCGAGGTAAACTCCGTCGATGCTGTAGAAGCCTTGCGTGCCTGGTGCAGCGTTCACATTCTGAATGTCTATAGAAGTCCACGATCCGTGTGGATAATCGTTGGCGGGACAGTTTAATCTGGCTAATTTGTTGCAGATGTCGTGTGCCTCGTCTGGCGAAACATCGCTGCTGATAATGCAAGGCGCACTATCAACGAGAGCCTCGCTTTCAGTCTCGCTAAGACCAGTGACTTCCTGCACCAACGACACAAGTGCTTCCTTGTTGTCTTCTGTGCACTCTTCGAGCACCACATCGTAGCGTTTTGTTGTGTCGGGCCTGATAGTTATGCTGCTGGTCACGGCTTTTCCGTTGAGCGCAATGGCATGCAGTGCTTCGCTGAACGCAGCACCTTTGGGCGAAGATATTACGCTGTTTACGAGCGTGAGCGAATGGATGTCGGAATGTGAGCTCTCAGTGCCCTTCATTGTTACGGTGGCATTGTTTACGGTGAGCTTTTCGCAACTTCCGTCGTAGCCCATAAGTCCCCAGTTACCATTGAGGTTTGCTGTGCAATCGTCAATCTCGAGCGTGTTTTTGAAATAGATTCCCACGCCTCTTTCACCTTCCGCATTGAGCGTGCCATAACCCTTGATAACAGTCGGGGTATTGTTCAGCATGAGGGCCGAGTGCTTCGCCTTTATGGTGTTGTCGCCTGTTACATTGATTATGAGGCTTTCTGCCGATTCGTTGTCAATACCCTTAATGTCTCCAGACGTCTCGATGGTCGCGTCTTTAAGGTAGAGCGTTTTCTTTTCGGGGTCGTAATTTGCGGTTCCGCTCACGCCGTTGATAACACTTAAGTCGTTGCAGTTTTTGCTTGTTACCTCTGTGCCGGCAACCTTGAAGCCGTATTTCTCGCTCGTCCTTCTTATCACCACTTTTGCCGCAGGTTTGCCGTTGATGGCAATGCCATGCAACGATTCGTCGAATGCAGCTCCTTCGGGCTCTACGATTTCACATTCATCAAGAATCAAAGACTTCAAGTTGGATATAGCGCTATATCTCGTATTTATTGTGTCGAGACGTTCAGCCGTTATGTCGGCATCGCGAATGGTGCAAACTGAACGGGTATATGTGCCCTTTATGGCTTGCGAAGCGTAACATTTTATGTTGACCGTGCAGTCGTCGAATGTAATGGAATCTCCGTATATGGGGCTGGCCGACAGAATGTCGAGCGAACCGCCTCCGGTAATGGTTACCGGAGCAAGCGTGATGCCAAAGGGAGCTCCATAGGTAATGATGTGGTTCTCTCCAATCAATTGTATTGTCATATGAGGATAACTGGCATCATGTCTGATAGCCCATCCCGTGTATTCGGTATTGATAACAGCGTTCTGGAGCGTGAGCGTATAGTTGTCGGGGTTGTATATCATGGCTCCGCTCACACCTGGAATGATGCTCAGATCGTTACAGTTGGCGTTTGTCACATGTTGGCCATTGATAAACATATCATATACTATAAGTTTCCCTATCAGCACTTTTTCGGTTGTCACTTCTCCGTTCACGGCAACAGCCTTCAGCGTTTTGTCGAACTCGGCACGGTTGGGCTTTATGATAGCAATGCCGTCGTCTTCAGGACTAACATAACTGTCGAGATCAATGTTCGATTCGAGATCAAGAGAAGCCATCCCTACGACCGAGCCTTCGCTGCCCTCGGCCGTTATCTCGGAGTTGATTTTTACGGAGAGGATTGAGCCATCGCCGTTACCCGAAAGACCATAAACGCCTTTTGCGTTCACGGTGCATGGAGTGACGGTGAGTGTAGTATTGTTGATTGCTATGCCCGCGCCATTGACGCTGGTGGCGTTGAGTGTTCCGCCGCCTTGAAGGGTCGTGGGGCATGACAGCGACAGAGCCGACTGGTTGGATGTGATCTTGTTTTCGCCCGTTATGTTTATAACAAGACCACTGTTAGCATAGTTGGTTATCGCTTCGGCACTGCCTTGCAGTGTTATTGTGGCGTTGTCGAGGGTGAGGACATTGGTGCTGGGATCGTATTTCACTCCATTCACACCTGTAAACGTACTAATTCGGGAGTAGTTGTCTGACGTAATGTCTACTCCGGCAATCTTCAAGCCGTAGGTTTCTTGCGCCTTGGCTTGGACTACACTCACAATCATGAGCACGAGCAGCAACATTGCACCTCCACATGCTCTGACGAGATTGGTAAATTTATGCTTCATAACTGATAGAATTTTTCATTCCCGTTGGGTAATCTGTTCCGCAGGGGAAATGATTGATATAATGTTTTGTTTGATATTATCGGTGTCCAGTAAAATTTTTATTTAACAACGTAAGATGTTATTTCAGAATAGTGGCTTGCCCCTATCTACCCATGTATATCGCCGCATTGTCCCAGTGAGGGGCGTATATTTCAACTTCATAATGAATTATGCGCCCCTAACAGGGGCAATATTTTGGAAAGAGCATAAACACGGAGGCGAGCTACTGTGCTTTAATATGTCGTCCCTACAGGACTTTTATCTTGTGAAGTCAGTGGACTTGTAGCTTGTAATGTTTTTGCCGGATGCCAATGACTTTATATGTACTTACGGATTATTTCGATTGCCACCGCTTGGTATTGAGGGCGGTATTTTGCTGCAAATCTATTCTAAACACAATGCATAAGAGTTTTCTGCACTTCCATGGAATGAGCCAATGGCATTTTTCATTAAAAACTTATAACTCCCTTGCAAAGTTACACAATAATATAATAACAACGCCCGATTACCGCAACAATAATTGCATTTGTAATTTATGCATGCAAGACAGACCTCGAAAGGGGTACCTATAAAAGAAAAATCAGAAACATGGATTTCATGTTTCTGATTTCGCGTGTCAAGCCTTTTCATGGCTATGTGCGTGTCGCTATTTCATGCCCCGTGTTGTGATTGCTCACTTTTTAGGAGCGTGCACATTCTGTTTTTATTTATTGGAACGTATAACGCTCTCCAATTTTTCTACTTCGTTGGGGTGTAACTTATATGTGTGACAAGATTTGGTTCCGATTGTCACAGTATTATATAGTTTACAACTACATTCAATGTGGGTTATGTCTGCTATGTTTACTTTGATTGTTCCGAAACTGTTTTTCCGTTTAAAACTGATGCCCCATCCTTTACAAGAATGTTTTTGGGGTAAAAGAATATGAAGAACAATATGATGCAGACAACTAGAGTCGTGCCAACGAAACCCAACGGCTCTTCCAAGTCTAGACAAGTCAAGACGATTAAAACACCAATTATATAGGCAACAATCGCTTTCAACGATTGAATGGCTATGTATCGTTTGTCAATTTTAATTTTCATGTTAGTAGCCTCCCTGTCTTTTTTCAGTTTCTGTTGTAAGTAAAAAGGGGAGCGCAACAATTGTGCTGCGCTCCCCTTTATTGCTTTGGCTTTTTATTCCTGTTCCAGCTTAAGCGTCTTAGTGGGCTGGTCGCACACGTCGCTCGGACCCCAGTATTGTATAGGTCCGGGATAAACGTAGCATGTTTCCTTTGCCCATTTGTCGCGGCTGGCTGCGAAAGTCTTGAACGGTTTGCCGTCGAGCTCTACGAGAGCCTTGCGTATCACGGGCTTCATCTCGCCGTTGCGGCGTTCCATGTTCATCATCATTGTGATAGGCACACCGCCTGCTTTCCATTCGTCGGTTCCGGCAGTAGTGTTCTTCACGATTGCCATGTAGCCGGTCTTGCCGTTGGCGATGAGCTGTGCTGCGCTCGTTCCGAGTGCATAGCAGTAGTCAGCGTCGAAGTTTGAGGGAGCTGCGCAGCGTCCTTCGTAGCCGAAGAAGTGGTGCTGTGCGGCAAACTTGCCTTCATACTTGCCCTCTTTCTTCCACTGTGCGAGCTTGTCGCCCACCATTTCAGAGATGAGCTTTTCGGTCTCGATGAGCGAAACCTGCACGTTTCCGTGCGGGTCGCGGTCGAGCGACAGCTGGCGGGCAACGCCTTCGGGCAGAGTCTCGAAAGTGGCCTTGTTGGTTTCGCTCAGGTGAGCGAGGATGTATTCGCGCTGTGCGTTCTTGTCAAGATCCTTGTAGTCGGCTCCGTGCTCGGCGAGCAAGTCGTTGAGTTCCTGGATGAGTCGGCCAATGGCGGGCACAAACTCGATGAGGCCTTCGGGGATGAGCACCACACCGAAGTTGTTGCCCTGACTTGCGCGGTAGGCCACGGTGCTGGCAATCTGCTCCACGATATCGTTCAGAGTGAGGTCTTTTGCCTCGATTTCCTCAGAGATGAGGCAGATGTTGGGCTGTGTCTGAAGAGCGCACTCAAGGGCGATGTGCGATGCCGAACGGCCCATGAGCTTGATGAAGTGCCAGTATTTGCGTGCCGAGTTGCAGTCGCGCTCGATGTTGCCGATAACCTCGCTGTAGGTCTTGCAAGCGGTGTCGAAGCCGAACGAAGTCTCGATCTGGTCGTTCTTCAGGTCGCCGTCGATTGTCTTGGGGCAGCCGATTACCTGCACGCCGTAGTTCTTTGCAGCGTAGTATTCGGCCAGAACGCATGCGTTGGTGTTGGAGTCGTCGCCACCGATGATTACGAGAGCCTTGATGTCGAGCTCGCGCAGAATCTCGATGCCCTTTTCAAACTGCTCTTCCTGCTCGAGCTTGGTGCGGCCGCTGCCGATGAGGTCGAAGCCACCGGTGTTGCGGTAGTCTTTGAGCAACTCTTCGGTAATCTCGATGTACTTGTGGTCAACGAGACCGCCGGGACCCATGAGGAAACCATAGAGACGGTTTTCGGAGTTGAGCTTCTTAACTTCGTCAAACAGACCCGAAATTACGTTGTGTCCGCCGGGAGCCTGACCGCCGCTGAGGATTACGCCCACGTTGATGGCCTTTTGTGTGGCCTGTTCTGCGGGAACAAACTCCACGAGGGGCATTCCGTATGTGTTGGGGAAGAGTTTTTTGATTTCCTCCTGATTGTCAACGCTCTGTGTGGGAGCGCCTTCCTTTACCTTTACTGCACCCTGAAGTGCTTTCGGCAATTTCGGCTGATAGGCAGATCTCTCTTTCTGCAATGCGCTAAATTCCATATTGATTTTTAAATGTTAAAAAATTATGTTTTTAAATGCTTGTGTCTCTGTTCGTTTTGCCGTCGGGCGAAGCCTTTCTGGTGCCTCTTCGGGGTGACGGCGGCGGCGTGCGGCAGCCGGTGTGCATGCGTATGGCAAATGCGCTGCGCATGTGCTGCATACGGTGCACGTGCGTGCCGCGTGTGCCTTAATGCCGCAACGGCCTTAAATCAACTGCAAAAATACTCTTTTTTTGCGACACTATAAAAGAATTGTTGCCAAAACATCAAAGCCAAAACATTTTTTTGATAATCCTTTGGCCGTATGTTTTTTTTTAATATCTTTGTCAAGACAAATTATCGTTGGTTTGCATGCAAAGGCAATGCAAACATTGACTAATCAATTTATTAAGTTAAACTATTATGGCAAACAAGCGAAACTTGAAGAGGCAGATAAACTGCGTGTGCGGAGATTTGTTCGCGGAATGCGTGGCTTCGTCAATCTACAATGCAAAGGAAAACGACGACAACGTGAAAAATCTGCTTGCCTCGATACTCATAATCCACAACAATTACATCAGCCGCGTGTCGCATCCCGAGCCCGGAATGAAACCCTCCGTCTATTACCGCGACTTGCTGAAATGCTTCAGCAGCGAGGTGACTGAGATTGGCGACCAGATTATCAACTTAGGTTAATGCCGATGGGAATGGTAAAACGGCTGAGCCGACTCGTTCTTTACGGCATGATGGGGTGGAAAACCGAAGTGACCGAGCCACACCCCGACAAATATGTCATCTGTCTCGCGCCGCACACGAGCAACTGGGATTTCATCATAGGGCTTTTGTATTCGCGTGCCGAAGGCATGAAAATCAATTTCCTGATGAAAAAGGAGTGGTTTTTCTGGCCTTTGGGCGTGTTCTTCAAACGATGGGGAGGCATCCCGGTGAACCGTGGACGGCACACAAGCATGACCGACTGGCTTGCAGGCGTGGCGCAGGAAAGTGCGTCTTTCAAACTGTGCATAACGCCCGAGGGAACGCGGTCGCTCAATGCCGACTGGAAAAAAGGTTTTTACTTCATATCGCAGAAAGCCCAAATACCCATACTCCTTTACGGCGTTGACTATGAAAAGCGCAAGATTGTCTGCACAAAGACATTTGTTCCCACTGGCGATTTGGACGGCGACATGAGGCAGATAAAACTGTATTTCAAGGATTTCAAAGGCAAGAATCCTGAACTTTTCACGATAGGAGAAATTTAATGGCGGGCTCTTTAACTTGCCATTGATGGATTTTTGAATTTTAGCCGAGCTGATTTCACTTGCTTTCTGAAGGAGCATAGCGGGCTATGCGACTGAGAAAGGGTGGAATATATGCCGGATAAAAACAAAAAGACATGAAGAGCTACCTGTCTAAAAATACAAAATTAACAATGCGTGGAATTTATAGAACACGCCAAATGACAAAGCAACGTCTGCTTTTGCTCTTTCTTGTTGTGCTTCTCGCCGTTTCGCAGGGGAGTTTGGCTCAGAGCCGTAAAGACAACACGAAACTGGTGGCACAGCTCAACGAGTTTGTCGTGAAGTATGCGTCGAAACGGGGAAAGATACAGGACGTGCACCGGATGCTTTCATATAAAGTGGACGACCGGGCGCAACAACTGGAACTGACACTCGACAACGCCTTTGCAAAGCACGACTTCACGTCTGATGATGTGAACTACTATTACCGCAAGCTCGCCAAATCGTTGCCAAAACCATACAACCGCTATGGCTTGACAATAAAGACTGCCGGACTGCCGATAGAGCAACTCGCAGCCGATGCACTGCCCGACAACGACGCCTTCTCGCGCTTCTGGGGCGCGATTGACTACAAGGGCGAGCCTTGGGTGGACAATGTGTCGCGGCCTTACGCCATAAGCCACGGCCTGGGCAACAGGCACATCTCGCTTTGGGCAAGCCACGGCATGTATTACGATGCCAAGAAGTCGAAGTGGAAATGGCAGCGTCCCGCCCTCTTCTGCACCAGCGAAGACCTTTTCACGCAGACAATAGTGGTGCCATATCTCATACCCATGCTTGAACGGGCTGGGGCAGTGGTCTACACACCACGGGAACGCGACTGGCAAACCAATGAGGTGATTGTTGACAACGACGATGCCGCCAGCGGAATGACCTATGTGGAGGACAACGGGAAAAAGGATTGGACAACTGCACCCGAGAAAGGATTCGGACGACCGGGAAGCGTGCTGCGCGACGGCGACAACCCTTTCAGGCGTGGCACGGCACGCATGGCCGAAACGGTGAAAAAGCGCGAATCGTGGATTTCATATCAGCCCACCATACCCGAAAGCGGGCGTTATGCGGTTTATGTAAGCTACCAGACATTGGAAAACAGTGTGGCCGATGCCGAATATATCGTAATTCACCGTGGACAGCGCACCGTGTTTCACATAAATCAGCAAATGGGCGGTTCGACATGGGTGTATCTCGGAACGTTTGACTTTGCACAGGGATGCGACGAGAACAACCGTGTGGTGGTTACAAACCTCTCGCCCACCAAGGGCGTGGTGACAACCGATGCAGTGCGGTTTGGTGGCGGCATGGGCACCGTGGAGCGCGGCGGCAGCGTGAGTTCTTATCCGCGCTGTCTCGAGGCGGCACGCTACAACGTGCAGTGGTCGGGCGCGCCATACAGCGTTTACAGCAGTAAGAGCGGGGCCGACGACTATGCCGATGACATAAACTCGCGCTCGCTGATGGCCAACTGGCTCGCGGGCGGGTCGGTGTATGTGCCCACGCTCGCAGGCAAGAAAGTGCCCATAGAGTTGAGTCTTGCAGTGCACAGCGATGCCGGATATTCGCTCGCCGCCGACTCGATAATTGGTTCGCTTTCAATCTGCACCACCAACTTCAACGACGGCAGACTGAACAGCGGCATAAGCCGCATGGTGTCGCGCGATTTTGCCGACTCGCTGCTCGGGGGGGTGCAGCGCGATTTGAAATACAAGTACCGAAAATGGACACGACGGTATTTGTATGACCGCAACTATTCGGAGACACGCAAGCCGGAAGTGCCTTCGTCGATAATAGAAACAATGTCGCACCAGAACTTCGCCGACATGCTGCGCGGCCATGACCCCAACTTCAAGTTCACCTTGGCGCGATCGCTCTACAAGACGATACTGCGCTTTGTAAACGGCGGTCACGGGCGTGCAAGTGTCGTGGCACCGCTGGCTCCGGCCAATTTTATGATGTCGCTCGGCGACAACGGCGAGCTGCGCCTGTCGTGGACTCCCGTTGACGACCCGCAGGAGCCTACGGCCTGCGCCACGGCTTATAATGTGTATGTGGCCAAGGAAGGTGAGGATTTCGGCAACGGCGAGCTGGTTGACAATGCAAACTATACTTTCGTGCCTGAGCGCGGAGTGGTATATAGGTTCAATGTCACGGCTGTGAACCGTGGCGGGGAGAGCTTCCCCACAGAGACGCTTGCCGCCTGCGTGACATCGCGCGACGCAAGGAAAATACTTGCCGTGAATGCTTTCACACGCCTGTCGGCACCTGCGGTGGTTAACACTGGCATGTGCCAGGGCTTTGACTTCGATGCCGACCCCGGTGTGTCGTATGGTCTCACTGCCGGATGGATGGGTCGCCAGCAGTGTTACGACAAGGCCGCCGCCGGAATTGAAGGTCAGGGCGGACTGGGATATAGCGACGAAAGTCTTGCCGGCAATTTCGTGATGGGCAACAATTTCGACGGTATTGTGGAGCATGTGCAGGCCATAGCGCGTGCCGGAAACTATAATGTGTTGAGCTGCTCGGCAGGAGCAGTGGAGTGTGGCAGTGTGAAACTGTCTGATTTTGATTGCACCGACGTGGCTTTCGGGTTGCAGAAAGACGATGGCCACTCACTGGTGTATTACAAAACGTTCACTCCCGGATTGCGCGAGGCTCTGAAAATCTATGCCGGCCGAGGAGGCCGTATTGTGGTGAGCGGTGCTTATGTGGGCAGCGACATGGGCAGTGAGGCCGAGCAGGCATATCTTGCCGCGCTGCTGAAATGTGGAAGTTGCGGCAGCAATACCGCTGCTGGCGACGATAGCATTGACGGCCTCGGGCAGAATTTCAGAATAGTGCGCACCGTGAACAAAACGCATTTCCCGGCCACATCGGTGGATGTGCTCACCCCGTTGTCGGCTGCCTTCTGCGCCATGAAATATGCCGACGGCACCAGCGCGGCGGTGGCTTACGACGGCAGCGACTACAAGTGCATAACAATGGGGTTTCCGTTTGAGTGCATAACTGATGCTGCAATGCGCAGCCGCATAATGAAAGGAATGTTGAATTTTGTGCTGAAATGATTTGGCACAAGCAAAAAATATAAACAAGATGGAAACATATAAAATACAGGCTAACGTGTCGGGCACACGGAGCATTGATGTGAACGAAACCCACTTGGAGACAATAGAGAAATATGCTTTGCTCAACAACCTCGTTGACAGCAACGGGATTGTTGACGAGCAGGTGCTTGACAAGCTGAAACTTAACGTGAGGTCGATGCTTGAAGCCGACACTTGTTCAGACAAATCGGTGCTCGACCTGTGCCTCGATGTCATCTACAACAACAACATGAAGGCATTCGGCTTGAACCAGCTTATGAAGCTCTATGCCGAATGGAGTGCCACGCGCACTGCCGCTACCGACGGCGCAGACGGCGAGTGACCCACTGTCTCGGCATGGCCACGACGTGTTGCTGACGGCAAAAAATGAAGGCAATTGTCCGGGATTGATGTCGCGGACAATTGCTTTGTGCGTGGGCCTAACCAAGTATTGGCCTGGGCGTGACTGTTGACAGTGTTCTTTGGGGGCAATGGATAAACAAACTGAAAATTTGGAAAAAGACAATAAACGACACTAAAATGGGAGATTTCAAACTCACCGACTGGTTGCCGACAACCAAAAAAGAGGTGGATTTGCGCGGTTGGGACTCGATTGACGTCATTCTCTTCTCGGGCGATGCCTACATCGACCACCCGTCATTCGGAGCTGCGGTTATAGGCCGCACGCTGGAGGCGGCAGGCTATAGGGTGGCAATAGTGCCACAACCCGACTGGCATGGCGATTTCCGCGATTTCAAGAAACTCGGACGGCCCAATCTGTTCTTCGGAATAGCTCCGGGATGCATGGACTCGATGGTGAATAAATACACTGCCAACAAGCGTCTGAGGTCGGAAGATGCTTACAGTCCCGACGGACGGCACGATTGTCGCCCGGAATATCCCACTATTGTCTATACCAAAATACTGAAACAACTGTATCCCGACGTGCCGGTGGTGCTCGGTGGCATCGAGGCTTCGATGCGCCGCCTCACCCATTACGACTATTGGCAGGACCGGTTGCGCAAGTGCATTCTGTGCGATTCGGGTGCCGACATGATTATTTACGGCATGGGCGAGAAGCCCATCGTGGAGCTTTGCCGACAACTAGAAAGCGGCATCGCCGTTGACCAGTTGCGCGAAATACCGCAGACCGTGTTTCTGTGCAAGGAGAAAGACATACCAGGAGGCATAAAGGACGACGACATTGTGTTGCACAGCCATGAAGAATGTCTGCGCAACAAGCGTGCCGAGGCTGATAATTTCAGACATATCGAAGAGGAGTCGAACAAGATTCACGCCCAGCGTCTGTTGCAGGGTGTTGACGGACTGTTTGCTGTCGTGAATCCGCCTTATCCGCCAATGACTACCGGCGAGCTTGATGCCTCGTTTGACTTGCCTTACACACGACTGCCGCACCCGAAATACAAGAACAAGCGCATACCGGCCTATGAGATGATAAAGTTCTCGGTGAACATTCATCGCGGATGTTTCGGCGGATGTGCATTTTGCACCATCAGCGCACATCAGGGCAAATTCATCGTGTGCCGCAGCAAGGAGAGCATTATCAACGAGGTGAAG
This sequence comes from Dysosmobacter segnis, assembly GCA_963602915.1. GTDB lineage: Bacteria > Bacteroidota > Bacteroidia > Bacteroidales > Bacteroidaceae > Prevotella. Next base: position 1,216 of record CAVCLB010000011.1, on the reverse strand, counting down.
AAAATTGTGGAGATGCCTGATTTCAAAGGCTATCTGTCTGACTTGGGAGGCCCCTCGGCCAATATGTATGGCATGGGCGGACGCAACAAACGGGCCTGCGAAAAATGCAAACGCCCGTCGTGCATAAATCCGCAGGTGTGTCCTAACCTGAATACTGACCACACGCAGTTGCTCGACATATATCATTCGGTGGATGCGTTGCCGGGCATAAAGAAAAGTTTCATAGGAAGCGGCGTGCGCTATGACTTGCTGTTGCACAAGAGCAAGGACGAGAAAACCAACGAGGCCGCACGGCAATACACGCGCGAACTTATTTGCAAGCATGTGAGCGGAAGACTGAAGGTGGCTCCCGAGCACACGAGCGACAATGTGCTGCGCCTTATGAGAAAACCGCCATTTGCATTGTTTGAAGAGTTTAAACGCGTGTTCGACAAGATAAATACCGAGGAACATCTGCGCGAACAAATCATTCCTTACTTCATAAGCAGTCATCCGGGATGCCGCGAGGAGGATATGGCCGAGCTTGCCGTGAAGACAAAACGGTTGGATTTTCATTTGGAACAGGTGCAGGATTTCACGCCAACACCAATGACCGTAAGCACCGAGGCGTGGTATTCGGGTTTCGACCCCTACACACTTGAACCGGTGTTCAGTGCTAAAACACCGCGCGAGAAGCAGGCACAACGCGAGTTCTTCTTCTGGTATAAGCCCGAGGAACGGCGCAACATTGAACAGGAGCTGCGCAGAATAGGACGGCTTGACCTGTTGCCGCAACTTTATTCGGGCAACTTCGAACGGCGTAGAAACGAAGACTATAAGGATGCAAAGCATGCCAATAAACCTCAGTATGAGGCAAAAAAAGGCAAAACTGACAATCGACGCAGCCGCCAAAATGACGATTATAGGGATGCAAAGCATGCCAACAGGGCGCAGCATGAGCCCAAGAGGGCAAAAACTGACAATTATCGCAGTAGGAAACCCAAAAGGTAAGCGTTTCTGAAATATTGGTGTCAGTTGCGAAAGTTCTACCTGATATAAATATAATATAAAATATTGGTGTCCGGTAAGATATAGGTCTAACATTGTAAAACGTGAAACGTATAGTCTTTATAAGACATCTGAAAACACGGGGCTTACTTTTACCCGATGCATGGTTTGTACCCCATTGCCCCAGTATGGGGCGAATATTATAGGATAGGGGCTTGCCCCTATCTAT
>CAVCLB010000010.1:0-51440 GCA_963602915.1 Dysosmobacter segnis | reverse complement strand
CTGGCCTGTAAGGTCAGCACAATAATTGTACGTTGTGTTGACCTTACAGGCCAACATGCTCCGTCGTGCATTAGACCCAGGGTTACGGATTTCGCTTCGCTCAATCCTCACCCTGGGCTGGGATTGTGACACCCTTTCAGAGCCATGATTACCGAAATACTTCTGATAATCAAACAATTATAAACTTAAACCCATATAAAAATTACGCACATTTTGTAATCCAATTTTGAACACACTACCCGTAGGGACGGCAGATTATAGCGTAGGGGCTTGCCCCTATCCTATAATATTAGCCCCATACTGGGGCAATGGAGTGCTAACCATGCAAAGGGCAAAAGTAAGCCCCCGGGGGGCAGAAGTCTTATAAAGGCCTGACTTTCCCCGTTTTACAATGTTAGACCAATATTTTACCGGACACCAATAAATTTGAATACTCCAATATTGTGCATTTATGCTTTAAAGTGCAGTATCCTCATAGAGTATGAAAAATTTGTTAGGACCTCCGATTTTGAACATTCTGACCTTTGAAGATTTTTTCTGACCATACCATTCTGTCTTTTCCTTGCGCTTTTCTGTAGCTTCATTTTTTGAATAATTAGTAATGGAGGAAATCCAAAACTCGTTGTCTATATGTTTATCTGCTACATCGTTCTTGTTGAATCCATAGGCTATACGGTTCTTGAAACTAAGCGGTGTTGAAGATTGGGAATAAATTCCCACATTATAACTATTCTTTGGGAAGTCCTTTTCTTTTTCACAAGTAGTTTTCAATGCAGGGTTTACCTTATAGTAATTGAATACCTTAAAGCTTTTTGCAGGGATGCATACAATCTCCTTTTCTCTTGTTGTAACGCTGCTTGATAATGTTTTTGACATTTTCCCAGTCATCGCATTTATTATAGCAGCACCATCCTCATCGTACACACCGTTTCCCCAAAATCCTGATGATCCAAATGCGCCAACTGCGGAGGAAATCATATAGTCAGCATTGCTAATGCTCTGTGAGGTAAATTCTCTACCTTGATAGTAATCCACAGCCTGACCATTGACAACATAGAAACTTTGTCCCATGTTTACAAATATGTCCTTGTCTGTTTTGTTCATTATGGCAAATTTCAGTTCGCCATTGTTAGACCACAGGTTATACAAAATCTTACAATCTTCGTTCTCGTATACAAGAGAATTGTCTTCTGTCTTCATGTCTTTTGTCCCGACATCATACACTTGATAGTAGTAACTTTAGCATGACATCATGCAAAAGCCAACAATTGTCATAATGGCTAACTTGAATAATTTTACTTTCATAACATTTAGGATTTAGTTGTTGGTATTTAAAAAGACAAAATGTCTTTCGTAGATTTCTATATACAAAGATGTTAATTTCTCTAAAAACAAACTAATATTAAGCAAAAATGTTCATGTCCTTTAGTAACTATTCAGCAATATTATTCTCATTGTCTTCTATCACAATCTGATAAATAGTGTTTGGAGAGCGCGGTTGTTTGCAACTAGAAAAATCACACTCTCACAGAGTTGCCGAATGAAGCCTTAGTAAAGGTTACTTTTCTATGTCAAACCAATGTTTTGCCGGATGACAATACTACAATACTTTCTTGTAGACGTTGGTCTCTTTTCTTTCCATGTCCAAGGCTTGATATAGCGCGTTGGCGGCAATGCGCGAGGGGCGCGAGGTGAGCATCAGTGTGCATAGGGCAAATCGTTTTGCTTCGTTCATGGCATGGGCTACAAGCCGATGGCCGAGTCCTTTGCCTCTGTATTGGCTGTCTACAATCACGTCTTCAAGCCACACTTTGCGGCCCGTGGGTGAATCGTAGACGCAAAGTGTGTATGTGCCTATGGTCTCGCCGCCAGTTTCCATTATATAAAGGTGGCTTATGCCCGATTCGGTTATGGCTTTGACATCGTTCAACGAAAGTGTTTTAGCATCGGGCGTGAGCTGAGGCAGAAGCCGGTTGAGGGCATCAGTCAAGGGTTGGTCGGGGCGGGTTACCTCGTGGATGTTTATTGTTTGCATGAATGCGCGTTTTTAGTCGTCGGCATTTGACGTTCGCTCCTTCAGCCTGTATGCCATTCCCCGTTCTGACTCGATGGTGAGCTTGTTGCTTTCAATGATTGGTTTGATGCGTCGTATCAAACTGTAAAGGGTTTCGCTTGCATCGGGTTTCTTAGGCCAAAGCGATGCGCAGATGTCTTGCTTTGACAGTTGGTGAAGTTTGCTTGCGAAAAACATGCGCATTAATCTGTGCTGCATGGGTGTAAACCTTACCACTTCTTGACTTATGTGGTTGTAGAAACAGTCGTCTTCGTTTAAATAAGACAACGCGCCCACGGTATGAGTCACAGTGCCTTCATTGGTGTTTGCATTGTTGGCAAGTGCTACGCATAGGGCATCGTTGCCTTCATTGGTTTGCTGGCGGCGATAATGCCAAGTAGTGGCAGCAAACCACAGCACGGACAGAATGGCCAATGACAGGGGCAGACGTTGGTCGCTTAGTCCAAACACGTCGGCAAAAGAACAATTGGCGTAGCCTTTTACGGCATGGCTGTTAAGTGTCATGGTTTTGCTGGTGAGCTGCTGGCGGGCGTTGCCTTTTGTGCCTTGTCTGTTGGGATAATGCTTGTCGTCGACCACGTAGCATAGCAAACTCGTCTTTTTCAGGAAGTCGATGCTCAGATGCGAACGGTAGTCTTGTATGGTGTCGGGGGTAAGCCATTGATAACGGTTCTCATGCAGGGTGATGACAAGAGCGCGGTCTAAGTCGCATTCTATGTCACGCTGCATGCGATGATAACTGTTTGCACTTGTGGCAATGGCTGAAATGATGAGCACCGCCAAAACAAGTAAAGAATGATAAGGTTTCATTTTCGTCATGTGCAAGCCTTGATGGTTGTATGCAAAGTTAGACATTTTGCAGATAAACTCATAGCTCAAACGCCAAAATAACACCAGTTGTGCCCTGAAAAATAATTTGGAAACGAATGTCAGACTAATGTCAGACAGTTTTTTCATACGGAAACGGGGGGATTTATACTTTTGCTATAAAAACAAGAAACACAAAAGAGTATGAGAAGAACATTGTTTGCAGTTTTTATGCTGGCCATGGTGAGTGTGGCGGCTTTGGGTCAGGAGACGACCGACACGGTGACACTTGGCGAAGTGGTAGTGAAGGGCGCGCGCGTGGTAAGGCGCGTTGACGGCAAAACGCTATATCCAACCGAGATTGAGAAAAAGCATTCTCATTCAGGCTATTCTCTGTTGCAGAAACTCGCGCTGCCCGATATACGCATCGACGAGATGTCGCGCTCGGTGCAGTCGATATCCAACCGCGGCGATGTGCAGGTGAGAATAAACGACATAGTAGCCAATGCCAACGATATGCAGGCTATTGATGTGGCTAACATCACATCGGTTGACTACATCGACAACCCCGGAGTGCGCTACGGCAACGGCATAGCCTATGTGATAAACATACGTACACGCCGCTCAACCATGGGTTATTCGGTGGGGGCACAGGCCATGAATACGCTAACGACATTAAGTGGCTTTAACAACGCGTTTGCCTCGGTGAACAACAGGAAAAGTCAGTTCCGCGTGTTCTATGAGCAGGGTTACAGGGACACGAAAGGAAGTCTGACTGATGAAACCGCCAACTATCTGCTTACTGACGGCACACAATACAGCATAAACCGCAACATGTTGGACAATAGGACACGTGCCTATGACAACTCCATCGAACTGAGATATAATTTGGCCGACAGTGCCAACTATGTGTTTCAAGCTACGCTGTCGGCAGCGTTGAGCAACAGTCCGCATACCTTTTCCCACCGGCTCATCACTGAAACTGGCAAGGCAAACTACACCGCCACCGAAAGCAGCAGGGGAAGAAGCTCCACGCCGGTGCTCGACATTTACTATCATAGGCAGTTGGGAAAACACCAGAGCATAACGGCCAATGCAGTGGGAACGTATATCCATACGCTTGACAACAATTATTATGATGAGGGTGGCGCCTATGCTTACGACGTGGACGGCAATAGCTACTCATTTATAGGCGAAGCAATATACGAAAACCGGCTCAAACCGTTCACCTTGTCGGCAGGTGTAAACACCAATTGGAAATACATAAACAACATTTACCGTGGCGACGTGGCCAGCACAAACGGCATTCACCGCGTGGGGACCTATGCTTATGTTCAAATCAACGGTACACTGGGTAAACTTGGCTACATGACAGGTATGGGAGCAAGTTATGAGCATTATCGCCAAGGCGACAACGAATACGGCTACTGGCTGTGGCGACCGAAGATGCAACTGTCTTACCCTCTGTCTGCAGACATGCAACTGGCATACAGCATCGAGTTGTCGCAGCATATCTCTAACATCGCGATGATTTCAGACACCCGCATACGGCAGAACAGTATGGAATGGAAAGTGGGCAATCCGGAACTGAAACCCAACAGTCGTCTGGAAAACAATCTTACCGTTTCTTACAACCGTACAGGCTTTTACACCCAACTTTCGGCTATGTACCGCATCAATCGCAACTGCAACATGGAAAAATACACCCGTACAGACGACAACCAATACCTGTATTCGTCGGTAAATCAGGGGCATTGCAACATGCTCTATATGAACAGTTACAGTAGCGTAAACATTATTGCCGATCATCTCACCATGGCGTTCAGCGGCACCATGGCGCGTTTCTTCAATCGGGGAGACGACTACAACCATTGTTACACATCATTTTCGGCCATGGGCAACGTGACAGGCTATTTCGGGAAATGGACTGTGCAACTGTCGGCCGACAGCGGATGGCGTTTCATGGAGGCCGAAATGAAGGGGTATAACGCAGGCACAGTAATGGGAACGGTGGGCTACCACATTGGCAACTGCGACATTACGGCATGTTTTGTAAACCCATTCCAACGCAATCCGTTGAAATACAGGTCTACAATCGTCAACCAATGGGTGAACAAACGCACAAGCCTACACTCAAAAGATGCGGGTAACAGTGTGCAACTCAGTGTGGTGTGGCGACTTAACGGCGGAAAGAAATACCGTGAGACGGAGCGTAGAATCAACAATAAAGACGAAGAAACTGGAATAATGTAAGCCCGATTCTGGCATTTCTCGGGTTTCTGTTTTCTTTGTCGGAAATGGTGTGTAATATAACAAAAACGATGGGAAAGAACAGAAGAATGCTGTCTTTCCCATCGTTTTTTCATAACTGTGTGCCAGGCAAAAGTGCCGTTGCTACAGTTGTGTGTGCTTATGTTGTCAGTTGTTGGTGCTTCCACCAACAATGTCGAGCAACTCGTTGGTAATTGCCTGCTGGCGGCTCTTGTTGTATTGCAGTGACAGCTCACGCAGCAGCTCGTCGGCATTGTCGGTGGCAGTCTGCATGGCTACCATTCGGGCGGCGTGTTCGCTGGCTACACTGTCGAGCAAGGCTGTGTAGAGCATGAGGTGCAGCAACTTCGGAATGAGTTGTGCGAGCACTGTATTCATGTCGGGTTCGACGATGAAATTGTCGTTCAACGGACGCACATTCTCTTCTTTCTTCTCTTGTTGCCCCTCAGATGAGTTGCGTTTCAAGTATTCCTGAGCCTCTTTCGACGTGGCTATCGAGCTGAGGTCGCGCTCGTTGTCGCGTTTCAACTCTTCGGTAATGTCAATGGGCAGGAATGGCTTGCGGGTCAATACCTGCGAACCGGCACTCTTGAAATGGTGGTAAATCATTTCAACCCTGTCGATGTCGCCTTTCACAAACTTTTCTCCAAGTTCCTTGGCAATGTCGATGCATTGGCCAACGTTGGGCTTGTCGGCAAGCGAAGTGAAATCCCCCGCCACATTAAGTCCCATCTTCGCTGCCTTTTCGGCCACCTTGCGGCCAATGGGGTAGACGATGATGTTGTCGTGACCAAGTGCCGAGTATTCATCGACAACGTTCTGCAACAGTTTGATGACGTTGGAGTTGAAGCCACCGCAAAGGCTGCCGTTCGACGCGTAGACCACAAGAGCCACGCGCTTAACCTCGCGTTTCTTGTTGTAGACGGTTGTCGCATCGGCTTCCGACGCGAGGAATGTCTTGAGTATGTGCTCCAACATGGTTTCATAGGGGAGCATGTTCTCAATCATCGCTTGCGCGTGGTGTAGCTTCGACGAGGCCACCATCTTCATCGCACTCGTTATTTTTCGGGTGCTGTTGACAGAGGTTATCCGGTTTTTTATTTCTTTGAGCGACGGCATAAGCTATTATTTTTTATACTGGCCGGCAACGTCGGCCATCGTCTGTTCAATTACCGACGTGAGCGACTCGTCAATCTTTCCGCTGCCAAGTGTCTCTATTACATCGGCATGTGCAGAACGCATCTTGTCGAGGAAGGTGTCTTGGCATTCTCGTACTTTGTCTACCGGCACGTCGTGCATAAGTCCGTGTGTGCCACAATAGATTATTGCAATTTGCTCACCTACGGGCATCGGGCTGTACTGCGGTTGTATGAGGAGTTGGTTGTTCTTGCGTCCGCGGTCGATAGTCATGGCGGTCACGGCATCCATATCGCTAGAGAACTGGGCAAAAGACTCCAGCTCGCGGTATTGGGCCATGTCGATTTTGAGCGTACCGGCCACTTTCTTCATACTCTTCACCTGAGCCGAACCGCCCACACGCGACACCGAAATACCGACATTTACCGCAGGACGGAAGCCTTGGTTGAACAGGTCGCTCTCAAGATAAATCTGTCCGTCGGTAATGGAAATAACGTTTGTCGGGATGTAGGCCGATACGTCTCCTGCCTGAGTCTCGATAATTGGGAGGGCAGTGAGCGAACCACCGCCGCGTACGTGGCCTTTCATGCATTCCGGCAGGTCGTTCATCTTCTCGGCAACTTCCTGCTGGTCGTTTATGCGTGCGGCACGTTCAAGCAAGCGGCTGTGCAGATAGAACACGTCGCCGGGATAGGCTTCACGTCCGGAGGGGCGGCGCAGGATGAGTGACACCTCACGGTAGGCAACGGCCTGTTTGGAGAGGTCGTCGTAAACAACGAGTGCCGACATTCCACGGTCGCGGAAATACTCGCCGATTGCTGCACCTGCAAAAGGTGCATAATACTGCATTGCGGCCGGATCGGCTGCGGTGGCGGCCACTACAATGGTGTAGGGCATGGCGCCGTGCTGCTTCAGGTTCTCCACAAGTGCGGCTACGGTTGAGGCTTTCTGTCCTATTGCAACGTATATGCAATACACGGGTTTGCCTGCTTCGTAGAAATTCTTCTGGTTGATTATGGTGTCTACTGCTATGGCAGTCTTGCCAGTCTGGCGGTCGCCGATAATGAGCTCACGCTGTCCGCGGCCGATAGGTATCATCGAGTCAACCGATTTCAGACCGGTCTGCAGCGGTTCTTTCACCGGCTGACGGTAAATCACACCTGGTGCTTTGCGGTCGAGCGGCATCTCGAAAGAGTCGGTAAGGTCGATGTCGCCTTTGCCGTCGATGGCCTGTCCGAGAGGATTTATCACACGGCCCAGCATGTTGTCGTTCACGCGGATAGACGCGATGCGCTTCGTGCGCTTTACAACCATGCCTTCCTTGATGCCGTCGGTTGAGCCCAACAGGACGCAACCCACGTTGTCTTCCTCCAAGTTCATGACAATAGCCATCGTGCCGTTCTCGAATTCGAGAAGCTCGTTTGCCTCGGCATTGCGCAGTCCGTATATGCGGGCCACGCCGTCGCTCACCTCAAGCACGGTACCCACTTCGTCGAACTGGCGGTTGTCGTTTATGCCGCGCAGTTGCTCAAGCAGTACTTGTGACACTTCGCTTGGTTTTATTTTATCTGACATATTTTTTGTTTTGAAAATCGATTACCCTCTTTTTGCACTGTGCTCCGTTCTGTTACTACATACAATCGCAGTGTTGCGTGCCGTTGGCAGTAACGGGTGCGGTGCATAGGTGTAATGTAGATTTATTCCTTTTAACTGAGCTTTGAGAGTATGGCACCGAGTTGGGTCTTTACGCTCGCATCCATTCTGTATGTGTCATACTCCAGAATAAAGCCTCCGATGAGGTTGGAATTGATCGCTGTCTTGAACTCAACTGTTCCATTCGTCTTCTTTTCAACCAACTGTCGCAGCTTGCTTTCGGTTGTAGCGTCGAGCGGAGCGGCGGTCGTTAGTTTGGCACTTACCAGATTGTTGTGTTTCCTGTACAGTGTAATAAACGAGTTGGCTATGAATTGCATGATGTCCTCGCGGCCTTCCTTGACTACAAGTTTGAAGAAGCGTTGTGTCAATTCGGTGGGCTTTTCTGAAGCCGCAGCGTTGAGCAGTGCCTCTTTCTGCCGTTTGGAAACCATGGGATTATCTATGGTTGCCTTCAAGCGGGGCTCAGCGGCATAGCTGGCGGCAAGTGCCTGCATGTCGGCATACACTTTATCCGACAGTCCCGTCTCAATGCCTGCCTTCAGCAAGGCGCGTGCATATCTGACCGATATCAATCCTAAATCCATGGCGTTTCTTATTTATTGTTGTTTGAAATTTCGTCAAGCATCTGGTTAATGTAATCCATCTGTGCCTTCTCAGTGCCGAGTTTCTGTCGCAAGACTTTCTCGGAAATCTCGACACTCAATGTGGCTACTTGCTCACGGATCTCACTTATAGCGGCCTGCTTCTGACTTTCAATCTCGGCTTTGGCCTCTTTTATGATACGGGCACTTTCCTCCCGTGCTTTCTCCTGAGCTTTCTCCACAATAGCCTCACGGGTGGCGGCAGCCTCTTTGAGTATGGCTGCCTGCCGTTGCCGTGCCTCCTGAAGCATAGATTCGCTTTCTTGCTTGATGTTCTCAAGCTGTGAAGCGGCTTTCTGTGCCTTGTCGAGACTCTCGTCGATGTAGCGCTTGCGCTCCGAAACCATGTTGATTATGGCAGGAAATCCCTTTTTCGCGAGCACGAAGAACACTACTGCGAATGCTAGCAGCATCCAGAAGAGCAGTCCCGGGTCGGGAGTGAGTATTGCAGGTAAATTATCGAAAAAACCCATTTGCAATGTTTAATGTAACTTCTCTTATTTGATGAGAAAGGCGCAAGCCACAATAGCGAACAATGCGCAACCCTCAACAAAGGCCGAGGTAAGAATCATGTTGGACATAATCTTGCCCGAAGCCTCCGGCTGACGTGCTATGGCATCCATGGCGCTGCCGCCAATCTTGCCGATACCTAAACCTGCGCCAATTGTTGCAATACCTGCTCCGAGACCGCAGCCCAGCTGTGCCAGACCTTCAGCAGCCAAAAGTGATGAAATAATCATAGTCTTTAAATTTTTAAATTGTTATTGTTGTTTTTTGTTTTTCAGTTGTTTTTATTCTTCCTCTTTCTGTGCCAATCCTATGAATACAGCACTCAGAAGGGTGAAGACGTAGGCCTGTATGAAGGCGACAAGCACCTCAAGGCAGTTCATAAATAGCATCATTACGACGCTCACAAAGTTGAGACCGAGACCGTAGCCCACGCCCATCGACCATCCCAGGAATATCACACAAGTGAAACTCAATATGATTGCATGACCTGCCATCATGTTGGCAAAGAGACGAATCATAAGTGCGAATGGCTTGGTTAACACTCCGAAGAACTCTATTACCGGCATCAGTGGTACGGGATAGGCTTTCAGAAACAGTGGAACGTTGGGCCAGAAAATGTCTTTCCAATACTCCTTGTTGCCGAAGAGATTGATTGCAATCATTGAGCACAAGGCGAGGAACAACGTGATGTTGATGTTGCCCGTAACGTTGGCTCCGCCAGGGAATATGGGCAGGAGGCCAAGAAGGTTACACGTTAGGATGAAGAAGAATACGGTGAGAAGGTAAGGTGCGAATGGCTTGAAGTGCTTCTCGCCAATCGATGCCTTTATCACATCATCGTAAATCGTCATTACAAGCATTTCTATCAGTCCAACGAAACCGCCTGGTGCGGCACTCTTTTCGTCGCGGCTCTTGTACCATCGGGCACAACTCATGAACACGATGACAAGGATAATAACTACAATCCATATTTGGGCCACGGTCTTGGTGATGCTCAAATCGAGCGGGCGCGAGGTCGTACCGTCATGTAGTTTTTCATAAATCTTGCCGTGGTGATTCGCGTCGAAATAGTAGTTGGACGGCAGGGTGTGTGCCGTGCAGAAAGTCCATTCGCCGTTGTCGGAGCTTCTGAGGATTATAGGAAGCGGAATACTGAGGCTTTTGTCGCCATACGAAGCGATGTGCCACTCGTAGGAATCGGCAAGGTGCTCAAGGACAATCTCAGGGATGTTGAGCTCCTTTTTCCCGTCAGGCTGCGCTTCGCCGGCACTTGCCAGCAACGGCAAGAAAGCCAGTATTGCAAGAAGGAACAATGACCTTATTTGTTTCATTACAGTTTATTTATTATCGTTACCACATTTTGTGCCGCAACCTGAGCGGTGCATGAAAAACAATGAATGGTGTATTATCATCATTGCATAGAATGCAAGGAACACCATGCAGAATTTCGGCATCGCTTCACGGCCAAAGACAAAGTAGCAGATTCCCAGTACGGCCAATGCCAGCAACATCCTAAATCCTGACACCGCAGTGTAGAATGTGGACAAGGCATCGTCTTGTCCGGATTGTCTGACGCGTTGCCATATAAGGATGTCGGCCATTTCTATGACGAAGGCGAAGCCCACGCTCACGATGAGCGGCACTTTCAGACCTCCGATATTCGCATATTCCGACAAAGCCAACACTGCCAAAGACATTGCGGCTATGGCAATTATTGTCTGCACTATGTATCGGCGGCACAATTTCCGGGTGTCAGAACATGAAGTCATAAGTGTCGTTTAACGTTGTATTTCAGCACAAATGTCAACCTTGTTCTTCTGCACTTCGACAAAACCACCGGCGATTTTCACTTCGTGTTCGCCCTCAGAGTCAAAAAAAACAATGCGTCCGCTGTCGAGCGTGGATATGATAGGGGCGTGGTTTACAAGTATCTCAAACTCGCCACTTGTTCCCGGCACGACAATGCGTTCTGCCGTTCCCTCATATTCCACCTTTTCAGGCGAGACGATTCTTAAATTCAAACTCATAGTACAAAATGTTTAGCGGTTTAACCTTTTGCTGCCTCAAGGAGCTTTTTGCCCTTTGCTATGGCGTCTTCGATGGTTCCGACATTGAGGAATGCCTGCTCGGGCAGGTCGTCAACCTCACCGTTAAGAATCATGTTGAAGCCCTTGATAGTGTCTTCTATCGAAACCATTACGCCCGGAACACCGGTGAACTGTTCTGCCACGGCGAATGGTTGCGAGAGGAAACGCTGCACACGGCGTGCGCGGTTCACGGTCTGTTTGTCTTCGTCAGACAGTTCGTCCATACCGAGAATGGCAATGATGTCCTGCAGTTCCTTGTAGCGCTGCAGTATCTGCTTTACGCGTTGGGCGCACTCATAGTGTTCTTTGCCTACGATGAGCGGGTCGAGAATGCGTGATGTGGAGCCCAGCGGGTCAACAGCAGGGTATATTCCCAGCTCGGTGATTTTACGTGACAACTCGGTAGTGGCATCCAAGTGTGTGAAGGTGGTTGCTGGTGCCGGGTCGGTCAAGTCGTCGGCGGGCACATACACGGCCTGCACTGATGTGATAGAACCTTTCTTTGTAGATGTGATGCGTTCCTGCATCTGTCCCATTTCGCTTGCAAGAGTCGGCTGGTAGCCCACTGCCGAAGGCATTCGGCCCAAGAGTGCCGATACTTCAGAACCTGCTTGTGTGAAACGGAAGATGTTGTCGATGAAGAACATGATGTCGGCAGCCTCGCCGTCTTTGCCTCCGTGGTCGCGGAACTCCTCGGCTACGGTAAGTCCTGAAAGTGCCACTGATGCACGTGCACCAGGCGGTTCGTTCATCTGTCCGTAGACAAGCGTTGCCTGACTCTTCTTGAGTTCCTCCGGGTCAACGAGCGACAAGTCCCATTTTCCCTCTTCCATTGCCTTCTTGAATTTCTCGCCGTAGCGTATAACGCCCGACTCCAGCATGTCGCGTATGAGGTCGTTGCCTTCGCGTGTACGCTCACCTACACCAGCGAATACGGAATAACCATTGTGTCCTTTGGCGATGTTGTTAATCAACTCCATGATGAGCACTGTCTTGCCCACGCCAGCTCCGCCGAAGAGTCCGATTTTTCCACCTTTCATGTAAGGCTCGAGCAGGTCGATTACCTTTATGCCCGTGGCGAGCATTTCCTTGTGTGTGGACAGGTCTTCAAACTTTGGAGCTTCGCGGTGAATGGGATATGCCCCTTGCATGTCAAGCTTTTCCATGCCGTCGATAGGCTGTCCTATGACATTCATCATGCGGCCTTTGATTTGATCTCCGGCAGGCATGAGAATCGGATTTCCCGTAGGAATTACCTCCAGACCGCGCTGCAATCCGTCCGTATTGTCCATTGCTACGCAGCGCACGGTGTCCTCGCCGATGTGTTGCTGCACCTCAATGACAAGCTCTTGTCCGTTGGGACGTTTCAACTTAAGAGCTTCGTGAATTTTAGGCAATACTTCCTCGGCGTTCTTTCCGGCAGTGTCGAAATAGACATCGATAACCGGACCGATAATCTGAGAAATGTGCCCGATGATTTGTGACATATATTTTCTTTTGTTTTTTAATCTGTTGCAAATATAACAACTATATTTTTATGAAAAAAAACATTTAATGTTTATTGCATGTTTTCTTCCCAAAAAGGCCATTCTTGCGGTTATTTCATACGCATTTGCTTGTCAGATGCTGAGCTCGTCGAGCACCTTTATGAGCTTGCGGTCAAATGGCTTGTCACTGCGTATGGCCTCGCTTAGCGGCACATATACAATCTCGTTGTTACGCACACCTATCATCACGTTGCGTTGTCCCTGCTGTATGGCCTCGATGGCTCCTACGCCTGTGCGTGATGCAAGTATTCGGTCGTGTGCACTTGGGCGTCCGCCGCGCTGCAGGTGTCCGAGTATAGAAACGCGCACATCATAGCCTGGGAATTCTTTTTTCACACGGTCAGCATAGAACATGGCACCGCATTTCGGACTCTCCGACACGATTACGATACAGCTTTTCTTCGATTTGCGTATGCCTCGCTCCATGAAGCGTGCCAACTGGTCAACGTCGGTGGAGTCTTCAGGGATGATTGCAGCTTCGGCACCGCTTGCTATTGCGCTGTTTTGTGCGAGGAATCCGGCGTCGCGTCCCATTACTTCGACAAAGAAGATGCGCTCGTGGCTCTGTGCAGTGTCGCGGATTCGGTCTACACATTCCACGATGGTGTTCATCGTGGTGTCATATCCGATAGTCGAGTCGGTACCGTAAAGGTCGTTGTCGATTGTTCCCGGCAGTCCGATGCAGCAAAGGTCATATCTCTGTGCAAACTCCATTGCGCCAGTGAGCGAACCGTTACCGCCAATAACCACGAGTGCGTCGATGCCGTGCGATATTATATTTTGGTAGGCTTTCTCTTTGCCCTCGTCGGTCATGAATTCTTTTGAACGTGCGGTTTTCAGTATTGTTCCGCCCGACATAATTATTCCGCTCACGTTTTCGGTGGTGAAATCTTCAATCTCGCCGTTAATGAGTCCGTCATATCCACGGTATATTCCTTTGATGTTAAAGCCATTGCAGATGCCTGCGCGGGTTACCGCACGTATGGCGGCATTCATTCCCGGCGCGTCGCCGCCGGATGTCATAATTCCAATTGTTTTAATTTTCGCCATAACCGATTGTCTTATATTTTAATTTAATGTTATGCATAAGATTGCGAGTCCAACTGCCGATGCGGCAAGGGCCTTCCAACCTACGATACGGAAGAACATTCCGAAACGCATACGTTCGATTTTCATGAGTGCCAGTCCGCTTGCCGAACCGATGCTGAACACGTTTCCGCCCATTGCCGATGCGTAGGCCACCACTTTCCAGTATGCATCGTTCACATCGTTGGCATGTATCGTTGTCGATGCGATGTCGGCCATACCGCCGTTGAATGCAGTGCCGTGCAGTGATATCATTGTGGCTGCTGTGGCAAAATTGTCGAGCACTGTGCTCGCCAGGCCAGTCACGGTGCCCACAATAAGCAGGTTGTCAAGGTATGGGCCTGCCGCTTTCATCACGGCATGTGCCACTCCAGTTTCTCTTATAACGCCAACGGTAAGCATTATGCCGAGCACGAACAAGATTGTTTGCACGCCGCCATATTGCAGGGCAAGTGGTGTTCTGCGGCGCACCATCTCGTTGGTTGCCATGCGTTTGCGGTTGGCCACTTCGTTTACAATCCACAACACGGCGAGCACGCAGAGTGCGCCGAGAAACGGACTGAGTTTCGTGATGTTGTGGAATGTGGGTATGAACCACAGGCCACCTATGCCTACAAAGAGCATAAGCGTGCGCTGCCACACTTTAAGCACGGTGTCGTCGCCCTGGTAGGGTGGTGTCGCCCACACTGTTTCAATGCGTCCGGGCATCATCTGTCCGAGCGCGGCCACAGGAACAAGCCATGCCACAAGACATGGTATTGCAAGCGAGGCAGAAAAGTTGGACGCCGTTACCGCCCCCGTGTTCCAAAGCACCAGTCCGGTAGGGTCGCCTATTACGGTGAGTGCTCCACCGCAGTTTGCCGACACCACGACGGCGCATCCCAGCACCAGTCGTTGCCGTTGGTTGGCCACCACGCCGTGCATCACGGTGAGCATCATAACAGTAGTGGTGAGATTGTCGAGGTTTGCCGAAACTACGAAGGTGATTATCGAGAGCATCCACAACATTTTCTTGCTGTTGCGGGTGCGCAGCATTCGGGTGAGAAAATCGAAGCAACCGTTGTTTTGTAATATCTCGACGATTGTGGTCGTTGCCAGAAGAAACAAAACTATTTCCGATGCTTTCCCTACATATTTAAGAAAAACGTCGCGGGCGATGAATTGCTTTACCAGGCTGCTTGATGCGCCTATGCCGTTGAGGAAAGCCGAGAAATCGGTCAGATGTTGACTTGTAACAAAGTCGGCACCATAGCAGATATACAAAATCCAACCTAAGGTGCCGACAAATATGGCTACGGCTGCCTTGTTGATGTTTGTGTATCTTTCAGTAGCTATTAGTAGATAGCCTATTAGTAGTATGGCCGCTATTACTATCGTCATAATCCGACATGGATTTTATCATTGCAAAGTTAATAAATATTCTGAATTATACAATTGGAGAGTATTCTTTTTTATAGGGGTTTAACAATGTTTTAATGAGGGTGTAACATTGTATTTGAGCACACGGCAGACCCATGTTTGGGTTTTGTGCGTTGGTCTTTCATGGTTTCATGTTCCGGTCTGCGCAAAAGGTGTAGCCGTGGTGTGCCGTTGTCTTGTTGTGTGGCCTTGCCAAGACCGAAAACAAAGCATGGGCACAGTCTCGGCTGATGCCGTAATGCCTGTGCCCACACCTTATTTATATATAGATGCAGTTGCTTTGTGCGTGCAGCGTTATGCAGGCTGGTGCTGTTCGCGCAGAAGATCGTTCACTGTCTTTACGGGGTTGAATGTCTCAATAGGCACTTCTACAAACACTGTAACCCAGTCGCTCATGGCTCCGTTCCACAATCCGGGCAATTCAAGAGCCTTGAGCTCTTTCCCGCCTTTGCTCTTCGAACTGATAAAACCGGTTGTCTTGTCAACATATTCCGGCAGGTTGAAGTGGTTGCCCTTGTAGTCTTTCACTGCGCACACGAGGTCAACGGGGTTGAAATGGGTGCCTTCTTCAAACATCTTCACATACTCGGCATTGTTCTTGTCTATCTGGCTCGACTCGAGAATCTGCAGACTTGTAGTTCCGTCCTGGTTGTAGCATACGAACGGACCGCCGCCAGGCTCGCCCACGTTTCTCACCACGCCGCACACGCGTATAGGTCGGTTAAACTTCTTGTGCAGGTATGCAGCAAGTGTTTCATCGTCAAGCGCATCTGTGTCTTGGCGGTGGCAGCACAGTTCGTTTTCGAGGAAGCTCACCATTTCGGTCAACTGTTCGTGTGTGTATTTGCCCGAATCGAGCAGTTCGAGGCATGCCTTCACGTGTTTCTGTATTGCAACGAGCATTCCGCCGATGAGTTGCTTGTAGACCACGGTAGTGTCTTTAAGACGGTCGGGCACAACGTTGTCGATGTTCTTTATAAACACCACGTCGGCATCAATGTCGTTCAGGTTTTCGATGAGAGCCCCGTGTCCGCCCGGACGGAAAAGCAGCGAGCCGTCGTCGTTGCGGAACGGAGTGTTGTCGGCATTCACGGCAATGGTGTCGGTGCTCGGCTTCTGCTCGGAGAACGACACGTTGAAGCTGATGCCGAATTTCTTCTCGTAGTAGTCTTTCTTCTCCTCTACCTTAGCCTTAAAAAGTGCGAGGTGGTCGTGCGACACGGTGAAATGGATATTGGCCGTACCGTTTGAACTTGCGTAGAGTGCAGCTTCCACGAGATGCTCCTCCATGGGCGTGCGTGGCCCGTCGGGATAGTCGTGAAATAGGAGCATGCCCTTGGGCAACTGTCCGTAGTTGAGCCCTTTATCGCCGAGCAGGTTGGCCACTATTTCCTTGTATTCGTCGGCCTCTTTCAGTTTGCATGCGCTCTTGCCGTCGTTCTCTTTGCATTTTGCACAAAGTGCCTTGCGGAATGCAAACTTGGGCAGTTCGTCGAAAAATTGCTTCTCGAAATCGGTTGACGGCACATCGTAGGGCGCATCGAGAAATGCGAAGAGATTCTTGAACATGCGGCTTGCAGCACCGCTTGCCGGCACGAATTTCACCACATCGTGTCCCTCGCCTACATATTTTTTCCATTCTTCAATATAGGTTTCGCGCTCTTTTGCGTCGGGGGCGGTGACACCTTGTCCAACGGCAGCGGCCGAAACGATTTTCAAGAATGGAAAGCCTTGCTTGAATTGCGCGAGCTGGTGTTCCACCTGTTCGCTTTTGATGTTCTTTTCAGAGATTTGTTTTAAATCTTGTTCAGACAGCATAGTATTGTAGTTTTTAGATGATTGTCGGTAATTACCTACAAATATAACTACTTTTTCATTAATCGCGAAACGGTGAAGACATTTTTTTGTAACTTTGCCTGATAATTTAACGTAACGCGTGAGGATTATGGAGGAAAAGTTGATATTCACCATTGAAGAGAAGAAGGAATTCATGCAGCTTGCCGCGAGCCTGAAAAAGGCCGTTGACGGGACGCTGATGCCAAACGACGAGAAAAACCTTAAGGCGCAAATCGAAACCGAACTGAAGCAGGGCAGCATCAGCCGCGACGTGTTCGGGCTCAACCCTATACTGCTCAGTATGCAGACTGCCCAGCTCGAAGTAGAGGAAATAGGCATGAAACGCGACTGTGTTATCGCCATACTTCTCTACAACAGTGTAATCGGAGGTAGGCTCACGCTTGACACTGCGCGTGAGCGTTACGGCCAGGGCATAGCCAACATTATACACGGCTTGGTGCGCATACACGAACTTTACACAAAGACCCCGATAATAGAGAGCGAGAATTTCAGAAACCTCCTGCTCTCGTTTGCCGAGGACATGCGTGTTATTCTCATAATGATTGCCGACCGCGTAAACCTCATGCGCCGCATAAGGGACACCGGCAACGACGAGGCGCGCCGTCGCGTGGCTGAGGAGGCAAGCTATCTTTATGCTCCGCTTGCCCACAAGCTCGGACTTTACAAACTGAAGAGTGAACTTGAAGACCTTAGCTTGAAATATCTCGAGCACGATGCCTATTACATGATTAAGGAGAAGCTCAACGCCACCAAGAAGTCGCGTGATGCCTACATAGAGCGGTTCATACAGCCTATAAAGCAGAAACTCGACGACCTCGGCATAAGGTGTCATGTAAAGGGACGCACCAAGAGCATCCATTCGATATGGCAGAAGATGAAGAAGCAGAAATGTGGTTTCGAGGGCATCTACGACCTCTTCGCCATACGCATAATCATCGACTCGCCGGCCGACAAAGAGAAAATGCTTTGCTGGCAAGCCTACTCGCTCGTGACCGACATGTATCAGCCCAACCCGAAACGCTTGCGCGACTGGCTGTCAGTGCCCAAGTCAAACGGCTATGAGAGCCTGCACATCACCGTGCTCGGACCTGAAAACAAGTGGGTGGAGGTGCAGATACGCACCGAACGCATGGACGAAGTGGCCGAACGCGGCCTCGCCGCACACTGGCGCTACAAGGGCATCAAGGGCGAGAGCGGGCTCGACGAGTGGCTCGGCAACATACGCACCGCTCTCGAAACGGGTGACGACATGCAGCTAATGGACCAGTTTAAGATGGACTTGTATGAGGATGAGGTGTTTGTCTTCACGCCAAAGGGCGACCTTCTGAAATTCCCAAAGGGCGCGACAATTCTCGACTTTGCCTATCACATACACTCGGGCGTGGGCAACAAATGTGTCGGCGGACGCATAAACGGAAAGAATGTCTCAATACGCGAGGCACTGCGCTCCGGCGACCAGGTGGAGATTATCACCCAAAGCAACCAAACCCCGAAGCACGACTGGCTAAACATCGTGCAGACGGCAAGGGCACGTGCCAAGATAAGGCTCGCCTTGAAGGAAACTCAGGTGAAGGAGTCTGTCTATGCCAAGGAAATGCTTGCCCGTAAGTTCAAGAACCGCAAGATAGAGATGGAAGAGAGCGTAATGTCGCATCTCATAAAGAAACTCGGGTTTAAGGAGACTTCCGATTTCTACAAGCAGCTCACCGATGAGAAACTTGATGCCAACGACGTGATAGAAAAGTATGTTGAGGAGCGCGACCGCGACCAAAAGCAGCATGCTGCGGCAAACGTCCGTTCGGCCGAGGAATTCTGCTATGAACTGCCCGAAGACGAGACAGTGCGTGGCGGCGACGACGTGCTTGTAATAGACCGCAACCTCAAGGGACTCGACTACACGTTGGCCAAATGTTGCCATCCCATTTACGGCGACCCCGTGTTCGGCTTCGTGACAGTGAGCGGCGGCATAAAGATACACCACATCAACTGTCCCAACGCGCCCGAACTGCGCAAGCGTTTCGGCTACCGCATAGTGAAGGCTAAATGGAGCGGAAAGGGCGTGTCGCAATATTCCATAACGCTCCGTGTGGTGGGCAACGATGATATCGGCATCGTGAACAACATAACAAGCGTAATATCAAAGGAAGAGAAAATCGTGATGAGGTCGATAAATATCGACAGCCACGACGGACTTTTCAGTGGAAACCTCGTTGTGCAGCTTGAAGACACGTCGAAACTTGAAGCTCTGTTGAAGAAATTACGCACCGTAAAAGGCGTGAAATCGGTGACACGATTGTAAAGTCAACAAGTACGCCACGGTGTTTCGCTGCCGACGATGCGCTGTCATGCACCGTACATACCATATTATATATATGAAGATTTAAGCCGCCGCATCTCTATTGGGATGTGGCGGTTTTCTCTATATATACTTGGCTAGAGCATTATCCAATATAAGCCGCAAATCATACCAACTTATTTTTTCACCGTCACTAAACGATAGTGATAGAAAACTTGTCAGTATTTGCATAAAAATTCTTTTATATTTCTTTTTGTATTGTATAGATAATAATTTGTAGCATTATGTAGCAGATATATGTGGTTGTCTTACTTTATTCGGATAAAAATTATTACTTTTGCAATAGAATGATATCTGTAAGGTTCTTTTTGCGCATATTATCAATTTGCTTGTGCGGAAAAAGGAAGTAAGGAAACAGTTAGTATGTTAAATATAAAAATTATTCTATGTTTAAAAGACAATCATTAGTCTTCACCTGTGCGTTGGCTGTGGCAACTTTATTGCCAATGGCGGCTCTTGCGCAGTATGGCTTGCGCGTGCCTTATGTAGCGTCGCGTCACATGGTGAAGCAGAAGTCTTTGCCCACGCAACGGGTGGCCAAGCAGAGAGAGCTTGCGAAACGCTACCCCATGTTGTGCTCGGTAAAGAACAAGGGCGTTGACATCCCCAAGTTTCTCACCAAGCCCACGGCCACAAGCACAGTGCGCCGTCCCATGGCCTCGCTGACGAAATCCCCGCTCATGCGCGCTGCCGATGGTCGCGAACTTTACGGCAACGTGGTGTACTCGTCTACTTGGGATTTTACTTCGCGAGGCCTCTACTCGTTCAACGCCACTAGCGACATCGTTCCCACCGAGGTGTGGCTCAACGATAACTTTGCCGCCAACGGTGGTGGAGCGTTGGTCAACGGCGTGTTTCACGCGGTTAACTACTACGCAAGCGACGGCGAGTTATACATCAACCACTTCTCCTTCGACGCCGAGACCGGTGATATGATAGATGTCGAAGACCTTACCGACATATCGCTCATTGCTACCGAGACGGCTGTGGCCTCCGACGGCACGGTGTACGGACAGTTCTACAACGCCTCGACAGGCACGCCCGATGACCTGTGCACAATCGACTACGCCACTATGACGCGCACGTTGATTGGCAACATCTCCAACTTCTATGTGGCTCTTGGTGTCACTTCCGATAATACCATATATGGTGTGGCCACCAATGGCAACCTCTACCGCATTGATAGCAAGACAGCCGAGGAGACACTTGTAGGTCCTACAGGACTCACCCTGACAAACTCCGAAGGCGGAAGCTTCGGACAGAGCGGTGAAATCGATCCTAAGACCAACACCTTCTATTGGGCCGCCATCGACGGCAACAATTATTCTGCGCTCTACACCATCAATCTTGCTACGGGCGCGGCTAGCGAGGTGGGCGAGTTCCCCGGCGGCGAACAGATATATGTGCTCACCATACCCAAGCCTGCCGCCGAGGACGACGCACCTGCAGCTATCAACGACCTCGCCCTTGCTTTCGAAGGAGCATCGTTCACGGGTAAAGCCACGTTCACCGCTCCGAGCACCACATTTGCCGGAGGCGAGCTTAGCGGTAGCCTTACCTATGCCATCATGGCCGACGGCGACACAATAGCCCAAGGCACTACCTCCGCCGGAGCGACAGTGGAGCGTGAGGTTACGGTGGACGGCAGCGGCACCCACGAGTTTGAGGTGGCTACGGCCAACGCGGTGGGCAGCAGTCCCAAGACCAAGGTCAGCCAGTATGTGGGTTACGACAAACCATATCCCGTTGAGAATCTGTCGCTGAAGTGCAACAGCACCACGGGTGAGGTGACACTGTCGTGGACAGCCCCAACGGGTGGCTACAACGATGGCTTCATTGGCGACCTCACCTACGATGTTGTGCGCTATCCTGATGGTGAAACGGTGGCCACGGGTTTCACCGAGACCACGTTCACCGAGACGCTCAACCCCTCTGAGCTTACCGCCTTCAGCTATGGCGTGGTGGCCGTCAACGGCGACCAGCGCAGCGAAGAGAATACCAGCGGCAAGGCCGTGGCCGGTCCGGCTGTGGCTCCGCCCTACGACAATGACTTCGCCGACGAGTCGTCGCTCGACCTGATGACCATCATCGATGCCAACGAGGACTATTCCACATGGGGCTACCATTATGAGCGCCAGTGCGCCTACTATGAGTACAACATGGACAATGAAGGCGATGATTGGCTTCTTACGCCTTCCATTAAAATGGAGGCTGGCAAAGAATACACCGTGACATTCACCGCATCTGCCATGGAGGACTTCGCTCCTGAACGCATTGAAGTGAAGTATGGCGTGGGCGACGCCCCCACTGCCTTTGACGGAACGCTGCTCGAACCTACCGTACTCACCTCGAAGAAGGAGTTCACGACATCAATAATTCCCACTGCTGACAAGAACATTAAGATTGGCTTCCATGCCATAAGCGACGCCAACATGTTCAACTTGCTGCTCTATGGCATACACGTAAGTGCCGGAGCCAGTGTCGAAGCCCCCGATTCGGTGGCCAACTTCGCCGTTGTGCCGGGTGCCGAGGGTGCACTCAAGGCCACTGTCAGCTTCACCCTGCCCACCAAGACCATAGGTGGTCAGGTTCTATCTAAGGTGTCGAAGGCCGAAATCTATCGTGACGGCGAGGTCATTGCCTCGCTCACCGACGGACTCACACCCGGTTCTCGTGTTGAGTATGCCGACAATGTTGATGCCGACACCATATACAGCTACCGCGTGGTGCTCTACAACGCCAACGGCATAGGCCGCAACTCTGCCACAAAGAGTGCGTTCATCGGAGCAGACATCCCGTCGGTTGTTGACGCGTCGAGCATCAATGTGGCCGACAACGGCTCGTCGATCGACGTGAGCTGGGCAGCCGTCACTAGCGGCAAGAGTGGCGGATATGTCGATCCGGCCAAGATTACATACAACATCTACGACGGACTTAATTACGACGAGTTCTACGGCTATGAGTATGGCAACCTGCTTGCTAGTGTCACCGGCACCGACCACACCAACGTGGCCATGAACACCGACGAGGGCGACCAGCAGTTGCTTCAGCTTTACATACAGCCGCAGAACGACAAGGGACAGGCTTTCTACAGTGCTGCATCTACCATCGTCACGGGTGAAGCCTACGCCATTCCGTTCAGCGAACCGTTCGAAAATGGCATCATCCGCTATGACTTGTGGTGGCAGGATGTTCCCGGTTCGTCGTCGTGGTGGCCCAATGGCGAGATACTGTCGGCCGACGGCACTGCCGGTGTGGCCGTGTTCGACGGATGCGACGACAAGGCCACGTTTGCCACTGGCAAGATAAATCCCGCCGGAGCCGACAACCTGAAGCTGTCGTTCAACTATCGTGGCGAGGCTGGTGCACAGGTGTCGATGGCGATAGAGGTGCAGAAGGCCGACGGCACTGTTGTCAAGGTTGACGCAGTTGACGTGGAGAACGGCGAGGATGAAGGCAGCGCATGGGCATCGAAGATTGTGTCGCTGGCCGACTTCGCTGGCGAGCGTTACATCATCGTTCGCTTCAACGCCAATGGCCGTGGTTATGTCTATCTCGACGACATCACAGTGCGCAACGTTTATGCCAACGATTTGGCCGCATCGATGACCGCTCCAGAGAAGTTGAAGAAGGGACAGACGGGCACCGTGACCGTCAAGGTGACCAACCTTGGCGAGAATGTGGCCGAGAACTACAGCGTGCGCCTCACCGACGGCAACAAGGTTATCGACACCAAGGAGGTGACGACATCGTTGCAGCCGCTTCAGAGCGACACCGTATGCTTCAACTATGCCCCGAGCGTGTTCGACACTAAGGATGAGGCCAACCTCACCGCCGTGGTGATATACGGCAACGACGGCGACCTCGACAACAACGAGGCCACGGCCACTGTGGGTATCATTAGTTCGCCCAAACCTGCTCCGACTTCGGTGGCAGTAGAGAATAGCACCGACGGCACTCAGCTTACTTGGACAGCTCCGGCAATTGAGGAGAATAGCGTGACCGACGGTTTCGAGGACTATGGCACATGGACAATGGACAACTTCGGCGACTGGACCTGCTTCGACGGCGACAAGGGTCTTGTGGGCGAGGTGTTTAACGATGGCTATGGTAACCCCGGCGAAACATTCGCCTTCGAGGTTGTAGAGCCGCTGGACGTGTCTGACTACATCTATGAAACCAACCCCGAACTCACTCCGCACAATGGCGACAAGTATGTTGCCGCTATGTATAGCTTGGGTGAGAACGATGAGGGCGACTACCACTTCGTAGATGCCGACAACTGGCTCATCAGTCCCACGCTCAACGGCAAGGCGCAGACCATAAAGTTCTATGCTCTCAACCAGGCCGACAGCGAAAACAACTATCCCGAAACGTTCCAGTTGCTCTACAGCACCACCGATACCGACACGGCAAGCTTCAAGCTCGTGAACACGGTGACTGTTGACGACGGTCAGTGGAATGAGGTTAGCTTCGATGTGCCAGAGGGCGCAATCTACTTTGCTATCCGCCACATCACTTCGGGCGGCGGCTATATGTTTGGCATCGACGACGTGACCTACACTTCGGGTGCCGGCATCCTGTCGGGCTACAACATCTACCGCAATGGCAAGCTCATTGCCACAGTCGATGCAAAGACTCTTGGCTATGTTGACGCCGAGTCGGCCGACGCGTCCAATGTATATTCGGTGAGCGCAGTCTACACCGACGGCGAGTCCGACCCCGTGTCGGCTTCTGTGGCCACTGCTATCAGCAATGTTGAGACCATCGGCAAGAAGTTCGACGTCTACACCATCGACGGCCGCCTCGTGGGCGAGGGTCTCACCTCGACCAAGCGTCTGCACAGTGGCGTGTATGTCATCAACGGACAGAAGGTGACGGTGAAGTAACGCCCCATAAATCTTAGTATATAAAGTTGCGCCCGAAGGGTTGTGCATTGATGCACACCTTTCGGGCGCGTTGTTTCTATGGCGATATTATGCGCCAAATTCATGTCTTATTTCCACACTTCCTCGGCTATGCTGCGCACAAGTTCTATTTTGGCCCATTGCTCATCTTCGGTGAGGCGGTTGCCTATTTCGCACGATGCAAAGCCGCATTGCGGACTAAGATAGAGGTTTTCTAAAGGCACATACTTGGCTGCCTCGTGAATGCGGCCAATCACCTCGTCGCGGTTCTCAAGTTTGGGGCTCTTTGTGGTTATGAGTCCGAGCACCACTTTCTTGCCTGGTGTCACATGCTTCAGCGGTTCAAAACCGCCCGAACGCTCGTCGTCGAATTCAAGGTAATAGGCACTTACATTTTCGCGTGCAAACAACGTCGGCGCAACAGTGTTGTAGGGGCCTTGCGAAGCCCATGACGAGTGGTAGTTGCCACGGCACACATGCGTGTTAATCACAATGTCGTCAGGATGGTTTTCAAGTGCAAGGTTGTTCACTTTCAGATATGTTGCCATCAGCTGGTCGATGTCGTAGCCGCAGCCGGTCATCGTTTCCCAGAAATCCTTGTCGCAAACCATGCCCCATGTGCAGTCGTCAAACTGAATGTTGCGGCATCCTGCTGCGTGCAGTTCGGCTATAACCGTGCGGTAGGCTGCGGCAATGTCGGCTATCAGTTCGTCGTCGTTGGGATAGTATTTGCGCGTGTTGGCCGTATTGTCCTCGCCTCTGAACAACTCGGCATAGAATTGTGCCGGGGCAGGTATGGTCTGGCGGGCCACCACACCGTCGGTTTCAAACTGCTTCACAAATTTGAAATGCTCCACAAACGGGTGGTTTTCGCCGCTAATCTTGCCTGTGAGTGCACACGAACCTTTTGTGGTTTCTTCGCCATGGAAGAAATAGCCGTGGTCGAGCTCGATGTGTTCCACGCCGTTCAGGCCCCACATGAAGTCGAGATGCCAGTAGCTGCGGCGGAACTCTCCGTCGGTGATTACATGCAGACCGTGTTCAATCTGCTTTTTTATGAGGGCCGTGATGCACTTGTCCTCGGTTTCTTTCAGTTTGTCGGCCGTGATGTCACCGTTGGCAAATGCGGCGCGTGCCGCTTTCAGTTCTTGTGGACGCAGGAAACTTCCCACGATGTCGGCACGGAAAGGTGTGTTGTTTGTTTTGCTCATTGTCTTTATATTTTGGCTTTGTTCTTGTTTCTGGTGCAAAGTTATAGTGAAGAGTTTTTCTGTGCAAATGTTTTGTGTAATTCGGAAAACCGTTCTAATTTTGCGCATGAAACAATGATATGGTGGAATAATATTCTGTAAATAAGCAATATTAAAGAATGGAGAATTTAGACAAAACAGACATCGACATACTCCGTGCCTTGCAGGAGAATGCCAAGCTTACTACAAAAGAACTGGCCGACAGGGTGCATCTTTCGCCTTCTCCCACCTTTGAGCGTCAGAAGCGGTTGGAGCGTGAGGGATATATAAAAAAGTATGTGGCACTGGTGGATTCGCGCAAGGTGGGCAACAACATTATAATATGGTGCAACATAAGGTTGAAGCAGCACACCCACGACTATATAAAGGAATTTATGGATGCAGTGCAGAACATCGACGAGATAACCGACTGCTACAACACGAGCGGCGATTTCGATTTCCTAATAAAGGTGCATGCAAAGAGCATGGAGGCATACCAGGACTTCATGCTCAACACCTTGGGCAAGATGCATTGTCTTGGCAGTCTTAACAGTGTGTTTGTCATTGGCAACGTGAAATCCACTACAAAAGTCCCCATCGGATAGCAGTCGGGCAAGCAAGGGGCTTATAGTAATTGTTTAGACATGCTCTAATAACCAACAGCACCAATTGTAATAAAATGCAATAGCGGCACACATGGCAAAACCTGTATGTACCGCTATTCTTATTATGTCAATTTATTTACGGATTAAAGTTCTCCAATTTCGACCTTTCTATGCTAAATCCTTTTTTTGCGGCAGCGTCAGCCACGTTTCTCATGATTTTCTGATAGCCCCTTATGATTTTCCTTTCGCCAGCAGTAATCTGCCCTTGTTTGCTATTCTGAGAGTCTACGTTCTTATTCTTATACCATTTCATCGCGGATTTATCCACCTTTTTAGCCCATTTATCATATTCTCTTTGATAATCTTCTTGCGTTCTACACGATGACGTTTCGTCGCTTTCATCATCAGATGAATTTCTTACTGAGGCATTCTGGTCTGGTTGATTACTTGTGTATAAATTACCAACTGTGGTAATCAATCCACTTATGATTTCGGTGAATGAAAGCCTATTGCCGTTTTCGTCTTTAGGACCTGCATAGTAAGAACCGCCTACTTGGGTGATGTGGTAGCCGTTGCCAGTACGTGTTTGCATGAAATTTTCGGCACTCTCTCTGGAGTCGCAGTAGGCGACATACTGTTCTCCGTCTCGAGGGTTCTTGTATGTATTATATATGATAAGGTATTTGTTCATCATTGAAACGTCAATGATGCCTACACGCCATCCTTCTTTCCATTTGTGTTGTATGTCGTCAAGAGCTTCTTCTGCGTTCTTGTAGAAACATATCTTTTGCTGATCTATGTCGTTCCCGTCTTGTGCTACGACGGCACAGTCGCCGAATTTACGGACACAGGAAGTGACCTTTAGTCCTTGTTGCCCTTGCTTTTCCATCCATTTCTCCATGTCCTTGCAACTTACCATGTCCACGACCTGTCTTGTGATGTCGGTAGAAGAGTTGAAGAAAGCCCACCAAAACCAACGGGTACTCACATCACCTATGGCAAGTGAGGAGACATACTGGTTTTCTTTTGCGTTCACTTCGCATTCCTTCTTGATGTTCTTGAAACTGTCGTAGACGTAGGATTGTGATACGCCACTTTTCTTGGCTTGACTGATAGCCAACCATCCAACCTTGGTGTTCTTGAGTGCTAGCATGTGTCTGCCGTTAGCCCAAGTGCTTTTTACATCAGCTCCAGTGAACTGGTTATCATAGAAATGGTATCTCTGTCCTGATGCTGCCGCTTTCTCTATGAGGATGACAAAGCATTCTCCAGAGTCCTTTCCTCTCATGGTGAAGGTTGATAGAAGCGTGAAAAGCAGAATGAATAATCCTTTTTTCTTCATGTCTTGAATCGTTTATGGTGAAGGTATTAGTTGGAGCAAAGAAACAAAAAAAATGCGAAACGGCAAACTTTTAAGCCAAGAATGTATGGTATGGTCATAAGAAATAGAATCTAGTGACGGTGAAAAATAAGTTGGTATGATTTGCGGCTTATATTTTTGAGATGTTTTGGGCTCTTGAAGAGGGAGCATAGCGGGCTATGTGACCGATGAAAGAGACCAAAACAGCCAAAAAGATGAGCCGAACAACCATAAATAGATGTATTTCACAGTTCTCAAATCATACCAAGTTATTTTTTTTACCGTCACCTAAAAGAACCTTCGCAATAATGGTTTACAATCATATGCCTACATCATACTTGCTCACCAAGGGCATAAATGCAATTTGCCGCATGCTTTTTTACGGCGTGCGGCAAATGGTGTGTGCGTGTGCTTCATGTGCGCTACGCGTGTGCAGCGGCTGCCGTGCGTGCCGGGTGCTGCTGCATGGGGTGGGGGACAGGGCTTTGTTGCGTCAGAACGGCACGTCGCCAGAGCTGGAAACCGGTCCCATGCCGTCGGGAAATCCTGCGTCGGGCGGCGGGAAGGCGTTGTCGCCGTTCATGCGGCTGCCCATTATTTCGCCGCCGTATGTATTGTCGGGCTTCGTGCCGTAAGATTTCTCGGGGTCTTGGAAACGCGTGAATTCGCCACGGAAGGTGAGCAGAATGTCGCCCGTTGCACCCTTACGGTGCTTGGCAATGATTATCTGTGCCATGCCGCGCAGGTCGTTGCCCTTGTCGTCTTGCAGTATGTGGTAGTATTCAGGACGGTGCACAAAGAGCACCATGTCGGCATCCTGCTCTATGGCTCCCGACTCGCGCAGGTCGCTCAGCTGCGGACGTTTGCCGTCGATGCCGCCAGAGTTGTCGCGGTTCTCCACCGAACGGTTGAGCTGCGAGAGTGCAAGAATGGGTATGTCAAGCTCCTTTGCCAAGCCTTTCAGCGACTGCGAAATCTTCGATACCTCCTCCTGACGGCTGCCGAAACGCATTCCGTTGGCGTTCAT
This sequence comes from Dysosmobacter segnis, assembly GCA_963602915.1. Taxonomy (GTDB): domain Bacteria; phylum Bacteroidota; class Bacteroidia; order Bacteroidales; family Bacteroidaceae; genus Prevotella. The sequence goes on along the minus strand of CAVCLB010000010.1, from coordinate 22,864 downwards.
AAGCTGCAGGTAGTCAATCATTATTATCTTCACGCCTTTCTCGCGCACGAGTCTCCGGGCCTTGGTGCGCAGCTCGAATATTGAAAGGCCGGGCGTGTCGTCGATATACATCGGCGAACCCTGCAGCTGGCGTATGTTCTTGTCGAGCCGTTCCCATTCGTCGGGCGAAAGCTGACCGTTGAGCATTTTGTTGCCAGGTATTTCGCACACGTTTGAAATGAGGCGGTTTACGAGCTGCACGTTGTTCATTTCGAGCGAGAAGAAAGCGATAGGAATGTGGTAGTCTACGGCGATGTTCTTAGCCAGCGACAGAGCAAACGAGGTCTTACCCATGGCCGGACGTCCGGCAATGATAACAAGGTCGGAGCTTTGCCATCCGCTGGTCTTGCGGTCGAGTTCCTCATAGCCGGTGGGCACGCCGGTGAGTCCGCCTGCGTTTTCGGCTGCCTTCTGCAAGATGTCAATGGCACGCGTGATTACCGGGTCAACCTGCACATAGTCTTTCTTCATGTTGTGCTGAGACAGTTCGAAGAGGCTTCCCTCGGCTTCCTGCATGAGTTCGTCCACGTCTACAGTAGTGTCGAAAGCCTTTGTTTCTATCACGCTGGCATAGGATATGAGCTGACGGGCGAGGAATTTCTGCGCTAATATCTTGGCATGGTATTCTATGTGGGCCGAAGATGCCACGTGCGAACTTAGCTCTACGATGTAGGCCGGACCGCCAACATCGTCGATTGTCCCTTCTTTCTTCAGTTCCTCCACCACGGTCATGATGTCTACCGGGTTCTCGTCCATACTCAGTGTCTGTATGGCGTTGTATATCTTCTGGTGGCGAGGCTCGTAGAATGTTTCGGGGCGAAGCGTTTCCGACACTATCGAGAATGCGTCGCGGTCTATCATCAGTGCGCCGAGCACCACCTGCTCTATGTCTACGGCCTGCGGCTGCAGGTGCCCGTAGTTTTTGTCGAAGGCCGTGTTCTGGCTTTTTCTGCGGGCCGTTGTGTTGTTGTCAGGCATATATTGCAGTTGTTTAAAGACAAAATATGCCCAAAACCGCTGATGGCAGAGGCTTTGGGCATACTTTGTGTGTTTACTTTAATTTGTTGTTCTCCGGGAAAACCACGGTAGGGGTGAAGCCTTTGGCTTCCTCGAAATCCATGAGTGCGTAGGCTATTATTATCACAGTGTCGCCCACTACCACCTTGCGTGCAGCAGCACCGTTGAGGCAGATGCAGCCCGATCCGCGCTCGCCTTTAATAATGTAGGTTTCAAACCTCTCGCCGTTGTTGTTGTTCACAATCTGCACTTTTTCGCCGGCTATGAGGTTGGCGGCATCCATGAGGTCTTCGTCTATCGTTATGCTGCCCATGTAGTTGAGGTTGGCCTCGGTAACTTGCACGCAGTGCAGCTTCGATTTCAGCACTTCAATCATCATAATGGTCTATCCTCTATATTTAATGTGGTCGATAAGGCGTATGGGGGTCTTGCCGCAATATACGGTGATGCATCCTACGACATACTGGCTGTCTTCCCACGACGACACGTCTTGGAGCGTGTTTCCGTCTACAATCGAGAAATATTCCACCTCGAGTCCGTCAACAGCGTTGATGCCTGCCACCACCATGTCGTGGGTTTCGGCTACCGTATGGGTGAGCGAGTAGGCTATGCTCTCGCTGAGCTTGGCGTAGATTTTCGGTGCTATGGCACGTTCGTCGGGCGCGAGCAGCGTGTTGCGTGAGCTTTTGGCCAAGCCGTCGCTTTCTCTTATTGTCTCGCATTCAACAATCTGAATGCAAAGTCCGAGGTGCTTCGTGAGGCTCTTCACCACTGCTATCTGTTGCCAGTCTTTCTCTCCGAAATATGCTTTGTCGGGGCGTACGATGTAGAAAAGGCGTGACACTACCTGGCACACTCCATTGAAATGGCCGGGGCGGTGTGCGCCTTCCATTACCGAAGTGACCGGAGGGAAGTCGAATTGGCGCTTGTCGGGTTGCGGATACATCTCGTCTACCGACGGCGCGAACACGTATTCGGCACCGCAACCGGCTACAAGTTCGCAGTCGGCGTCAAGTGTTCTGGGATATCTTTCAAGGTCGCTCTTGTCGTTGAATTGTGTGGGGTTGAGAAAAACCGACACTACTGTGACCCCGTTTTCGGCCACGCTGCGTTTCACAAGCGAGGCGTGTCCCTCGTGCAGTGCGCCCATTGTCGGGACAAGCCCGACGCTCTTTCCTTGTTTTCGAACTTCAAACAACTCATTCTGAAGTTCGACAATACTTCTGAACAGTTTCATCTTCTTGTTTTTAAGGCACGGCGGCAACTGCGTGCCGTGCCTTGTTTTTCGGCATCATTGCCTTCTGGCCGCGCCTTGCATGATAGTTGCATAGTCGGCGGTGCGGCCGCTCTTAAATTGGCTGCAAAATAACTACTTTTTTCTTAAACAAGAAAGAATAAAGCTAAAAATATGCCAATTAAGCTCGTGTTGGCCGCCTTAAAAACTCAAAAGCAATTATATGTGAAGATTTTTTTGTAACTTTGTGGCGCATTGTGGAGTGCGTGCAACAGGCGGTAGACACCGTGCCCGCACATCCTACTTATAACAAAAGAGCATGGCAAAAAAAATTCTATTCATCAATCAGGAGATTACCCCCTATGTTCCCGAAACTGAAATGTCGGTAAAGGGTAGGGACATTCCGACCAAAATGCAGGAAGACGGCTTCGAAATACGTACATTCATGCCCAAATGGGGCAATATCAACGAACGCCGCGGGCAACTCCATGAGGTTATCCGCCTGTCGGGAATGAACATCGTTGTAGACGATACCGACCATCCGCTTATTATTAAGGTGGCTTCAATACCGCAGTCGCGCCTTCAGGTTTACTTCATCGACAACGACGATTATTTCACTAAACGCAAGATGGCTCTCGACGAAAACGGCGTGGAATACGACGACAATAGCGAGCGGGCAATATTCTTTGCGCGCGGAGTGTTGGAAACCGTAAAGAAATTAAGGTGGACTCCCGACGTAATTCTGTGCCAGGGCTGGATGGGATATGTAGTGCCTTTCTATATTAAGACCGCATACAACAACGAACCGGCGTTTGCTAATACAAAGGTAGTGACATCGCTTTTCGGCGAAAAACTCACAAAAAGCTTCGGCAACAGTTTCAAGAATAATGTGGTGTTTAAGGACGAACTCGCCGGAAGCCTTGCGTCTTACAATGACGATTTCGATTTCTCTGAATTCGGAAAGTTGGCTGTTGATTTCAGCGATGCCGTCGTAGAAGCATCCGAAGGAGCCGACGCCTCACTCCTTGCTTATGCCAAGGAAAAGGGAATGCCCATTCTGAGCTATCCCGGCGAAGACTTTGCAAAGGCATACAAAGACTTTTTCGAGAACGAACTGTAAGGTTCTGGGTGTAAAGAAAAGAAATGTTTTAACGATGAAGAAATTCAATTTGTTTGCAGGCGTAATGCTTGCAATGTCATTGTTGTGCGTCTCTTGCGATGACAACACCGGCGAAATCGGTTCGTCGCTTATCGACGATCTCGACCATTTGATAGTCTCTACCGACACGTTCGAAGTCACGACCCGGTCGATTATTGCCGATTCTGTGCTGTCAAGAAGCACCATCGGCTATCTTGGCAAGGTGCGCGACCCGGAGACGGGAGCTTACCTTACGAGCGATTTTATGACCCAGTTTTTCGCAATGGAGGATATGTCGATGCCCAAAAAAGACAGTATTCTCAGCGTGAAAGACGGAAACATCGTTGCCGACTCGTGCGACATAAGACTCTACTACACCGAGTTCTACGGCGACTCTCTTGCTCCGATGAAGCTGACGGCCTATGAAATGAGCAAGCCAATGCCCGAGTCGCAGAAGTATTATTCAAATTTCGACCCGATGACTAACGGGTATGTTGACGGAAACCACATGACGGTGAACAAGATGTACACGCTAACCGACTTGAACGTGAGTCAGTCGTCGCGTTACAGTTCCGACTATATGCCGAGCATAAGAATATGTCTTGACAAGGAATACACCGACCGTGAGGGCAACAAATACGACAATTTCGGAACATATCTGCTGCGCAAATACTACAGCAATCCCGAAAAGTTCAACAATATCTACGCTTTCCTGCAGGATGTTGTCCCGGGATTTTATTTCAAGGTGAAGAGTGGATTGGGCTCAATGGCCTATGTAAGTCTGAGCCAACTCAACGTGTATTACCGCTATACCTACAAGGGTACGGTGAGCAAGACCGACGGCACTACAAAAGACACTGTATATGTTGTGTCAGACATGATGTCGTTCCCCGGCACCGAGGAAGTGCTGCAGACAAGCCGAATGGAGAACGACAACAACACGCTCTCACGCCTTGTGGCCGACAACAGCTGCACTTATGTCAAGACCCCGGCCGGAATATTTACCGAGGTAACACTTCCTGTCGACGAAATCGTGAGCAAACACACCGGCGACAGCATCAACTCCGCCAAAGTAGTGTTTACCCGCATCAACGACAAGACATCTTATGGCGAATACAGTCTGTCTGCCCCCAGCACTCTGCTTATGATTCCCAAGAGCGAACTGCACTCTTTCTTTGAGGAAAACAAGGTGGCCGACTACAAGACATCGTTCCTTGCTTCGTTTAGCAGCAGTGCCAATACCTACACGTTCAGCAACATAAGCAACCTGATAAGGCACCTTGCCAGCAGTGCCGACCGCACGCAGAGCGACTGGAACAAGGTGGTGCTTGTGCCCGTAACCACAACCTACGATGCACAAAGTTCGCTGTCGAAGGTGTCGCACGACATGTCAATGGCAAGCACGCGCCTTGTAGGTGGAAGCGAAAACCCGTATGCCCCGATACGCATCAGCGTGGTCTACGGAAAATTCAAGTGACAATACGGCCATGGCAGATAATTTCCTTGAACGCCAAAGGCGCGACTATGATGCCAAGAAGGCACAGTGGCAGAAAACCGGCAAACGGCCGGTTTCTGTCTCACAGATACTGAAACGTTCGGCAGAACGGTTCTCCGATGAATGACAAAAGACAGATTTCACGGGCGCACGGCATGCACTTGTGAAATCTGTCTTTCTTTTTATACAGCCGTGAAAAGGACGGCTTGAATCTTAAAAACTACCTTGACAATGAGAAGAACATTAGCGACACTTATTTTATTAATGGCGTTTCTCGTGCAGACAACGGCCAAAGCAAAGACAAAGCTGGCCTGCATAGGCAACAGCATAACCTATGGTCTGACCCTTGCCGACCGCGCGCGTGAGTCTTATCCCTCGCAGTTGCAGACGATGCTCGGAGATAGTTACGAAGTGGGCAACTTCGGAAAGTCGGGCGCAACACTGTTGCGCAGAGGGCACAGGCCCTACATGCAGCAGGAAGAATACCGTCGTGCCATGGCGTTCAAAGCCGACATCGCGGTGATACACCTTGGCGTAAACGATACCGACCCGCGCGATTGGCCCGACTACCGCGACGAGTTCGTGGCCGACTATCTTGCACTCATCGACTCGGTAAGGGCTTCAAATCCGCGCTGCCGCATACTCATTGCGCGGCTCACGCCAATAACATGGCAGCACCCGAGGTTTGAAAGCGGCACGAGAGATTGGGAAAAGGAGATTCAGGAAGCCATAGCCACAGTGGCACGCGTGGCATATGTGCAGCTCATCGACTTCCATTCGCCGCTTTATCCCTATCCGTTCCTGCAGCCCGATGCCATACATCCCAATGTCGGGGGCGCACGGTTGCTGGCCGAAACGGTGTACAGCGCGGTGACAGGCAATTACGGCGGACTTGCTTTGCCGGCCATATACACCGACCATATGGTGCTGCAACGCGACATGCCGCTCGATATTTGCGGCACGGCCAACGCCGGAGAACACGTAGCACTCACCATTGCAGGCAAGCGTTATACAACGGTTTGCGGCGACAACGGCAAATGGAAAGTCACCATTGCGCCACTTGCAACCGGCCAAACATACACGATGACCGTTGAGAGCAAGACCGGGAAGATTGCCCTTCACGACATACTTGCAGGCGAGGTGTGGCTTTGTTCGGGACAGTCAAACATGGCCTTTCCGCTAAACTCATGCTCCACGTCTTCGAGAGATATCCCGTTGGCCAACAACGATAACATACGCATATTCGATATGCAGCCGCGTTGGCAGACCAACGCCGTGAAATGGCCGGTGGAGATAATGGACTCGATAAACCGTCTGCAATATTTCAAACCTGCGGCATGGGCTAAATGCACTCCCGAGACGGCTGCACAGATGTCGGCCGTGGCCTATTATTTCGGCAAGATGCTGCAAGACAGTCTTAAAGTTCCCGTGGGATTGATATGCAATGCAGTGGGTGGAGCTCCCACCGAAGCATGGATAGACCGCGAAACAACCGAGGCTCTCTTCCCCGCAATATTGCGTGACTGGGAAAAGAACGACTTCGTGCAGCCGTGGGTGAGGCAGCGTGCCGCACTCAACATCGAACTTTCGCAAGTCAAGGGACAGCGCCATCCATACAATCCGTGCTATCTTTTCGAGTCGGGCATATTGCCTTTGCAACATTTCCCCATAAAGGGCGTGATATGGTATCAGGGAGAATCCAACGCACACAACAAGGATGCACACGCCAAACTCTTCAAGATGCTTGCCGAAAGCTGGCGCAATTATTGGAACAACGATGCTTTGCCCATTTATTATGTGCAGTTGTCGAGTCTGAACCGACCCTCTTGGCCGTGGTTCCGCGACAGTCAGCGGTTGCTGCAAGAAACCGTGCCGCATGTGGCAATGGCCGTTTCTTCGGATGTGGGCGACTCCACCGATGTGCATTTCAGAAACAAACTTCCCGTGGGCATGCGTCTTGCCCGTCTCGCGCTTAACCATTCGTATGGCCGCACCGACATAACGCCTTGCGGGCCGTCTATACGCAAGGCCACGGCAACTGACGGTTATGTGTGGCTCGATTTTGATGAGGCTGACGGAATGTGCAGTTCCGACGGCAAGCCGTTGCGTACTTTCGAGGTGGCCCAAGAAGAAGGACTTTACCATGAAGTTGCGGCAGAAGTAGTGGGCAATAGGCTGAGGCTCGATTGCCGCGGCATCGAAAAACCGCGTTTCGTGAGGTATGCATGGCAACCGTTCACAAGAGCCAATCTTGTGAACGAAGCCGGATTGCCGGCTTCAACATTCCGCATTGAGGTTGCAAATGCACGTTGAAAAGAAATCCCCAAGTCGTGTCTTGACTTGGAGAATGTTCAAAATTTTATTGAAAATCTGATTTTGCCGCGTTGTGAAATGGCTATTGCAATTTTCTCAACGCGGCAAGCAGCAAGTTGTTTTCGCTCTTAGTCCCGACAGTGATGAGCAGACAGTTGTCGCACAACGGCATGTGCGAGCAGTCGCGCACCAGTATTCCGTTGTCGGCAAGATAGCTGAAAACGTGTGGCGCGTCGGTGAATTTCGCTAGGAAGAAATTGGTGACCGAAGGGAATACCCTTTCACATGACGGCAAAACAGAGAACGCCTCCATGAGCCGATGGCGTTCCAAAACAATCGTCGTCACGTTCTTGTCGGTTTCAAACGGGTCTTTCAGCAGTTCAATGAAATAGTTTTGGGCGAGCGAACTGATGTTGTAGGGCAGACGCATGCGGTTCATTATGTCTACGATGGCCTTGTCGGCAAAAGCCATTCCCAGCCTTGCCGCCGCGCTTCCCCAAGCTTTGCTCATCGTGTTGAGCACCACGAGGTTGTCGTGTCGGTTGATGTCGGCACGGAACGGACGCGTGCGCACGAAATCGGCATACGACTCGTCAACCACGACAATGCCGTCGAAGAGTTCGAGCAGTAGCTCTGTTTCATCTCTTGAACTCGGAGTTCCCGTAGGGAAATTGGGCGAGCAAATCCATATAATCTTTGTGTTTGCGTCGGTGTGGTCAAGCAGTTGTTCGGCAGTAATGCCGAAATTGGCGTCGAGTGTCACGGGGCGGTATTCCACATCGTTTCTCGCTGCACATTCACGGTATATTGTCCGCGTTGGTTCAATGGCAACAACATTGTCGATGCGAGGCTCGCAGAAGCAGCGCAACAGATTGTCAACAAGTTCTTCGCTGCCGTTGCCGAGGCACATCTGTTCCACGTTCACCCTTTTCACCTCGGCTATGCGCTGCCGCAGTGCCGTTTGTTGCGGGTCGGGATAACGGTTGTACGGACCATTGTACGGACTTTCAGCCATGTCGAGCAGAACCTTCATGTTCTGCCGCGAAGAAGCCACATTGTTCAGTTCAAGCACATTTTTCCTTGCGAGTTTGCTCGTTTCCATTGTCTGAAGGCGTGTACTGTGAATTCCACGCAATGTTAAATTTGTATTTTATACGGGTCGCTCTTTGTGTCTTTTTGTTTTTATCCGGCATCATTCCCTTTCTACCTCAGTCGCATAACTCGCTATGTTCCTTTTGAAAGAAAGTAAAATCTGCCTGGATGAAATTCAAAAATCCAACAAAGTTAATTTATAGAACCCGCCTGAAAAGTATTTTCTTGCACTGGCATGCGAAGCCAACGGCCAAGCACACACGGCGTTTTGTAACACGAGCAAAAGTAATTTTTTTTTCCGACTTGTGCAAGAAATGTTGTAATTTTGCACTTCACAAGTGATGCGTTTGCTCTATATATTCATATTGTCTGCACTTATACTCTTGGGTTGCACACAGCCCAAGACACCCCAGCTCACGCCCTGGGGCACGCCAGTCGGCGGTGGCGACGGGCAGGACAGTGCGGCGTTTGACATGGGCGACATACAGGCTGGCGGTGAGATGATTATGCTCACCGTGAGCGGTCCCGACACTTATTACGAATATCGCGGGCGCAAGCTCGGCACCCAGTATCTGCTTTGTGAACGGTTTGCGCAGAAACTAGGCGTGTCGCTGCGTGTTGAAGTGTGCAAGGACACTGCCGAGATGGTGCGCAAACTAAACTACGGTGATGCCGACATAATAGCGTGTCAGATAAAGAAGAGCACGCGCGGCGTGCGCTTCTGCGGTTATTCGGTCGATTCGCTCAACACTTCATGGGCTGTAAGTGCTGCCAACAAAGAACTTGCCGACTCCATTTCGAGTTGGTTCAGCCCTGAAATGGTGGCGCAGATACGCCGCGAAGAGCAGCGAATGTTTTCATCGCAGAGCATACACCGCCACACCTACGCCCCCATGCTCAACGCTGCCGGCGGCATAATATCGCAATACGATCCTCTTTTCAAACGTTATGCTGCCACGGCACAGTGCGACTGGCGGTTGCTGGCCGCGCAGTGCTATCAGGAATCCACGTTCGACCCGAAGGCCTACTCGTGGGCCGGAGCCTGCGGACTGATGCAGATAATGCCTGCAACGGCTACTTTGGTGGGGCTGCCGCACGACCAGATTTTCGAACCAGAACCCAATGTTTCTGCTGCCGCACGCTATCTGCGCAAGCTCAACGGCTATTTCCCCGAGATACGCAACCGTGCCGAACGGCAGAAATTCGTGCTCGGCAGCTACAACGGCGGCCACTTCCACATACGCGACGCAATGGCACTTGCACGCAAATATGGAAAGAATCCCTATTCGTGGAGCGATGTGTCGGATTTCGTGTTGAAACTCAGTCAGCCGCAATACTACAACGACCCGGTGGTGAAATACGGCTACATGCGCGGTTATGAGACCGTGGGCTATGTGGAACGCATACTCGACCGTTGGGCACAATATTGTGGACGCGCCCACAGTGGAGGGCAGCCTGCGGCGTCAGGTATAGGCACCGACAACGCCATGCCGCAGAAAGCGCACCGCCGCAACCGCTTCCACTTGTGATGAACAAAAAGACAAAAAACGCCAGTAAAATTTTGCTGATAAGCGTTTTTTGAGTAAGTTTGTGGCTACAAATGCCACAGCCGCACCCGACGGCAATGTCGAGTGGCGGTGTGTGGAAACCTATTACTAACCTAATAATAAAAATATGTCAACCGAAAACAATTTTTCGCTTGGCGGCAGCATTGAAAAAAAGAAGGTACTGTTGTTTGCCTTCGCCGCCATTGTAACCCTCGTGTTGTGGAATCTTCCAACCGACTCGTTCGGAATAGAAGGCCTTACGACCATTCAACAACGCATCATTGCAGTGTTTGCATTTGCCACTATCATGTGGATAACCGAGGCCATAGCACCTTGGGCAACCTCGGTGTCGCTCATAGGAATTCTCCTTCTCACCACATCAGACAATGCTTTCAATTTCTTCAGAACGGGCATAGGCAAGGAAGAACTGCTCGACCACGAAGCTCTCATGGCCACATTTGCCGACCCTATAATCATCCTTTTCCTCGGCGGATTTATTCTTGCTATTGCTGCCACCAAGTCGGGACTCGACGTCTACCTTGCCCGCACGTTGCTCAAACCGTTTGGCAACAAGAGCGAGAACGTGCTCTTGGGCTTCATTCTCATCACCGGCTTCTTCTCGATGTTCGTCAGCAATACCGCAACGGCAGCCATGATGCTCACCTTCCTCACCCCCGTGTTCAAGGCTCTGCCGCCCGAGGGCAAGGGACGTGTGGCTCTCACGCTGTCTATTCCCGTTGCTGCCAACATCGGCGGTATGGGAACTCCGATTGGAACACCGCCCAATGCCATTGCACTAAAATATCTCAATTCGCCAACAGGACTTAACCTTGGACTCGGATTTGGCGAATGGATGATGTTTATGATGCCGCTCACCATCGTGCTTCTGCTCATAGGTTGGTTCTTGTTGAAGAAATTCTTCCCGTTCAAGAAGAAGACAATCGAACTGAACATTGAGGGCGACGTGCAACACAATTGGCGCACCAAGGTGGTAGCCGTGACTTTCGTGGTTACTGTTCTGCTCTGGATTCTCGACCGTGTAACCGGTGTCGGGGCCAATACCGTGGCCATGATTCCCATCGTTGTGTTTGCTTTCACCGGAGTGGTAACGGCAAAAGACCTGCAAGAGATAAACTGGAGCGTGATATGGATGGTTGCCGGTGGCTTCGCACTCGGCCTCGCCCTCAACGAGTCGGGACTTGCCGAGAATGTTATTAAGAGCATACCGTTCGGTTCATGGTCGCCGGTGGCAATACTTGTTGCCTCGGGTCTCATCTGCTACTTGCTGTCCAATTTCATCTCCAACACCGCAACGGCAGCACTTCTTGTGCCTATTCTCGCCGTAGTGTGCAAGGGCATGGGCAGCACGCTCGACAGCATCGGCGGCACACCCACCGTGCTCATCGGCATCGCCGTGGCTGCATCGGTGGCAATGAGCCTCCCCATCAGTACGCCCCCGAATGCCATTGCACATTCCACAGGGCTCGTGAAGCAGAACGAAATGATGAAGATAGGCATCGCCATGGGTGTCATTGGACTCGTGCTCGGCTACACATTGCTTTTCGTGCTCGGCACTATGCATGTGCTCTAAACCTTAATTCATAACGCAACGCGTGCTGTGGCACGCATCATAATAAAGTCCAGACCGACGGTTCCACACGGAGTTTCGGTCTGGACTTTTTGCTTTTTCCCATCCGTTTTTGCTTTTCTGACGGCCTACTGCATCTGCTGCACGCACGTAGTGCATCTGCTGCACGCACGTGCATCGTCTGCTGCACACGTATTGTGCACATGAAATACGTCGCAACAAAGTATTCGGGCACTCGCCACGGCAACTGCAAAAACTGTGGGCTACTGGGAAATTATTGCACGGCAACAATCCCTTTTTGGAAAATATTGATTAACTTAGCACACAATTTAGAGACAACAAACAATTCTGAAAAACAATGAAACACGATTTCGTAACAATCGCCGACCTGTCGAAGGAAAAACTTCTCTACCTTATACAGATGGCGCAAGAATTTGAAAAGTTTCCCAATAGGGAGTTGCTCAAGGGAAAAGTAGTGGCCACTCTCTTCTTCGAGCCTTCCACACGCACCCGTCTCAGTTTCGAAACCGCTGCCAATCGGCTCGGCGCACGCGTCATAGGTTTCTCCGACGCCAAAGCTTCGAGCGTGACAAAGGGCGAGACATTGAAAGACACAATACTCATGGTGTCAAACTATGCCGACGTTATCGTAATGCGACATTTCGTTGAGGGAGCGGCGCAGTATGCCAGCGAGGTTTCGCCGGTATCGATAGTTAACGCCGGCGACGGAGCACACATGCACCCCTCGCAGTGCCTTCTTGACCTCTATTCAATATACAAAACCCAGGGAACACTCGAAAACCTGAACATATATCTGGTGGGCGACCTGAAATACGGACGCACCGTGCATTCGCTCATCACGGCCATGCGCCATTTCAACCCGACATTCCATTTCATCGCACCCGAAGAACTTGCCATGCCGGCAGAATACAAGCTCTACTGCGACAAGCACGGCATAAAATATGAGGAACACACCGAATTCAACGAAAAGGTGATTGCCGATGCCGACATACTCTACATGACGCGCGTGCAGAAGGAACGCTTCTCTGACCTCATGGAATATGAACGCGTGAAGAATGTGTATATCCTTAAAGACGCCATGCTGCACAGTGCCAAGCCCAACATGAAAATTCTGCACCCGCTGCCGCGCGTGAACGAAATAGCCTACGACGTTGACGACAATCCGCACGCCTACTACATACAGCAGGCTGGCAACGGACTGTTTGCGCGCGAGGCCATATTCTGCGACGTGTTGGGCATTACGCTCGACGACGTGAAGAACGACACAACAATAATACGCTGAGAAAACAGCAAACCGTTTAAGTAGCTAATCAAGATGAACAAGACAGAAAGACAGGTGGCCGCAATAAAAAACGGCACAGTGATCGACCATATACCAGCCGAGAAAACCTATCAGGTGGCCAACATTCTGCAATTGCAGACGCTCGACACCCCGGTGACAATAGGCTACAACTATCCGTCGAAGAAGATAGGGGAGAAGGGCATAATAAAAGTGTCTGACAAGTTCTTTACCGACGAGGAAATCTCACGCCTCTCAGTAGTGGCTCCAAATGTGGTGCTCAACATAATAAAAGACTATGAGGTGGTTGAGAAGAAAACCGTTGAAACTCCCGACGAACTGCGCGGAATAGTGCGCTGCAACAACCCGAAGTGCATCACCAACAACGAGCCGATGCTCACTGTGTTCAACGTGGTAGACAAACGGTTGGGCATACTCAAGTGTCATTATTGCGACAAAGAGCAGTGCATCGACCATGTGAAGCTCGTGTGACACGCATCGCACACACCACAAAACAGTGTATCCAAATTACATAACCTATAAATGTAAAGCGTATGAAAAAAGACCAAATCGTTTTCGACCTTATCGAAAAGGAACACCAGCGCCAGCTAAAAGGCATCGAACTTATTGCATCGGAGAACTTCGTCAGCGACGAGGTGATGCAGGCCATGGGCTCGTGCCTTACCAACAAATATGCCGAGGGTTACTCCGGCAAACGCTATTATGGCGGTTGTGGGGTGATTGACGAGGTGGAAACACTCGCCATTGAGCGCGTGAAGCAACTTTACGGGGCCGAATATGCCAACGTGCAGCCGCACTCCGGCGCACAGGCCAACGCCGCAGTTCTGCTCGCAGTGCTGAAACCCGGCGACACATTCATGGGATTGAACCTTGCACAGGGAGGCCACCTCTCACATGGTTCACCAGTAAACACATCGGGCATCCTCTACCATGCCGTGGGCTATAACCTCAACCCCGAAACGGGGCGCGTGGACTACGACGAGATGGAGAAGCTCGCCATTGAGAACAAACCAAAGCTGATTATCGGCGGCGGTTCGGCATACAGCCGTGAATGGGATTACAAGCGCATGCGCGAAATAGCCGACAAGGTGGGGGCTCTGTTCATGGTTGACATGGCTCACCCTGCCGGACTTATCGCAGCCGGATTGCTCGACAATCCCGTGAAATATGCCCACATCGTGACATCTACAACCCACAAGACTCTGCGCGGACCTCGTGGCGGCATCATCCTCATGGGTAAGGACTTTGAAAACCCGTGGGGATTTAAAACGCCCAAGGGCGTGGTGAAGATGATGAGCCAGCTGCTCAATTCGGCTGTTTTCCCCGGAACGCAGGGCGGACCGCTCGAGCATGTCATCGCAGCAAAGGCTGTCGCCTTCGGTGAGGCTCTGCAACCCGAATTCAAGGAGTGGGCACGCCAGGTGCAGAAAAATGCCAAGGTGCTTGCCGACGAGCTCATCAAGCGCGGTTTCGCCATCGTAAGTGGCGGCACAGACAACCATTCCATGCTCGTTGACTTGCGTCCCAAATATCCTGAACTCACCGGAAAGGTTGCCGAGAACGCCCTCGTGGCTGCCGACATAACGGTAAACAAGAACATGGTGCCGTTCGACACGCGCAGCGCATTCCAAACCTCAGGTATACGCCTCGGCACTGCTGCCATAACCACTCGCGGTGCAAAAGAAGACCTTATGGTTCTCATTGCCGAACTGATAGAGCGTGTGCTCGACAATCCCGAGAACGAAGGGGTTATTGCCGAAGTACGCAGCAAAGTGAACGAAACAATGAAGAGTTATCCGTTGTTCGCCTATTGATAGGACGAAAAGGATTAAAACGTAAACATAAGATATGGCGATAATGTCAGCATACAAGCAATGGTATGCTCGCATGTCGCCATTTTCGTTTTATAACATTCCTGCATTATGAGCGTAACCTCGCAATATATAGTCGTGCTTTTGGCCATTGCGGCATCGGTGGCCTATGTCGTGCATCGTATAAGGCTTATATATAAAGCTCGTAGAAGCGGTAGGCCGGGTTGTGTCGGATGCCCCTTGAAAGACGCCTGTGCCAAATCTTGGTGCGAAAACACGTCGAAACCGCCCCATACAGGTGCTTAGTAAACCGTAAAAAGCACTTTTTAAAAGAAAAATCAAAAAAAATGCCCGAAATGTTTTGCAGTATAAAATAAAACCACTACCTTTGCACTCGCAATTAAGAAACAGATTGATGCGCTCAAAAGCTGACGTAAGGAAGTTTGGGTGAGTGGCTGAAACCAGTAGTTTGCTAAACTGCCGTACGGGTAACCGTACCGGGGGTTCGAATCCCCCAGCTTCCGCATCGATTATTGCAATAACCACGGTGGATTCATCTAATGGTTAGGATACAAGATTCTCAATCTTGGCATAGGGGTTCGATTCCCCTATCCACTACCAAAACGAGGCTCCGTAGCTCAACTGAATAGAGCATCTGACTACGGATCAGAAGGTTCCGGGTTTGAATCCCAGCGGAGTCACAACGAAAAGAGGATTTCACTTTTAGTGAAATCCTCTTTTGCATTTTGCACGATTGTGCTTTCGTCTACTTCTGATAAATCTATTTTACATACTCCGATTAATCCTTTATATACTCTGATTTTTGTTTTAACAGTAATCATATGGCTATGGAGTAGGGGAGTGACTTCCGTAATAATTGCTCTCGTATGGAGTGCAAATGTGGCGAAAACAAAGTATAAAGAAAACGGTTTAAAGAATTCGTTGGTATGCCATACGAATATCTTTAAACCGTGTGTTGTGTGGTTCATCAGCATGCTGCAATGTTGTTGGGCATTGCGTGATGAACGGGAATGAATGCTGTTATGCTATTGTAGACCCCAATATTTGGGGTAGAAGTTTTTCTCAACTTCGTTTTCTATCTTGTCGGGAAGGTTACAGAAGAAATCGATGCCGGTGAGTGTTTCAAGCTCGTCTATTGATATTGCGTGCTGTGCGAGCGTTTCGTCCATGCGCCACGATGCAGTCTGGTCCACCCAAAAGGCCATAGCCGAATAGCCTTGCGATGTTTTCATGAGTAGAGCCATAAAGAAATATTTGGGGACAATGAGCTTGTTGTCGATGCGCTTGATTATGTATTCATCGTTGTCGATGCATCCTCCCTTGCACACATACATCGTGTCCGACGAGCCGAGATTACCTGCAAGTTGCTGCACCTTACCTTCCATGCGCAGCCACAAGCCGCGGTTGCTGCCCGAATAGCCGTTGAATGCAGGATATTGTGGCTGCATGTTCGACATGTAGAAGGTTTGGTAGTTGGCCTGGTAGGAGAATGTGCGGTCGGCACTGGGGCAGATGTGGCCGTGCTGGAAGCCGGAACCGCTTATGTAGTCTTTGTCCCAACGGTATTCTTTCGGAATGTCCGGGTCGTTGGGATATTCGTTTACTACGCGTGAGAAATTGCCGTTGTAGCCCTTGTGCATCTGATAGCACGACCAACGTTGCGATTTTTTGTTGCAGTCCCATTCTATTGCATAGTTCACCCGGTCTTTGTCGAACTTGTCTTCGGGCGTGCGGTGTACGATTACAATATTGGTTTTGGCGTCGGCAAGGTGTGGAAATTCGAGCCTTGTCACTGCATTGTCGGTAGTGACTGTGTTTCTGTTGACGTTGGGGCTGTTGCTGTTGCCCCCTTCACTGCCGCTGTCTGAGTCGTTGCCACATGCGGTCATGGCCGCAGCCATTGCCAGTGTGGCGAGGAAATATAAGGTTTTGTGGGCGAATTTTTGTGGGTGTATTGTTTTGAGCATAATGCTATTGTGGCGTAGTTTTAAGTAGAGATGCTTTTTGTTATGGTGTGACTGGGCTTTCAAAAGAATTCCTGACCGTTGTTTTGTGGCGGTCGTTCCTGTTTTGTAAGCAAAAAGAAAGTGTGTTCTGGCGTATATGCAACTACGCAAGAACACACTTTCAATGTCCTTATATAAAGTAGGAAGTGTATCTATGTCTTATTTGCGAACCTTTCCGTAGCGGCTCATGAACTTGTCCACGCGGCCTGCTGTGTCGACGAGCTTGCTCTTTCCTGTGTAGAACGGGTGAGAAGTGCTCGAGATTTCGACTTTCACTACTGGGTAAGTTTCGCCTTCAAACTCTACTGTCTCTGTAGCCTTGCATGTAGACTTTGTAAGGAACATATCGCCGTTGGACATATCCTTGAATACGACGGGGCGATAGTTTTCTGGATGGATTCCCTTTTTCATTTCTTTAATTATGTTTGAATGTTTGTTTGAGTAATTTCGCGTTATTACACGCTTAATCGGTTGCAAAGTTACGACTTTTTTCTTGTTCGGGCAAATTTTGGAGTCGTTTTGTTGGCAATGTCGGTGTGTTGGCAGCTGAAAATGTGCGTTGTTGGTGGAAAAAGACATCCCCGTCGGCATTGCAGAAGGTGCCGACGGGGATGTGCAGTGTTATAGTAGCCTGTTGCTTACTTGATGATTGTCTGTGATCCGCAGGTGAGTGTGAAATCGTCGATGAGCAAATCGCCGCCCGGATTCTTCGAGTTCATTATCACCATGCAGTAAGTGCCGTCGGCAGCTATGGTGAACGTGTGGCTCACTTTCACCCATTCGGTGTTGGTGAGGTTGTTGGTGTAGTCGCCATATTTGTAGTCGCTGCTGCTGCTTATTGCCCCGTTGGTGACAATGGCATAGCCCTGGCACAGCGAAGCACCCGTTGATGTGGCAGCCTTTGCATAGAAAGTCATGGTGTATTCGCCTGCTTTAAGATCCATTTCCTTGTAGGCCAAACGTTTGTTGCCGCTTGAATTTCCAGTCACCTTGACAGAGTATTTGCCGCCGTGTGCATCGGTGCTTTGGCTCAGTGTGGCGTTGCCTGCCGTTGATGAGGATTTCCAGTTGTTGGGAGCACCGCTCACCCAGCATTCAAAGTCGCCGTTGGCTGCGCTGGTGTCGCCCGTAGTTTCGTCGGTGTTGTCACCGCTTTCGCTATTGCTTTTGAGCGAAACGAGGTAGGCTTCCTCTTTCACGGTTTCGGGGTAGTTGCCCTTGTAGTTGACAACAAGTCCGCACACCACCACTTCGTCGCCTGCTTTGATGTTTGTGCCTTCGGTGTATTTCTTGTTGTCAAGGTAGAGTGCACGGTACACATAGAACTGGTTGTCTTCCTTGCCGTCGTCGGAAATGTAGAATGTGGCGTTGCCGTATTGTGTACCATACTGTTCTTTCACCGACACCACCTTGCCTTTGATGTAAATTTCCTTGTCGGAATTCACGTCGGCTGCAAGACTCGATGTGTATTTGTTGGCTGCTACGCTGTTGAACGGATTTTCCTTTGTACCGTCGCCGGTAGCCTCGCCATCATCGGGCGTGGTGTCGCCGTCGCTGTTTCCGTTAAGCGAATAGATGTAGCCAGTGTTCTGTGCCGTTTCATAGGTGCCGTTGTAGTTGGTGAGCTGGGCGCACACCACCACCTTGTCGCCTACCTTCACATAGGTGTCGGAGTCGATGCTCTTGTTGCCCAAACCCTTTACGCGGTAAACATAGAAGCTGGTCTTGTCGGTTGATCCGTCTTCGGTGATGTTGAAAGATGCGTTGCCGTATTTTGCCGAGCACTCTTTCACGCTGCTAATGATGCCGGTGAGATATACGGTTTTGTCGAGTCCCTCGCCAGCCTCCACATACTTGTTGGCTGCAACTGCGTTGAACGGGCTTTCTGCTGTGCCTTCGCCGGTTGCAACTTCTTCAACGGTGGGAGTATCGTCGCCGCTATCGGGAGTCTGGTAGGGTTGCGGAACATCCTCGCAGCTTGTAAATGTGAATGCCGCCATGATGAGGGCTAACATCAAATATTGTATCTTTTTCATATCGAGATTTGTTTTTCTTTTTTATGTTGTTTGTTGTCGTTGCCTTTATTTAATTGTTTCCACGTCGCTATATTCGCGTATCAGGATTTGCACGGTGCTGCCGTAGCGTGTCACGATGCCGGTGATGTTTACCGGAGTGGTGGGCAGCGGCATCGCTGCAAACTTGGCATAGATGCTTGTGCGCACGCAGAGCACGCTCGAACTGTAGCCGTTGAGTGATCGGCTCACGCCGTTGCCGTTGCCTACGCCTTCCGACTCGGTGGCAAACGGAGTCTGTTTGGTTGCGCTTGCCTCGGCAAAGGTGACGTTCTTGAAGGTCATGAGCTTGCCGCACTTCTCGGCTATGTAGTTGGCATCCTTTACTTTGCTGAGGTCAAACTCCTCGGCTGTCACCTTCGAGGCATCGGCTGTGCCGATGTTGCGGAAGTGCGACTGCCACACATTGAAGTTGATGCGGCTCGGGAATGTGCGCTTCACGCCCGACTTGCTGGTGCTTGTGTAGGGCGTGCCTATCTGCGGCTGGTAGCCGTAGGTGCCTATGTAAAGGTCTTTGAGGCTGATGAGCACCTCCTGTCCCACGGGATAAATCTTGTACAGGCCGCGTGCTGTTATGCACACGAGTATTGATCCTGTGCCGTCGTCAACGGCAATTTCGTTGGAGATGTTGTTGCCGGCATCGGTGCTCACCACGCGTCCCTTTATCTGTATGTCGTCGGTTATGCGTGTCGTGTCGTTCTGCTGGCTCAGTGCCTTGGCATATTTTGCCTTAAGGTCGGCTATCGATATGACGTTGTGCTCCTGCAAGCTGTTGTTGCCGTAGGGCGACACGTCGCCCGTAGGGTCTTTCCAGTCGTCGTCCATGCACGACGTTACTGTCGTTGTGGCGATTAGGGCAAGCATTGCGAGGGCGAGATATTTCATCGTTTTCTTCATTGCTTTCTTTTTTAGAATTTATAAGTGATGTTCAGCATTCCGTTGGTGCCGTAGGCATAGAACTTCATGGGGTTCTTCGAGAATGAGTAGGCGCGCTTGCTTACATTGTCGCCGCTTCCCGAGTAGTTGCTTCGGCTTTGTTCGTAGCCGCCGGTCACTATGTCGCGGTTGTTGAGCACGTTGGTCACAGAGAGGTTAATCGACAGCGATCCGTGTTTGAGATAGATGCTGCGTCCTATCGAGCAGTCCACCATGAATCCGCCGTGTCCCTTGGCCTGGCTTATGGCCGACTCGAGCACGTTGCCCTGCAAGTCGTAGACTGTTTCTCCTGCCGCTTTGCGGTTCTGCAGAGTCGACTCGTAGCGGTAGTTGGGCGAGTATGAGAGGTAGATGCGGTCGTAATAGTTGCAGTTGGCGTCGATATACCATCCGTTCTGGTGGTAGCTCAGACCTAGACTTGCAGCGGTGAGCGGCGTGCCCGACTCGCGCATGCCCTTGTTGTAAATCTTGTCTTCGGTGATTTCTTCGCCGTTCGACGATTTCATATAGCTCAGCTTGGCATCGTTTATAAGCTTTGCTTCGCTTATAGTGCCGAGGAGTTTGATGTCGAATGCGCTTGTCACCTTGAACTTGAGGCCTGCCTCAACGCCGTAGTATTCTTTCTTCATGTCGGTGAGCGACACGTAGGTGAACGAGTTCTCGTCGTCGAAATAGTAATTCTGCCAATCGGTCACGTTGGTCAGACGGCTGTAATAGGCGTTGACGTTGGCGTGCAGCCATGCGTTTTCATACTGGTAGCCAAGTTCCGAACTGAATATGCGCTCGTTTTTGAGGTTGGTCACGAAGTTGTTGTTTATCTCGGGAGACTCGAAGGCGTTGCGTGCCTGCGGTGCGCGGTGCTCATATCCGAGTCCGAGCGACAGCGTTCCGGCTGTGCCCATGTGCAGGTTGGCGCCCAACTTCACGCCTCCGTCTATGAACTCGGCCACACCGCTCTTGCCGTAAGAGTAGTTGGCTGCAAGGCCGTTGCGCATCTTTCCGTCGCGCTCCATGCTCGTGTAGCCTATCTTTGCAGCAATCGTGTAGTTGAGGTTGCCGAAGTTTTCTGTGTAGCTCGACCATAGTTTTGCGTTGTTCACCAGCAGGTTGTAGTTGTAGCCGAACTTGTCGCCCACCTTAATAATAGCGTTGGGATTGTTAAGGTCGTATTGTATTTCGGGCGAATTCTCGTTGTAGTACATTCCCAAGGCATAGGTGTTGATGTTGGTGAAATGGTCGGCCCCAAGCAGGTCGTCCATTGTCTGGTAGTGCATGCCCTTGTTGGTGCCGGCCACTATACCTATATTTATGCTCTTGTCCTTGTCTATCTGGCGGTTGAATGTAGATGCCAGCGACACGGTGAGTGCATCGCTGTGCTTGGCCTGGATGTAGTACATGGCGTCATAGCCCTGCTCCGACACTGTTTTGTTGGCGGCATACAGGCGGTCCCAGTTTATCTGTCGGTTGGCCTTGTCGGCCTTCCAGTATTCAACGGCGTTGCGCCATTCGGCGAGAGCTTCGGGAGTGCGGTAGGAGTCGTTGTCGTCGTTCCACACGTCGTAGTAGCTACTCGGAAGGTTCTTCCAGTAGTTGGGCTGCGGGTTCTCGGTGTTGTTGTAGTTGAGCTTCGTGCTTTTGTACATGCTATATTTGCCGAACAGCGATGTGGTGAGCTTCGAATTGTCGTTCATCTTCCAGTCCCAGGTGAGTATTGCGCTGGGCGAATAGTCGTTCACAATGCGCGAATTGCGCTTCTTGCCGTTCTGGTAGCCCCAGTAGGGGTTGTAGTAGCGGTCGTTGGCCAGCCAGTAAGCCTCGTCGGTGCCTGCTCCTTGCGAAGCGCGTTCGGTGGGGTTGCCCCATGTGGAGAATGCCAAACTGTGGCGGCCGCCTGCAAATACCTTCTGCAGACCGAGGAAATAGGAGAGTGAGTTGTAGGAAGTGCCTTCCACATAGCCTTGGTTTGCCCAACGGTAAGACACTCCGGCGCTGAATGCCCATCCCTTGTCGGTGAGCCCAGTGCTATAACTGTACATTCCGCGCAGTGTGTAGTTGCGGTTGGCTCCGCTGAGTGTTATGCGGTGTCCCGAAGCCATTGCTGCCGGGCGGAAATTGTAGTTGTTCACACCGCCCATTTCGTTGAAGGCGAATGTGTTGCTCTCGAATGGTAGTGAAAATTCCTTGTTGCGTGTCTGGTTGTTCAAACCTCCCACGAGTGTGTAGCGGAACTGCCCGTTCTCTATGTCGTTCATGGGCACGCCGTTGATGTACACGCCGTTGAATTTCTGGTCGAACGCGCGGTAGCGGAAGCGTACCGGCGAGAAAAGGTAGCCCACCTCGTTGGCGTAGATGTTGGTGTTCGAACTGATGAGTGTCACGTTCTGCGACATGTCGTCGTCTTCTCCCAGCTGCGCCTCGGTGAATGTGAAAGCCGATTCGCTCACAGCGTCACTCACGTGCGCCAGTGAGTCGGTCTGTGCATAGGCTAAGGGCGCATAGCACATGGCAATCACTGCTAAATTAAGCTTTTTCTGCATGTGGTAGTAAATTATGTATTTTTAATATCTCTTGCAAAGTAAAGAAATAAATTCTGATAAAAAAAGTTTTTAATGTTATTTTTTGGTTAAAGCCCTTTGCGGCACAGTCTTCGGCGCGTATGAGCATGCAAATGGTTGAAAGAATGGCATAAATAATACATACTTATGCCCGTTTCGCCCGTGTATAAGGGCTTGTCGGTGGCGTGCTGCGGCCGATGTACGCGTGTGCTTCATGTGCTGCACGAGCGTGCATCATTTGCCGCACGCCGTGGGCAAGGTGTGGCCAGGCTGGAATATATTTGTTCTCCAGTTCGGATTTGTCATTTAGCAAGTGTCCCCGAAGGGTAGTGTGTTCAAAATCGGATAAAAAAACATGCGAAATTTTATATGAATATGAGCTTATAACATTTTGATTATCAGAAGGAATTTGGTATTTATAGCCCTGGAAGGGCGTCACAATCCCAGCCCAGGGTAAGGATAGAGCGAAGCGACATCCGTAACCCTGGGTTTCATGTATACCGAAGTAGGTTGGCCTGTAAGGTCAACACAACTAACAAATATTGTGCTGACCTTACAGGCCAGCCTTGAAAATCAATCATTTACCCAGGGTTACACCGTTTGCTGTCGCAAACGGCTTACCCTGGGCTACGACTGTTACGCCCTTACAGGGCTGATGAATGCAATGTCTCGTTTTATG
>CAVCLB010000009.1:0-57539 GCA_963602915.1 Dysosmobacter segnis | reverse complement strand
CGTTGTTTTCTGCATATTATCTTCTGATTTCACTATAAAGGTACGACTTTTTATTGAAATAGCAAAGAATTAAGCTGATTATCAGGTACTTAATTTATAGAACATCCCTGCATGGAAAGTTCGCCCTCTTCGAGGACTATTTTATAAACCGATGCTATAACCGCTGGTGACCGAAGGGAACCTGCGGTTATGCAGAGTTTGCCCCCTTCGGGGACATGTACTAAACGGCAAATCAGAAACTTGGATAATAATAGAAAGAATGTTCATGGCTTTCATCGTAATTTTATAACTTTGCATAAAACATTGATAAATTCAATATTGGCAACTTGTTGGTGGAATAAAATAGGTGTATATTTAAATCTCTGACAGTTGTGAAGAACACGAATAACCTAAACGGCAAATTATGAGGAAACTGATATTATTGTTTGCACTTGTTGTACTTTGCGTCAGTTTGAATGCACAAGAAACGTCATCCGAACTAGCTGGGGTAGATTATGTGGAAAAATATAAGACGGCCACGCAAGAAGAACGTGCCCGAATAGATTCGCTTCTTCAACCACTTGTTGATGAATGGAAAAAGGCACAAGTGAGGACAATAGGTGGAATTCCTTTTGGTATATCTCGAGAGAAGGCAGAAGAAATGCTTGAAAAGAAATTTGGTATAGCCGAATATATTTCGTCTTCAAAATTGTTGTATTACAAAAATGTAAAATACGCTGGTCACGATTTTGATTCTGTTGTTTTTTCGTTTCAATCGGATGGGATTAATAGTTATCTCAACACTTGTGTCTTTGTGATAGATGTAAAAAGTTTAGCCGAGGCTATAGAGAAAGAGAAATATGTTTCTGAAACCATGTTGTCAAGATATAAAATGCTTGGACTCAAAGACAAAAATGGATACCCGTATCATACCGGTGGTATTTCTCCTCGATGGGATGGCCGTTGGTACACTTTTTCAACAGAGCCGTATGAGGAAGGCCTTCATACAGATATTATAAGGAATGACAAAGATTCATATTTTGTAAGAATCTATTATGGGCCGTACAATTATGTAAATGAAGAGTTTTGATGCAATCTTCTGTTTGATAGAATGATAAAAAAGGATGTTCAAGGTGGACATCCTTTTATTGTGCTATACAGTTGCTTGTCGGGTTTTGAATCATTGAGCTTCTGACAGTTGTTCCCAATTATAGAAAGAAACTCTATTCGGTTTCAAACCCCAGGTCGTGTGCTAGGCGTTTTACCACATCTGTTTTGACGGTAGAAGCGTTCTCCTTGTCGTAGATGAGAAGGAGGACAATCTGCCCGTCGAGTTCTTGTGTGAGGATGTTGTATGTGATGACGCGTGCTCCACCTGATTTGCCCTTGCCTTTCGACTTGATAGCCATTCTGACCTTACGGATGTTTTTTGTTATCTCGTCGCCTTGCAACGGGTTTTGCTTGATGCTTTCTAGAAAATCCAAGTAATCTTGTTTGAAGCTCGGATATTTCTTGGCGAGGCGTTTTGCCTCCCTTGAAAAGTCGTCGGAAACCGAAATGCTAATACTACAACTCATCGGCCAAGCTGTCGGCAGACAGAAGTATGCGCTTGCCATCGATGGCTTCCTTTACTTCTGTCAAAGCGTTTTTAAGTTCTGTTATCAAGTCACGCGGAACTTCTTTTATGCCTTTGTCGTCTTCCGGGGATATGCGGAAATTGCCAGCACGCGATTTCAATACGACGTGCTCTCCCGATTTTGCCATATTCAGATATTTCGTCTGATTGACACGAAAGTCTCTTGTACTGACTACTACCATATTAATATAATGTTGTTTGTTGTGTTGCAAATGTAGGCATTTTATTTCTGTTTGGCAACCAATTTACGTAAATTTTGGTTGCCAATGCCGATATTAGCAATTTTTTCTGTCTGCTGATAATCAGAAGGGCAACAATTAAAAGAAGCACAAATTTCGTTGTGTTTTCTTTGCATTGTCTGCCATTTGCATTACCTTTGTATCATGTAAGAAACAATATAAAAATGGTTTTCAAATACGATTTTCTGATAATCGGCGCCGGCGTGGCCGGCATGAGCTACGCCCTGAAGATAGCCCGGGCACACAAGGGTAAGGTGTGCATGATATGTAAGACTTCGCTCGACGAGGCAAACACATCGTTTGCACAGGGCGGCGTGGCCTCGGTTACAAACCTTGCGGTTGATGATTTCGACAAGCACATCAACGACACGATGATTGCAGGCGACTACATTAGCGACCCGAAAGCCGTTGAAATGGTGGTGCGCAACGCTCCGGCTCAGATAAAGGAGCTGGTGGAGTGGGGCGTGAATTTCGATCGCAACGCCGACGGCAAGTTCGACCTGCACCGTGAGGGCGGACACTCTGAGTTCCGCATCCTGCACCATGCCGACGATACGGGAGCCGAGATACAGCGCGGACTTATGGAGGCCGTGCGCAACTGTCCCGACATCGAGGTGAAGGAAAACCATTTCGCCGTGGAAATAATAACCCAGCACCATCTCGGAGCACGCGTCACACGGCGCACTCCATACATAAACTGCTACGGAGCCTATGTGCTCAATCCCGACACACAGAAGGTTGACACCTATCTGAGCAAGGTTACGCTCATGTGCACTGGCGGCTGCGGAGCCGTCTACCAAACCACCACCAACCCGATAATAGCCACAGGCGACGGCGAAGCCATGGTCTACCGGGCAAAGGGAACGGTGAAGGACATGGAGTTTGTGCAGTTTCATCCCACCGCACTTTTCCACCCCGGCGAAACGCATCCAGCGTTTCTCATCACCGAGGCGATGCGCGGCTACGGCGGAATACTGCGTCTGCCCAACGGGGAGAGCTTCATGGAGAAATACGACAAGCGCCTCTCGCTCGCCCCGCGCGATATTGTGGCACGTGCAATCGACAAGGAAATGAAGATACACGGGCTCGACCATGTGTGCCTCGACGTTACGCACAAAGACCCGGAGGAAACGAAACGGCATTTCCCCAACATCTATCACAAGTGCAAAATGATAGGCATCGACATCACAACCGACTATATCCCAGTGCGTCCGGCGGCACATTACATGTGCGGCGGCATAAAGGTGGACACCAACGGACAGTCGTCGATAGAGCGTCTTTATGCCATTGGCGAGTGTTCATGCACCGGTTTGCACGGAGGCAACCGCTTGGCGAGCAACTCTCTCATTGAGGCTGTGGTGTATGCAGACGCTGCCGCGCGCCATTCCTTGGAACATGTTGACGAGTATGACTTCAACGAGAACGTGCCAGAATGGAACGATGAGGGCACGATGACCAACGAAGAGAAGGTGCTTATAACCCAAAGTGTGAAGGAAGTGGGCGAGATAATGAGCAATTATGTGGGCATTGTGCGCAGCGACCTGCGCCTGAAGCGCGCCTGGGACCGCCTCGACCTGCTCTATGAGGAAACCGAAGCTCTGTTCAAACGCGTCAAGGCAAGCCGCGACATATGCGAGCTGCGCAACATGATAAACGTGGGCTACCTCATCACACGCAGCGCGATAGAACGCAAGGAGTGCCGTGGACTGCACTTCACCACCGACTATCCGCTCCACGCCTACGACAAGAAATAACAGCGGCCGTTGCCGCACTGCATAGACAAAGACACTCCATGGGCTTGCGCGACAGTTGTCGCAGCAGACCCATGGAGTGTCTTTTTGCTTGTAGGTAAATGACTTTTCGCTCTCAATTTCTTATGAGCGATTTCCGCTCTACAGCTGGTGCGGAGGCAAAATCACACTGCATGAGATCCATAATTAGATAGGGAATGTCCTCCATGTCGAATGTTCTGTCTACGCTCTTCTTCATGCGCAGCACGGTGGCGGGGTGCCGCTGGCGGTAGGTCTCGGTCGTGTAGATGAGAAATGGAATATCGTGTCCGGCCTTGCTGCTGATTGGATTGTCGGGATTGCCGTGGGCGGCAGTGTGGGGATTGCTTTCGAAAATGTCGAGCCCATGGTCGGGGGCGTAGACAACGACGGCCTCGCGGTGTCGCACCATGTCCATTATGGTACTCACGATATAGTCGTTGTAGCGCACAGAATTGTCGTAGGTTGCTCGCTTCTTCCGCTGTTTGGAAGGATAGTCGGCGTATTCGCTCTCCTTGAAGTAGGCAAATGTGGATGGATAGCGCATGGAGAAACTCCCGTGACAACCCATGAGATGAATGATGTAGAAGTCTCTTTCCGACGGTTGGGCGAGCATACGCTTGAACACAGGTAGCAGTTCTCCGTCGATTGTCGATCGGTTTGTGCCGCTGAATTTGTTGCCGATGAAGAAGGTCGTGTCGCACAGGTCGGCATACTGCGACACGATATTGTCGAAAAGTCCTTTCTTGCTTTGGTTGGAAATCCAGTGGGTGTGGTAGCCGGCGGCCTTGGCAATGTCGGGCAGGGTGGGCACGTCATACCATTTCGTGCCCTCTGCAGTGTCTTTCGCATAGGTGCCCATCATCAGTTGGAAGGCTTGCTGGGTGTGAAGTTCGGCTGCTTTCACGCCAGTGAAGAGCAATGCCTCTCCATCATTGACCTTCTTTTGTAGTAGCGGGTTGGTGGGTTTCGCATAGCCGTAGAGCGAACAGTGGTGACTTGTGAGTGACTCGCCGATAATCCATATCACAAGCGGAGGCTGGGCCGTGGAGGTAATTTTGACGGAGGGACGGGTGTGCTGGATTTGTATGCCGAGCGTTTCGTGGATAAAGCGGTAATTGTCTACAAGGTCTACCGATGTGTGATAGTAGAGGCTGTGCTTGTATTGTGTGGTAATGCCCATACATATTAAAAATATGAGGACACCGGCATGACGAAAAACTTGCCGTGACATGAAACGCAATTTGCTGCCTATACATAATATGGCAACCAAGAATAGCGGTAGAAGACACAGAAACACAACGACCCGTGTGTTGCAGAAAGTATCGATAAATTCGGTGGCTTCGTTGGTGTTGGTGGCAAGAATGGCAGCATTGATGTCTGCAGTAAGAGGGGAGTTTACGGAATGTAGACACACAATCTGCAACAAACAATGTGCTAACGCAAAAAGAAACAGGGCTGTGTAGACGGTATTGCGTGCATACTTGTTGCGTATCAGCGCACCGGCAAGGGTGAAAAAGTAGGACAGGGCGAAAGCCGCGGCGCACATGCGGATAGGGTTGCCATACCAGTTGGTATCGGTTTTGGTGAGCATAGGGTAGAGTGTTACGCCCATTGTAAGGAGCAACATGCGCCAATGCCCCCCAAGGTCGCCGCGAAGAAAGTGCTCAACAAGAGTCCGCAGACGGCGGACAATACGTTTCAGAAGACTACATGTCTTGTTTTTACCCCCCCCCCTATTGTTGAGGTAAGGTGTTGGTGTTCAGTTAAATGCATTTGTGTTATAGTGTAATTGGTTCGCTCTTCGCACCACAGGCTTTTTCATTGGTAATGAAGAAACGTGTGTAGCGAGTTGTAAAATTAGTTGAAAATACGCAATCTACCAAATATTCGGGTGGGTAATAAGAAACGGCAGGGATGGGTATTAGGCCTGAATGTAATGTTTGCGAATGTTAACTTTTATTGCATAAAAATATTATTGTTACGCAAAACAGCCGCGAATTATTGATAAAAACAACCTTTTTATTGAAAAAAGTGATATTTTGTAACTTTTATTTTTGCTATTATTGAAATATTTTATACTTTTGCTGCCACGATAACAAATCGTAACAATAAAACAAGTTAACATTAGTATTTAAAAGGTAAAGGGAGAATAAACGTAGAAACAGGAACTAAAAAAGGTAAAAAGACAAAGAAACAACTCGCCTGACAATGATGCAAGTGAAAGGTCAGGTGGCAAGTTGGCCGGGCATTTTTGGTTGTTTGACAATCCGGCCGCGATTGCTCCGCACGACAAGGGGCGGCAAAATTAGAGAGAATTTATTATTTAGGTATTCACAGGAAGATTGTTTTCGGCTTTTCTTTAAGGCTTCTTCTATTTTTGCAGGAAAGTTGCCGGTAGTCCCGATGGAGGGTGAACGGCACACAGACTGACCGTAAGGGAAATCCTTTGCGGAAAGGAACGATTACATTTTTTCCTAAAAGAGAGATTGTTTTAAGATGAACAAAAAACTTGCAATGATTTTCGCCGGGCAGATTCTCGCAGCTGGAACAGCCATGGCGCAGTCGCAGTTTACGGGAAAAGTGGTCTCGGCCGACGACGGCGAGCCCGTGGTGGGAGCCACGGTGCGTGTCGCAGGAACCAATGCGGCCACAATTACCGACATTGACGGAAACTTCACGCTCGCCGTTCCGGCAAGCGGAAAGCAGTTGAACATTTCGTATGTGGGCATGGACGACAAGACAGTGCCAATTAAAGGCAACAACGTTACCATAACGCTTACGCCCAACGAGCAGAGCCTCAGCGAGGTGGTTGTCACCGGATATGGCGTGCAGCGCAAGGCAGCATTCACCGGAGCCGCCACCACAGTGGGCAAGGATCTTGTTGACAAGCGTATTGATGCCAACCCCATAAAGTCGCTCGAAGGCACCGTGCCGGGCTTGCAGCTCAGCACAACATCGGGTCAGCCGGGTGCACCGCAGACCATTTTCATCCGTGGTCGCAACTCAATCAATTCGGGCACACAGCCTCTTTATGTAATCGACGGTATTCCGTTCAACGCCGACCCCGTGGGAGCGCGTATGAGTGAAGGTGTTACGCTCAGTCCGTTGGCCAACCTTAACTCCAGCGACATTGAGAGCATCACCGTGCTGAAAGACGCTACTGCAACATCAATATACGGTTCGCGTGCCGCCAACGGTGTCATCGTTATCACCACAAAGCGCGGTAGCCAGGGCAAGACGAAAATCAACTTCACTGCCAAACTCGGTTGGGAATCGACGCCAAGTTACACCGACAACTACAAGCTCTGTAATGCCGAGCAGAACCTTGAGCTTGCTTCCGAGGCTTTGCTCAACTCATATAGCGACTACGGCACGGGCTCGACGTTCGGCTACTACAACGAAGCCTACGGACTGGGATTCTCTTATGACAGACAAGGTGCAGAGGATTTCTACGACTGGTATACCGGCGGTTGGGTGTCAAACTACCGCAAAACGGGCAAATCTACCAACTGGATGGACGAAATCACACGCAACGGTCTTGTGCAGGAGTATGGCATCGACATCAACAGCGGTGCTAAGGACAAGTCGGCTCCGGTGTTCTATCTGTCTTACAACTACCTCAACGACCAAAGCTACATGAGAGGCCGCGACCTGAAACGCCACACTTTGCGTTTCAATTTCGACCAGCAGCCCACCAAATATGTGAAATACGGCATAAACACCAATTTCACCTACACCGAAATCGACAACGGAACAAGCGGCGGATACTACTCCGACCCGTTCACGCAGGTTTACATGATGAACCCGATGACAACCGTTCGCGATGACAACGGCGACTGGAATCAGGACACAACCACCAGCTACAACCCCGTGGCTCTGCGCTCTGAAGACGGCGACCAAAACAAAGCCAAGCAGTATCAGGCAGTTATCTCGCCCTACTTGCAGATTAACATCCTGCCCGAACTGACGTGGATGACAAAGGGTGGACTTGACCTTTATTATGTAAAGGAGAAGGGTTTCTGGTCGTTCCTCAATCCGCAGGGTCTCGGAATGAACGGATATGGCGACGAGTCGCACACTATGCGTTCGCTGCTCACCATTACAAACACGCTCAACTACATCAAGTCGTTCGGCGACCACCACCTCAATTTATTGGTGGGTCAGGAAGGTCAGCAGACAAACATAAGCGTGTCTAACCTCGCCAATAGCAATTTCCCGGTGGAAAATCTGTCGGAGCTTTCGCTCGCCTCAATCCCGTCTACCGCTTCCACCAGCAAGTATAAGCTCATGCTTGCATCGTTCTTCGGCAACGCGCAGTATGACTACGACAACAAATACTATGTTTCGGCATCGTTCCGAACCGACGGTTCGTCGCGTTTCGGTAAGGATAACCGTTGGGCTTCGTTCTGGTCGGTGGGTGCAAAATACCGCATCACTGCCGAAAAGTTCATGCAGCCCGCAAGCAACTGGCTCAGCGATTTGACGCTGCGCGCAAGCTACGGTACTACAGGTAACCAGGATGTGGGCGACCACTCCGATGCCGACTACTACTCGTGGATTGTTGCCCGCGACGTGTTCGGCTACGGCTACAACTACAACGGCAAGCCCGGTTCTAGCCACATTCAGGCTGGCAACTCCGATTTGAAGTGGGAGAAGACCTCGAAGTTCAATGTGGGTATCGACGCAACACTGTTCAACCGCGTGTTCCTCACGTTCGACTACTACAACCACAAGACCACCGACATGGTGTTTGCAGTGCCCGTGTCTTATCTCACAGGTCTTACCGAATACTACAAGAACATCGGTTCGCTCTCCAACAAGGGTATAGAATTCTCGGTAGGAGTAAACATCCTGCAAAACAAGGACTGGTATTGGAACCTCACCGTGACCGGATCTCACAACAAGAACAAGGTGATAAAGCTTTCTACCGACGACCCGATAGAGTCTACGGTGAGCATCACCGAGGCCGGACGTCCGCTCTACCAGTGGAAGATGAAGGAGTATGCCGGTGTTGATTCGCAGACAGGTGAAGCTCTGTGGTACAAGAACGAGACCGGCGACGAGACCACAACAGACTACAACGAGGCCGCCAAGCGCTACTTGGGCGACGCCAACCCCTCGTTCTTCGGTTCAATCCAGAACACACTCAAGTGGAAAGGCATCGATTTCTCGTTCCAGTTCAACTA
The DNA here is from genome assembly GCA_963602915.1 of Dysosmobacter segnis. Taxonomy (GTDB): domain Bacteria; phylum Bacteroidota; class Bacteroidia; order Bacteroidales; family Bacteroidaceae; genus Prevotella. The sequence goes on along the minus strand of CAVCLB010000009.1, from coordinate 48,727 downwards.
CTCATTGGGCGGAAAAATCTACGGAAACAACCTGCGCTACGACGAGCAGACAGGTACGTCGTTCTATGAGAACTACACGCTCTATGTCTACAAGAACCGTTGGCAGAAGCCCGGCGACGTTACCGATGTGCCGCGTTTGAGCACCGACGAGTATTACTCACGCATGGCTTCTTCGCGCTTCCTGATGAGCCGCAGCTATTTGAAACTGCGTTCTCTGTCAGTGGGCTACACCTTGCCCAAGTCGCTGTTGCGCAATACTTTCATCGACAATGTGCGCGTGTTCATGAATGCTGAGAACCTCTACACATGGACGGCAAGCGACTATCGCGGCTTCGACCCGTCGGGTGTGGGAGCAAACGGCGTGCAGTGGTGGAACTACCCGTTGGCCCGTTCGGTGGTGTTCGGACTTACTCTGGGATTCTAACACTGGCTTGAAACCAAGATTGTTTAAGGTGGGAAACTGAAAAATCCCACCGCAATCAAATATTAAACACAATGGGTTGAGTTTTGTAGTCACGCGGTTTCGCTTTCGGTGCAATTGACCTGTTTGTCGGGATGCATGGTTTGCCATGCTCATTCACAGGCAGAACGGTTGCTCATGAAAACGACCCCGCCGACTGACAAGACCGATTTCAAGGACCCACCTTAATTTAACAAGGAGACAAGACAATGAGAAAAATATATAAGTTATCTTTCATCTTATCTATGGCGGCGGCTTTGGTGGCTTGTGACTTCGACACCGAACTCACGCAGAACACCGACACTGCCGACGCCTACAAGACGGTGCAGGACGTGGAGAACGGCACCATAGGCACCTACTTTGCATTGGGCTACTATCCGTTCCTTGGCAACTATGCCGTGGCCTACGGCGATTTCGCCGGCGGACTGGCCAACGGAAGTGCAAGCTCGGGCCACTTCAACACTGTGAGCAACTGGGCCGTGTCCACCACCGACAGCGAGTTGGAGGGAATATGGCAGTATGGTTTCAAAGTGATTGACAGTGCTGTGCGCACCATTAACGGTGCCGACAACATTCTGACAACAAAGGCAAACCTTTCTGACGACGACCTCGCCACGCTCTACTACGACAAGTCGCAGTGCTTCGCCCTGCGTGCTTTGGCCTATTTCACGCTCACCAACTATTTCTGCTACCCCTACAACAAGGGTACGGAAGCTAAGGGATTGCCCATAATAAAGGACAAACCGGTTGAGGTTTTTGAGAATACCACACGCGCAACACTTGGCGAAACCTACAAGTTTATTTGTGCCGACATCGACTCTGCACTCGTAAACAACGAGAAGGCTGGCTCGCCCTCGCTGCAGTATTTCTACATGAACAATGCGGCGATATATGCGCTGAAGGCCCGCGTCAACCTCTACATGGGCAACTACGACGTGGCTGAGGCAGCTGCCAAGACGGCCATTGAGCTGAAGGGCAAGGGCAACGGCACCTATACCGACCTTAATCCCACCGACGAGACCTACTTAAACATGTGGGCTTCGGTGAATGTTACCGACGAGGACATATTCACTATCTCGAAAACCGAGAACGACAACCTCTCGGCCAACGCGCTCAACACGCTCTACGGATCTTACTACGGCAAGGTGTCAACCTATTGCAAGTCGTTCTTCAGCGACACCGATACGCGTGCACAGCTCATCGGTTCTGTTGACGGAAATTCTGGTTCGTGCATGAAGTGGCAGGGACTTGAAAGTTCGCAGGCCACTAGCAACATTCCAATATTCCGCAAGTCGGAAATGGCTCTCATCGTGGCCGAGTGCGAAGCACGCAAGGGCAACATTGCCGAGGCACAGAAATATGTGGGCTACACGGCTAAGCGCGACTCGCAGTATGCCGCCGAGGATGGATCGTGCGACCTTTCGAAGCTGCCGCAGACAAAGGACGAACTGCTTGAATTCATCTGGGAAGAGAACACAAGAGAGTTCTTCGGCGAGGGACATTTCCTCTTCGAGGCTCGCCGTCTCGACAAGACCATCACCGTTAAGGGCGGACGTTGCACAACGTTCAAGCCTGCCAACTTCGTGTTCCCCATACCCGATGCCGAGATTAATGCCGGCTTCATGAAGGATCAGAACGAAAACTGGGCCGACGGTCTGCCTGCAAGTTGATGCAAACTACATGACCACCAAGCCGCCAACACCTTGTGCGGCTTATGAAAACAACGGGGCGTGCTGCTACATGCGGCACGCCCCGTTTCGTGTGTCTTGGGGTTATGGCTATTCATCTCGGTGTGCAAGTGTCATCGTCCGGCATCGGTTTTTCTGTCGGCTATATACATGCCCACTAGTATGCACGCCGCTCCTGCAATGAGATAAGGCGTGATGCGCTCGCCGAGCACCAACGATGCCGCAACCATTGTGGTTATGGGGTTGAGGTAGACCCAGTTTGTTGCCTTCACCGTGCCGAGGTGGGCGATGCACCAGTTCCATGTGAGAAAACACACCATCGACGCTATGCAGCCGAGAAACAGCAGGTTGCCCACCACTTGCGGCTTGACCAATGTCGCGGCATCGGGCATGGCAGGAAAGAAAAAGTAGTAGGGGATGATGGTCACTACGCCATAGAAAAACACCTTGCGCGTGATGAATGCCGCGCCGTATTTGCCCGACATCGACTTCATTATGAGCGAGTAGACCGCCCAACACACGCAGGCCGTGAAGGCGAGCGCATCGCCTACGGGCGACAGGTGGAGCACAAACCGGCCGTTGAGCACCACCGTGGCCATTCCGGCAAAGGCCAGCAGCGACCCTGCAATCTGCACGGCGTTGATGCGTGCGGTGCGGTAGATGATGCGCATGAGCAGCGTGGTGAGTAGCGGGCAAGAGCACACTATGAGCGAGGTGTTGGTTGCCGTGGTGTGGTTCATGGCCTCGTTTTCGCTCAGAAAATACAGCGAACCGCCGCTGATGCCCAGCAGTGCCATGTAAAGTTCGTCGCGCCAGTTGGCCGAGAACAACCGTTTGTGGTCAACCGCAATCATCAATACATAGGCTATGAGAAACCTCAGTGTGAATATCTGCGCCGGTGAGAGGCCGTTGAGCATGAGCACTTTGGTTGAAACAAAGGTAGTGCCCCACACGGCAACGGTGAGAAACGCCACGAAATGATATTTTAGTGTGCTTTTGTCGTTCATCCTTTTCATGCCGATGTGGTGTGGTTTGCCGCACCGGCAGTGCAAAGTTATCAATAAAAAAGGCAACAACGCCAATGTAGTCGGTCTTTATTTGCCGTATTGAAGCAGCCGGAGCACGTTTGTGCACCGTATGCTGAATGCGTGTGCATCGTATGCTGCACGTGTGTACACCTTATGCTGCACGCCGCAAATGAGGCATCTTCATGCTGCCGTGGCAGTGTTTTCCGGTTGTAACGGCACGGTTTTGCGACTGATTTTATATCTTTGCAAAATATAATTCTTATACCTTTGTGAAATATAATCTGCCCCACATGAACTACAAACCTAGAAAACACGCAGCAAAGAAGAATCTTCGCATAGTGACAACACTGGCGTTGTTGGCGACCTTGATGTCGAGCGTCAGAGCCTTGGCAGGCGGCAATTTCCAGTGGATATCTACTTCTGGATTGCTTGCCGACGGCGACACCGTTGTGGTGGTGTGCCGCGACTCGTCGGTGGCAATGGGCGGTATTGACAAGTATGGCCGTTTTGTTTCGGTGCCGGCAAACTTTTCCGACGATGGCGAGAACCTTGAACTTGTTGGCGATGAGGCTATAATGCTGAAGCTGAAAAAAAGTGCAAGTTGCTGGATGTTGCAGACATTGGACGGCAAATGGGTGATGGCCAAAAAGGGCAACAACTACAACCTCGAACTGAAAGATAGCAAGTCGGCCGACAAGCTCGACAATGTTGCAATCGGCTTCGACGCTGACGGCAACGCACTTGTAGATTTCAAGGAAGGCTATTACTCGCGGTTGAAATACAACGGCAGCTCGGAGTGGTTTGCACGGTATGCCGACGACTCGCCCTACTGTTCCATTCAGCTCTACCGCAAGTGCAGCCGTGCAGAGGTTGTAGACACTCTCGTGTTGGCCGACTTTGCCGACAATGCCGCAATGGCAGCCCTCTGCATGGGCGCGAAGGTGAAAACGGCAGTCATCGACCGCACGTTTGCTGCCGACGGCGGCTGCTATTCGCTTTGTCTCCCGTTTTCGCTCACCGCCGACGACATTGCCACGGCATTCAAGGGCGCGGCATTTTATGAATTTGCCACGGTGAGCACGAGCGACAACCGTGTCACTTTCGGGTTCAGAAAGGTTGAAAAGACAACTGCCGGGATGCCTTATATCATGGTGCCGCGCACCGACGGTGAGGGCGACATTGTGTGTCCCGAGCTGAGCGGCAAACGCATATTGGCCTCCGAGCCGCAGCGCGTTGCCTATGTGTTAAGGGGCAACACCTATGCCTTTCAGGGCGTGTTAAACGCCACGCCGCTTTCGGCCGATGGGTCGGTGCGCTTTGTTAGCCGCGACGGCAAGCGGCTTGTCACGCCCAATGGCGAGGGCAGTCTGCGTGGACTGCGCGCCTATTTCGCCTTGCCCGATGCCACCTTCGAGGGCACATTCCCCGATGCTGCCGAATCGCCGCAATTGTTTGTAAGTCTGGGCGGTGCAGTAACTGCCGTGGGCAACGTCTGTGCTGATGCGCAATCGCAATCGGCGCGGCGCCCGGTCTACGGCATCGACGGGCGGCAAATAGGATGGACCGACGGCAGGGAACGCGTGGGAGTGCGTGTGAGCAAAGGCCGCCTGGTTGTGATAGGTGGCGTTGTTGAACAAGAATGATTGCACATTGTAATCGATATTGTGCGCATTTTGTGACAAATTGTAAATATTTGGCCGGTTTTTAACCAATATTATTTTGTATTTCCGAAAATTCAGTTTAAATCAGTTGGCTGTTATATAAAAACTGACTAACTTTGCAATAGGTAAAAAGTTGTAACTTTTCAGCCACATAAAAGAAATAGGAGAACAAAAACAATAAGATAATGAAACACCAGTTGAGAAGTGCCGTCTGCACCGAAGGCCGGCGCATGGCCGGCGCGAGAGCCCTTTGGGTGGCAGCCGGAATGAAACACGAGCAGTTTGGCAAACCTATCATTGCCATTGTCAACTCGTTCACACAGTTTGTGCCGGGACACACGCATTTGCACGAGATAGGGCAAATCGTAAAGAAAGAGATTGAAAGCCTCGGATGCTATGCGGCAGAATTCAACACGATAGCCATTGACGACGGCATTGCCATGGGGCATGACGGAATGCTCTACTCGCTGCCGTCGCGCGACATCATAGCCGACTCGGTGGAATATATGGTGAACGGCCACAAGGCCGATGCCATGATATGCATTTCAAACTGCGACAAGATTACGCCCGGAATGCTCATGGCCTCGATGCGTCTCAACATCCCCACGGTGTTCTGTTCGGGCGGTCCTATGGAGGCAGGCAAGTGGCACGGCGAGAACGCCGACCTTGTGACTGCCATGGTGAAAGGGGCCGACAAGAGCGTTGACGACGACGAATTGCAGAAGCTGGAAAGCTGCGCTTGCCCCGGATGCGGATGCTGTTCGGGAATGTTCACGGCCAACTCAATGAACTCGCTCACCGAGGCCATTGGTATGGCACTGCCCGGCAACGGCACAATATTGGCTACACACAAAAACCGCATAGAACTGTTTAAGGACGCAGCACGGCAGATAGTGAAAAACGCGTTGGCCTATTATGAGGACGGCGACGAAAGCGTGTTGCCGCGAAGCATTGCCACACGCGAGGCATTCCTCAACGCTATGACGCTCGATATAGCCATGGGCGGAAGCACAAACACCGTGCTCCACCTGCTTGCGGTGGCACAGGAGGCCGGCGTTGACTTCACCATGGCCGACATCGACCGCCTTAGTCGCCATGTGCCCTGCCTTTGCATGCTGTCGCCCAACACGCAGAAATACAGCGTGCAGGAGTGCAACCGCGCCGGCGGCATACTCGGCATACTCGGCGAACTGAACCGGGGCGGACTTATCGATGGGTCGGTGCGGCGCGTCGACGGGCTTACACTCGGCGAGGCAATGAGCCGTTATGACATAACGGGCAGCACCATTCAGGAAGAGGCCAGCCGCATATACCACAGCGCACCGGGGCATAAGTTCTCTACAACTATGGGCAGTCAGGATGCGCAGTGGGAGTCGCTCGACACCGACCGTGAGCATGGCTGCATACGCGACTTGCAGCATGCCTACACCAAAGACGGCGGACTCGCCGTGCTGTTCGGCAACATTGCGCAGGACGGATGTGTGGTGAAGACGGCAGGAGTAGACCCCGAACTGTGGAAATTCAGCGGTCCGGCACGCGTGTTCGACTCACAGGAAGCTGCCTGTGAAGGCATTCTCGGCGGAAAGATAAAGAGCGGCGACTGCGTGGTGATAACCCACGAAGGCCCCAAGGGTGGACCGGGCATGCAGGAAATGCTCTATCCTACATCTTATATAAAGAGCATGCATCTTGGCAAAGAGTGCGCCCTCATAACCGACGGACGCTTCTCGGGCGGCACAAGCGGCCTTAGCATAGGTCACATATCGCCCGAGGCAGCAGCCGGAGGCAACATTGGCAAGATAAAAGATGGCGACATCATAGAAATTGACATACCCAACCGCGTGATAAACGTGCACCTCACCGACGAGGAACTTGCCGCACGTCCGCAGCAACCGCTCACACGCGACCGCAAAGTGAGCAAGGCTCTGCGCGCCTATGCACAGAGTGTTAGCTCGGCCGACAAGGGCGGTGTGCGCCTCATCTGAGCCGCACACATTTTGCAAAATAGGTAAAAGCCGGGTGAAGCCTCACCTTAGTTTAAAAAGGAAACAAAAGAAGAAAGAATGGCAAAAGAAATGATTACTGGTGCCGAGGCACTCATGCGCTCTCTCTGCAACGAGGGGGTGAAAACCATCTTCGGCTATCCGGGAGGCACCATAATGCCCGTGTTCGACGCGCTCTACGACTACACGCGCGGCGAAAAGAAGGCATTCGACCACATTCTCGTGCGTCATGAACAGGCAGCGGCACACGCTGCCGAAGGATATTCTCGCGTAAGCGGCGAAGTGGGCGTGTGCTTGGTGACAAGCGGCCCGGGCGCGACAAACACTCTGACAGGCGTGGCCGACGCCATGATCGACTCCACTCCTATCGTCGTAATTGCCGGACAGGTGGGCGTGAACGCGCTCGGTACCGATGCTTTCCAGGAGGTTGACCTCGTGGGTCTGGCACAGCCCATATCGAAATGGAGCTACCAAATACGCCGTCCGGAGGATGTGGCGTGGGCCATAAGCCGTGCATTCTACATCGCACGGACGGGACGTCCCGGCCCCGTGGTTATCGACTTCACGAAAAACGCACAGGTGGACAAAACCGAATGGACCCCCGTGCGCGTGACATCGGTGCGCAGCTACAACCCTTATCCCAAGGTGGACGAAGCCGACGTGGCGGCTGCTGCCGAACTGATAAACAGTGCCGAGCGTCCGCTTGCACTTGTGGGTCATGGCGTGGAACTGGGAAATGCGCAGAACGAATTGGCCGAATTTATAGAGAAAGCCGACATTCCTGCGGCACGCACTCTGCTCGGTCTCTCGGCTCTGCCTACCGACCACCCGCTTAATGTGGGCATGCTCGGCATGCACGGCAACTACGCGCCCAATGTGATGACGCAGAAATGCGACGTGATAATAGCCATAGGCATGCGCTTCAGCGACCGCGACACCGGTCGACTCGACACCTATGCCAAGCAAGCCAAGATTGTTCACCTCGACATCGACCGCGTGGAGATTGACAAAAACGTTAAGGCCGACGTCGCAGTGGTGGGCGACTGCAAGGTGACTCTGCCCGCCATAACGCGCCTGCTGGCCAAGAAAAACCACAAAGCATGGCGCGACAGCTTCAAACCTTATTGCGAAATGGAAAGCGAGAAGGTGATAAAGCATGCCATACACCCTGACAATGGCCCGCTGCTCATGGGCGAAATCGTGAATGCCGTGGCCGAAGCCACACGCGGCGAGGCTGTGCTTGTGACCGATGTGGGTCAGCACCAGATGCTCGCGTGCCGCTATTTCAAATACAACGGGAAACTGAGCGTCGTGACAAGTGGCGGACTTGGCACCATGGGCTTCGGACTTCCGGCTGCCGTGGGAGCCACATTCGGCACTCCCGAACGCACCGTGTGTCTGTTTACGGGCGACGGAAGCTTCCAGATGAGCATACAGGAACTTGGCACGATAATGGAGCAACAGGCTCCGGTGAAGATAATCCTTCTCAACAACAACTACCTTGGCAATGTGCGGCAATGGCAGGATATGTTCTTCAACCACCGCCGTTCGTTCACGAGAATGCTCAATCCCGACTACCGCACTGTGTGTGAAGGCTATCACCTTAACTACGGTGTGGTGACCGAACGTGCCGGGCTCGACGAGGCCATACGGCGCATGCTCACCACGCCTGGGCCTTATGTGCTCGAGTGCGCAGTGCTCGAAGAGGCCAACGTGATGCCTATGACACCTCCGGGAAACAGTGTCGACGAGATGCTTCTTGAGCTTGACGCTTGAGAAAGAGGGTGCTGACGGGCTTCGGCCGTGAACTGGCTGCAAACCGACAGGGCATGACACGTTATGAATAAATGTTGTTTTACGGTGGCGGCTTTTGTGTGCCGCCTTGAAAATTGATGCATAAGGAAATGGAAAAGAAACTATACACGTTGCTCATCTATTCGGAGAACATCGCCGGAATACTGAGTCAGGTGGCCGCAGTGTTCACCCGGCAGCAGGTGAATATAGAGAGCATAAATGTCTCGGCATCGAGCATACGCGACATACACAAATACACCATCACGGCTTACAGCGACGAGGATCAGATAAAGAAAATCACAAAACAGATAGAGCGGAAGATTGATGTGGTGAAGGCCGACTACTATGTTGACGAGGATCTGTTCATACATGAGATAGCCATCTACAAGATTTCGGCCCCGATACTCATGCAGAATCCCGAAATATCGCGCGTGATACGCCACAGCGGGGCACGCATGATGGAGGTGAACCCCGTGTATGCCACGGTGCAGATTGCCGGACTTACCGACGAGGTGACCGAACTATACAAGGTGCTCGACGGCTACGGCTGCGTGCTGCAATACTCGCGCTCGGGTCGGGTGGCGGTGACGCGGAGCGTGGATGAGCCCGTGTCGGAATACTTGAACAACAACAGTGACACTCATGAACTGCGAAATTCTTGACAAGACAGGCAGCTACGACTTCCTGACAGAGCCGTTCCACTGCGATTTCTCACACCGCATATTTCTCGGAGTGCTGGGCAATCATCTGCTAAATGCAGCCGATTTCCACTCCAACGAACGCGGCTACGGCATGGATTATCTCAACACTGTGCACCGCACATGGGTATTGTCGCGCTTCGTAATGGAGCTCGACGAAATGCCGCGTGCCTACGACCGCATAACGGTTGAGACATGGGTGGACAGTGTGATGCGCTTCTTCACAAGCCGCAATTTCTCCATTCTCAATGCCGAGGGGAAGCCTTATGGCTACGGCAAGAGCGTGTGGGCAATGATTGACACCGAAACACGGCAGCCAGTTGACATACTTAAGGTGCGCGACGGACTTATCACGCAATATATAGAAAAGGAAAAACAGTGCCCCATAGAGCCTTTCGTGCGCGTGAAAATGGCAAAGGACGCGCCGTGCGCACGCGTGGTTGACACGATGTACAGCGATGTTGACGTGAACGGGCATATAAATAGCGTGAAATACATAGAGCACATTCTCAACCTTTGGGGGCTTGACTGGTATCGCAGCCATAGGCTGCAACGCTTAGACATAGCTTACATTGCCGAGTCGCACTATGGCGACAAGCTGCACATCTATGTCGATGAAACCGAAGAAAACGTGTTTGGTGTGAGCGTCGTAAAACACCCGCAAGACGGCACAGACCCGGTGGAAGTGTGCAAGTGTAGAGTTAAATTTGTGAAAGTATGATATTTTTGCTTGTAGTTTTACGATAAATTATTACCTTTGCAGGCGAATTTGTTATGTAATTGAAAACATAAACCGCAGTCTAATAGATTGCATAAAAGAATAAAATATGGCACAGATGAATTTTGGTGGCGTTGTAGAGACAGTAGTCACCAGCAAAGAGTTTTCATTGGAAAAAGCACGTGAAGTTCTTAAAAACGAAACGATTGCCATTTTGGGATACGGTATTCAGGGTCCGGGTCAGGCAGGCAACCTGCGCGACAATGGTTTCAACGTGATTGTGGGACAGCGCGAAGGCAAGACATACGACAAGGCAGTGGCCGACGGATGGGTTCCGGGCAAGACACTGTTCTCCGTAGAGGAGGCCGCACAGAAGGGCACCATTATATGTATGTTGCTCTCCGATGCCGGACAAATATCAGTTTGGCCGAAAATAAAGCAGTATATCACACCGGGCAAGACACTGTATTATTCGCACGGATTTGCCATTAACTGGAACGACCGCACAGGCGTAGTGCCGCCCGAAGACGTGGATGTGATAATGGTGGCACCCAAAGGTTCGGGCACATCGTTGCGCTCGATGTTCCTCGAAGGACGTGGCCTTAACTGCTCGTATGCAGTATATCAGGATGCGTCGGGCAAGGCCGAGGAAAAGACAATAGCTTTCGGTATAGGTATCGGAGCAGGCTATCTGTTTAAAACCACATTCCAGCGCGAGGCCACATCCGACCTTACCGGCGAGCGCGGTTCGCTTATGGGAGCTATCGAGGGACTGCTCGAGGCACAGTATGAAGTGCTGCGTGAGCACGGACACTCGCCTTCTGAGGCTTTCAACGAGACCGTTGAGGAGCTCACACAGAGCCTTATGCCTCTCTTTGCAGAGAAAGGAATGGACTGGATGTATGCCAATTGCTCTACAACTGCACAGCGCGGAGCTCTCGACTGGGCACCGCGTTTCCGCGAGGCAATAAAGCCGGTAATGGAGTGGCTCTACCTCTCGGTTAAGACAGGCAACGAAGCTCAGATTTCAATCGACTCCAATTCGAAGCCCGACTACCGCGAGAAACTCAACGCAGAACTTAAAGCCATGCACGACATGGAGATGTGGCGCGCTGCCGAAACGGTGCGCAAACTGCGTCCTGAAAACGAGGAATAAACCATTGGGTGGCCTATGCTGCAACGCATCGGCACGGTTTTACATCATAAAAGTGAATAAGAATGGGGGAGACTGCAATGCAGTTTCCCCTTTTTCGTATATGCACGTTGCCGCAATACTGGGGCTTTGGCACTAATGGGGAAATAAATTTCCGTAAGAAAACTAAAAGGCATAACTTTGCAGAAACATAAAGATAAGTTGGCAAACCGCAAGATAATACATATCGACATGGATGCTTTCTTTGCGTCGGTAGAGCAAAGGGACAATCCGGAGTTGCGTGGCAAACCCATAGCAGTGGGCTTCGACGGACCTCGCGGCGTGGTTTCCACGGCCAGCTATGAGGCGCGCAAGTGGGGCGTGCATTCTGCCCAGTCGGTTGTGCAGGCAAAGAAACGCTGCCCACAACTCATCGTTGTGCCTTGCAGACATGAGCATTACAAGGAGATTTCGCGGCAGATACATGAGATATTCCACGAATACACCGACATAATAGAACCTATATCCATCGACGAGGCGTTTCTTGATGTCACCCACAACAAGAAGAACATAGAGCTGGCGGTGGACATTGCCAAGGAGATAAAGGTTCGCATAAAGGAGAAAACTGGGCTTACCGCTTCGGCAGGCGTGAGCTATTGCAAGTTTCTTGCCAAGGTGGCTTCCGACTACCGCAAGCCCGACGGCCTGTGCACCATACATCCCGACAAGGCTCTCGACTTTATATCCCGGCTGCCGGTGGAGAATTTCTGGGGCGTGGGCAGGAAGACTCTCCAGCGAATGCACCTTATGGGTATATTCACGGGAGGCGATTTGAGAGATGTTTCAGAAAGCCGTCTTGTGGAAACTTTTGGCAAGGTGGGGCATGTGTTCCATGACTTTGCGCGTGGCATAGACGACCGTTCTGTAGTAACCAGCCGTGAACGCAAGTCGGTGGGCTGTGAGCAGACGTTCGAAGAAGATATTTTTGCCCAGTCGGCGGTAATCATCGAACTGTATCATGTGGTGCTCGAACTGGTTGAACGCATAGCAAAAAGCGGTTTCGAGGGGCGCACGCTTACCCTGAAAGTGAAGTTTGCCGACTTCACACAAATAACGCGCAGCATCTCGCAACAGAATATTTTAAAGAAGAAATACGACATTCTGCCGCTTGCCAAGCAGTTGCTCAAGCTGGTTGATTATTCTTCCGGCCGCCCAATCCGATTGTTGGGATTGTCGGTGAGCAAGTCATCGTCTGAAGAAACAAGAAAAGATTCCAAGGCCATCCGTGCCAAGAAGAATGCAAATGACGAGTTGGAACTGGAATTTGAGGATTGGCATTAGCTGTGCATTTCGCTGCCGTGCATGAAAAACTGCTTGTACAAATTATGCACAAGTAGGCGTGAAATGCTGCGAAATATAAGAAAATAGGTATGGAATGTGGATGTTTTAAAAAGCTCAACGACTGTAGATAATGCGTTGACTGTCAGTTTTATTGAAAGCAATAAACTGAAAGATAGAATGTGCATCGCTTTCTTTCTGCGGAAAGAGGGGGATTCGAACCCCCGAAACGCTTTTGACGTTTACACGCTTTCCAGGCGTGCCTCTTCAGCCACTCGAGCACCTTTCCTTTTGAAAAACTTATGCAAAGGTATGTGTTTTTTTTGACATATCTTAATGGGGTGGGTGCTTTTAGCTTTCTTTAACCAATGCCGCGCGGCTTTGGCATAGCCGAAAAGGAATGGAAAAACAGGTGGAAAAAGCGGGTGAAAAAGTCTTGTTTTCTGTCGTGATGCAGGCATTTCGCATAGCGGTAATTTTGCGGTTAGGTCGATATGGTGTAATTTTGCAGTCGTGTTTGCCGCTTCTGCCAGTGTCTTGCAGTTGTTTTGCGAGGCCAGGATTGTTGCCGTATCGGCAGGCGCAATGAAATGTTTTAAAAGAAAAATCAAAAAGATTATGCAAGGATTTTATACCGTTTTGCTGCTTGTCTGCTCAAATGTGTTTATGACTTTTGCCTGGTATGGCCATTTGCGGTTGCAGGAAACGGGCGTGAGCAAGAACTGGCCGCTTGTGGCCGTCGTGTTGTTTTCGTGGGGAATAGCGTTGTTTGAATACATGTGCCAGGTGCCGGCCAACCGCATAGGCTTTGCCGGTAATGGCGGACCATTTAGTCTTATACAGCTGAAAGTGATACAGGAGGTGGTGTCGCTCATCGTGTTCACCCTCGTGGCAACGATGCTTTTCAAGGGCGAGGCCCTTCACTGGAACCATGTTGCGGCCTTTGTCTGCCTTGTTGCCGCCGTTTGGTTGGTGTTCTTGAAGTGACGGCCATAGTCAAGCGGCGTCGTTGCCGTGTGCGTGGCTGGCAGGTTCGGCGGTGTCGTGCGACTTACGCTTGCTTATCACCAAGTCGAGTATGAGATGGAATGCGGTGTAGACGATAATGTCGGCAACCACCACCGATGTGGCGTTCATGCCTGTATAGAGCACGAAATTGAGTAAGGCGAATGCCAGAGCGAGCGAAAGAATGGTGACAAGGGCGGTGTGTTGTGTCATGCCGCATTGCAGCAATTTGTGGTGTATGTGCCGCTTGTCGGCCTTGAAAATGGGCTGTCTGTCGCGCAGACGTGTGATGATGACGCGCACCACATCGAAGCATGGCACGATGAGCAAGGTGTAGGAGATGAGCAGACTGTCGTTGCGGAAGGGCATGACATTGGTGTTGTTCATGGCAAACTTGATGACTAGGAAGCCGAGGATGAACCCAAGAGTGAGGCTTCCGGAGTCGCCCATGAATATTTTAGTGCCGCGTTCGGCCTTGCCGAAGATGTTGAAATAGAGGTAGGCCACGAGCACGCCCATGAGTCCGGCTATGAGCACGCAGTAAGTCCACACGCCTTCGCGGGCGAAACACACCAGAAAACCGAGCAAAGAGAGCAGCGACAGTCCGCCGGCCAGTCCGTCGATGCCGTCGATGAGGTTCATGGCATTGTCGATGAAAACTATTACAAACACTGTGAGCGGTGCTCCCACGAAAAACGGGACCTCGTGTATGCCGCAAAAACCGTAGAGGTTGTTGATGTAAAGTCCCGAAACTGGCAGAAGACTTGCTGACAGTATTTGTGCTATGAACTTCACCTTTGGACTTAGCCCCACCACATCGTCGATTATTCCTACGGTGTAAATCGTGAACAGACTCACGAGGAATATGCCCGACCATAGCCCTATTGTTATCTGCGAGTAGTGTCCCGTGACATTGCCGAGCACCAACATTGCGATGACAAAGGCAAGGAGCATGCACGGGATGAACGCCAAACCGCCGAGCCTCGGCACCGCGTTGTGGTGCACCTTGCGCCCGTTGGGAAGGTCGTAGAGGTTGCGTTTCATGCAGAACTTCATTATCACCGGCATCATGACAAGTCCGAAAACCACGCTGGCCACAAATGCCAATATTATAAACAACAGGTATTTATCCATTACTTTCTTTGTTCCGTTTAATGTGTCCAGTGCCGCATGTTGGTGTTGCCAGTTGGACTTTTCATTATATATAACAACATTTTGCCTTTATTATTGTGTTGTGTGCGACAAATATCGTTGTTGCATGAAATGCATGGTTGTTTTTCCACCGTCACAAAATGCCTGCTTTCCCGAAAGGAAACAACCTATGTAGACATGGTTTTAAGGCTTTGTCTTGTCGTGCACCGTATGCGGTAAGGCAGCATACAAGTCTCTGTCACGGGGCAATATATGGCAAGTTGTCGCGCAATCGTCACATGGATGAAGACTCGCTGACCTGCCTGCCCTTTGATTTCTTGCTTTCTTTGGCGTCGAGGCGGTAGGTGAATGTCAGCGTGGCGTAGTGGTGTATGTAGTCGTGTGAGGTTTCGGTGCGCTTGTATGACGTGTAATCGCTATAGTAGGCTAAGTCTTTGTTGAAGATATCGTCGATATAGAGCGACAGCCGGCACTTGTTTTTGTTGAATTTGTAGGATATGTCAGCATTGGCCAAGAGGCGATGTCCGTTCATGGCAGAGGTGAGATAGCCCGAGCGGAAATTGTCGCACACGTTGACATATACCCCGAATGCCCCCAGTTTCACGTTGGCATGCACGCCGAGGACGTTTACAAGAGGGTGGGAGTTGTATGACGTGGCATCATAACGGTATCTGTTCCACCCTAGACGTTCGTAGAGTGTGATTTGGAGTTTCTCCACCTCGTAAGACAATTCCATGTTGTCGTCTATGCTGAGCAGCTTTTGGTGGTTGAGCGTGGCATCGGCATTCTCGTTGTCGAGAAGCGTGAGGAAACCGTAAGACTGCGATGTGCTGAAGCTGAACTTGTTCATCAGTCGGAAGTCGGCACCGAACCCCTGGTCGTAATTCACGTTGAAATTCCACTCGTCGCCGCCCTTCACGTTCATCGGCGTCGTGGTGTAAACTCCGGTTTGCGAGTTGTAGCGGTAGAGTGTTGACAACGGGTTGATGTCTTTTTTGTATGACACGCCGAGGCCGAGAACAATTTGTTTGCGTAGCCACATGCGGTGGTAGCCGAACGATGTGGTGTGGTTGTGCGTGTTGCCGAGCTGTCCGTTGCCCGTGCTTATAGCCAACGGGTCGGTGGTGTTGCGGAAACCGAAGGTCTGTGTGAGCTTCGGCACGGTGGTGTTGTAGGCAAACGAGAGGTCCATGTTGCGCACGCGGCCCATCTTCCATTTCACGAACAGCGAGGGAGTGTAGGTTTGCGTGTTGCGCACGGTGGCGGTGTCGAGTTGTCCGTATTGGTAGCTGGCATCTTCGTGGGTGGCTGTCCACTCAAATTTGGGCATAATCATCAGTTGCTTTATGGGCGTGATGGTGCTCTTTATTGTGGCACTGTTGCTCCAGCTGTGCATTTTGTCGTCGTTGTGGTTGTCGGTGTCGGGCGTGGTGGGTGAGTTGCCGTTTACCCGATTTTCGTCGGTGTCGGCAAACACGTTGCGCCGCGTGTGGTAGCGGTAGTAGGTAACGTTGTCGCTCACGTTGAGATAGAATTTCTTTGAGAACCAGTAGTCGAACGTTGCGCCGAGCGTAGACAGCACGTCGTGGTTCTTGAAGTCGAAATGCTGCCACTGGTTTTCGTTGAGTCCCTCGCGCAGATATTCGAGTTGTCGGTGGTTGTAGGTGTCTGAGTTTGTTCCGGTGACCTTCGTGTTGCCGCTAAGTTCAAACGATCCTTTCTTGCCCAGATAGCGCGTCCAAGTGTAGGTGAGCGCGAGCTTGCGGTCCTGTTTGTCGTAGTATTGATAGTTGCGGTTGCGCGTGATGAGGTGCTCGTAGAGCGCGTCGCCGGGCTTTGCCCCCATGGCTGCAGCGAGCGAATAATATTCAAACTGGTCGGGGGCGTAGCTGTATGAAGCCCCTTCGGTTTCTTTTCGGCCGAGCGTTTTGGCGTAGGCGGCATTGGCCTCGATGTTTATGCTGTTCACCGAGTCGGTGTAGGCAAAGATGTTTGCCCACATCTGCGGTTTCAGTATGTGGTCGTAGTTGTAGTCGTTTGAGAGCGTCAGGGTGCGGTCTTGGTTGGGGAAGAATGTCTCGGTGGACTCGCCGTTGTTGCCCCAACCGTCGCTGTGGTTCATATTGGCACTTATGTCGAAACGGTTGTTGGTTAGGTTCTCGGCTCCCTTGGTCTGCCAGTTGTGCTGGTAGTTGTACGATCCGTTCTGGCTTCGTCCGTCGTTGTCAACGTTCATGTTCATCCCTCTCCGCATGGTGCGCTCCATATATCGGTTGGCATTGTTGGCCTGCACATACACAAGCTGCGGGTCGTGGTCGCTCAGTCGGCTCGCGTTCAGCTCAAACAGATAGCGTTTCTCTGTCTGGTAGGCTGCGCTGGCCTCGCCATACCATTTGTCGAGAAATCCCGGTTTCACCTCGATGTCGAGTACGTTGTCTTCGTTGCCGTCTTCGTTGCCCGTGTGTCGGGCCAGTTCCGACTTGCGGTCATACAGTTTTATCTTCTTGGCCACCTCGGCGGGCAACTGCCCCACGAGGTTGTCTCCGCCGAAGAGGTTCTTGCCGTTCATCATCAGGCGTATGGGTTTGTTGTTCCAATAGAGCTCACCGTTGCGGTTTTCCACGCCAGGCAGCTTCTTAATGAGTTCGTCGAGCCGCGCCCCCTCTTTAAGTTTGAAGGCTTCGGGATTGAACACTATGGTGTCGCCCGACATCGTAATGCGTGGCACTTTGGCCGTAACCTCCACGTCGCGCAGCATCAGTGCGGTGGGCTGCAGCTTTATTGTGCCTATGTCTATGGTGTCGTTCACGTCCACACCATACGAATAATCAACCTTGCGGCTGTTCTTGTAGCCTATCATACTGAAGGTGAAAAGAATGCGGCCTTCCCATCCGTTTTCCAAAATGAAGCATCCCGTGCTGTCGGTCGTGGCCGACGATTGCATGCTCCAATTCGGTTGCGGGTTTACTTCGCTTCTTATGCTTGCCTCTATCAAAGGCTCTCCTGTTTCTGCATTCACCAGTTTGCCCTTGAACCAATCGGCGTGGCAAACTGCAACATTCGCTAAACAAAGGAATGTGAGAAGGATGAATTTTTCAAAAGCATGTTTCATGTTGTTCTTGCATAGTAGGCAGGCTACGCTTCGGAGAAATGCACAAGCTGTGCTTGGCATCTTCATTTTGTTTTGCACTGTCGTGGTTAATGCTAGCAAAATTATACATTTATTGCATACGAAGCAAACTTTTGCTTCTTTTTTCGGGGGTGATGAAACAAACGGGGCATGTTTAATATAATATGGTATATGGCGAGTTTAAAAACCTGACTTTGCACACAATAATCGCACAAAAATGTTTACCTTTGCCCTCATGCGGCCGTTGCGTGGCCGTATGCATTATGCCGCAAGGCGCAAAACCTACAGAATTATGACAAAACCAATAATCATGGCGGCACTTGCCGTTGCCACTTTGTGGTTTCCTGCAGCCGAGCCCGCAGTGTCGGCTGCCGCAAAAACATCGGCAACAAGCAGCGGTGCGCAAAGCGTTTCGGTGAGCGACACACGCAACGGCAACCTGAGCGAACTGTTCAAGCAGGGCGGAAAAAACACCACCTATATTATATCTTATGCCCACGACCTCTCGAAAACATGCGGAGCCATAACCGTTCCCGAAGGGTGCAACCTCGTGTTTGTGGGCAACGGCAGCATCAGGCGCGGCACGGTGACGCTGCGCGGCACACGCCTTTCGGGCAATGTCGACATGAAAGGGTGCGTGGTGAAGGGCACGGCAGCCAACAGTGTGCTCTATGCCAACTGGGTGTGCTACGCCGACGGCAAGACCGACGATGCCCCATCGCTCAACAGTCTTGTGGCATTGGGCAAGCATGTGGTGGTGACAGAGGGCGTCTACCGCATGGCTACTCCTCTCTATCTGGCACAATCCGACTTCACTCTCGAAGGCACAGGCAAGGCCGTGCTGCAGAACACCACCGACCCCAACACGGCAAAGGCCATACTCTCGGTGGGGCCCAAGAAGAGTTCCGACAAGCAGATAAGCAATGTGAAAATAGCAGGACTGACGTTTGAAATGCCCGGCACGGCCGACTTCAACCTACCGGCACAAAAAGAAAAGCACGCTTTTGAGCACACTCATGCCATTGAAATGTTCGGAACCGACAATGCCGAGATAAGCAACTGCACGATAGGTCCGCTTTATGGCGACGGCATCTATCTTGGACTGTTTGACAACAGCACCGTGTTGCACAACACCAACATCACAATAAAGGACAATACCATAGACGGAAAGAACAAAGACTGCCGTAACGGCATAAGCATAATCGACGGCAACGGCGTAAGCATAACCGCCAACAACATAGTGAACACGTCGTGTCCCACGATGCCGGGAGCTATCGACATTGAACCAAACTACACGCGCAGCGTGATAAACAATATCACGATAAGCGACAACTACATTAACCGCTGCCGTGGCGGAGTGGCCGCAATATCGGTGGTGATATCAGAAAAGGCATGCCCGGCAAGCAACATAACGATAACGCGCAACACCATTGAGTTTGAAAACAATGCCGCAACGGCCAAGATGAAGAAGGTGCGCGATTATGTGGGCTTCTTTTTCAGACTCAAGGGAACGATGAAGTCGAGCGGAATAAACGTGAGCAACAACTATGTGGCCAATGGCATCCGTCCCTATCGCATTGACGATACGGGCAACTCGCCTGCCGCAATAAAAATAAAGAACAACATCTTCGCCAACTGACGAAATGCACCGCACGCTGCGGCTCGTTGTGAAAAAAATAACTAACTTTGCATTGCCGCAACTGCAATGTGCCGCGTGGCGGCAATAAAGAAAACTGAAAAAGGAATGAAAATACTTGTGACCGGAGCAGCAGGCTTCATCGGGTCGAAACTTATGTATGAACTTGCACAACGCGGTGACACCGTGGTTGGCATTGACAATATAAACGATTATTATGACACCCGACTGAAATACGGACGGCTTGCACAGTGCGGATTTGATGAAAGCAAAGTTTCGCGCGAGGGCGCAGAAACGGTGAGCACGATGTTTGCAAACTGCACGTTTGTGAGAATGTCAATATCCGACAAGGCCAGTGTTGATGCCCTTTTCGCCCGTTGCCGCTTCGACAAGGTGATGAACCTTGCTGCACAGGCAGGGGTGCGCTACTCAATAACCAATCCTTATTCCTATCTTGAGAGCAATCTCGTGGGCTTCCTCAACATTCTTGAGGCGTGCCGCAACTATGGGGTAGGGCATCTTGTGTTTGCATCGTCTAGCTCGGTGTATGGGCTTTGCAGCGATGTGCCTTACCGCGAAACGGCAAACGTGGACACTCCGGTGAGCCTTTACGCTGCCTCAAAGAAAAGCGATGAACTCATGGCACACGCCTATAGCAAGCTGTATGGGTTTGCAACCACCGGCTTGCGCTACTTCACTGTCTACGGTCCATGGGGACGTCCCGACATGTCGCCCTCGCTTTTTGCCGGCGCAATAGCACAGGGCAAGCCCATTAAGGTGTTTAACAACGGCGACATGGTGCGCGACTTTACCTATATTGATGATATTGTCGATGGCACAATTCGCGTAATCGACGCTGCACCCGAAACCTTGAAGCATGACAATGGAGTGCCTTTCCGGGTGTATAATATAGGATGTTCGCACCCGGTGAAGCTCATGGATTTCATAAACGAAATAGAAACGGCCATGGGAAGGCAGGCCGTAAAGGAGTTTTTACCCATGCAGCCGGGCGATGTCTACCAAACCAATGCCGACACCACACGGCTTGAAACCGAACTGGGCTACCACCCGTCAACGTCGTTGCACGATGGCATAAGGCGGTTTGTGGAGTGGTATAAGTCAGAACTCAACCCCTTGCGGTAGGCCGTTATGCCAACTGCAACGCATGGGACAGGCCGTGGTTGGCGGCCTATCTCTTCTTTGTTTCAACTACTTTTTTGCGAAGATTGCTTCCATAGACAATCTTCACCAGCTTCACGGGCATGAGCCTGAACATCAACCGGCTTATGGGATAGATGTATTTAGGCGAGAACAGACCGTAGAGGCGGTGCACACCGCTCATGTATATGCGGAACTCGTTCCATGCCTTTGCACGGCTCCGGCGCTTGAACATGTCGTCGGCAAGGCGGAAACGGAACGTGACGTCGGGCAGATTGGCTATCTTGTAGCCCGCGCAAATGGCATCAAACCACAACGCTATGTCCTGACTTGTGCGGAAACGCTCGTCGTAACGCAGCTTGCCGTCGCGGAACATCGACATGCGCATCATCACCGTGGGGTGGGCAAGGGGACTTGCCTTGTATATGCTTCGCATCACTTCGCTGTGGGTGAGTGGGTAGTGGCGTATGTTTACTGAGGGATTCTTCGAGTTGAACTCCTGCATCGAGCCGCCCACAACCGACACTTCGGGATGGGCTTCAAGATAGGCTTCCTGTAGTTCAAACCTGCGCGGCATTGCAATGTCGTCGCTGTCCATGCGCGCCACAAGGTCTGACGTGACTTTAGTCAGACCGAGATTGAGCGATTTTGTCAAGCCGAGATTGTGCTCGTTCTTGCATATTGTGAGTCGGTCGCCCAGTTGTTGCGACCATTTGCCTATCACTTCTTTAAGCCCGTCGGTGAGTGTTCCGTCTTCTACGAGCACTATTTGCTGCGGCTTCAACGTCTGCTGCGTCCATACACTGGCAAGGGCTTCGTCGAGAAACTCGGGCTTCTCGTTCTTGTACACCGACATTAATACAGATATAGTCATTTCGTGCTAACTTTCCATTTGTTGTTATAAATTGCCTACAGAAGGCGCGTTTGTCTTGAAAAGACCGTCGCAAATGCCGCGCGCTATGCCTTTGGCATAACCCGACCGTGGCTTTACCATGATCGGATAGTATATGGCTTTGGCGGCATATTTGGCAAGATGCAGCCGTTTCCACCACTGCGGCACATAGCTTCTGCGGCACAGCCAGATGTAGTTGCGGTATTGGTAGTAAATGCGGAACGCCGAGGATATGGCCACGTTGCGGTGGGCTATGTGTCGGTCGCCCTCGCCTAGATGGTGGGTTATGGCCGCTTCTTCGATGATGAAAAACTCATATCCCTTGGCATTGGCACGCCAGCACAACTCGTTGTCAACTCCGTCGATGAACAGGGCTTCGTCGAATCCGCCCACATCGCTGAATGTTGACATGCACATGAGCGATACCGAGGAGCGTATGTAGCTGCAACGCGTGGCATTAAGAGTGGTGCCTTCACCGTCTAAAGCCGTTGTTTCAAATTCTTTCGACTTTGAAGCGTAGGGCATTCCGGTCTCCTTGTTTATGGCGCGTGTGCCCACGCCACCCACTTTTATGCCTCTTTTGAGCAGGGCTTCATAGCCGCAGCGCAGCGTTTCGGCGGTTTCTGGCCTGACGATGCTGTCCTGATCGCTGAACAGGACATAGTGGATGCCGAGTTCGGCAAGCCGTCGCAGTCCGGCGTTCTGTGCCGCCGCGATGCCGGTGTTGTGCATCATTGCCATGTAGGTGGTGCGTTCCATGTCGGCAAAATGCGCTCCGTTGTCTACAGGCGAGTTGTCAACAAGGCACAGGCAGTCAACCGTAGCGCACAAAGTGGACAGTGCATCGCGCACCGTCTGTATGTCGGGGTTGTAGAGCACAACTATGGCTCCGGTCTTTTTATTTTTCGCATTTGAACATTCCATCGTAAATTCCTCTCAACATGAATTTCAGTATGCTGCGCCATCCCTTCACGCAAAACGGGAAATAGAGTGTGCGCAGCATGTTTTTCAAGCCTCTGTTCACCTTCCATTGCATTGGCACGTATGCCTTGCGGCATAGCCAAAGATGGTTGCGGTACTGATAGTAATAACGGAAAGGAGCCGATATTATTACACGGTAGCCGTGGGGAAAGCGCAGTTCGCGCTCGCCCACCTTGTGGGACAGGGTGACGTTGGCGGTTGTTCCGCACACATAACCTTTGGCTTCGGCACGCCAGCAAAGTTCGAAATCGACGAAATCGATAAACAGGCGTGCGTCGAGCAGACCCACGTCGAGCAGTTTTTCTGTCGATACGCAGCTGCCAGAGCTTATTATCTCGCGCTTGACCGTAAAGCCGTCGGTTGCTTCCTGTTCGGCGTGCACTACCGAGCGGTAAGCCTCGCCGTTGGTTTTGTTAACCACATGCGGACCGAGCAGAAACAGTTTTTCGTTGTGCTTGCCTACGCGGTCGTACTCGTCGGCAATGGCCGAAACATATTGTGCGGTGTATTCGCTGTCCTGGTCGAAGAACACTATGTGCGTGCATCCCTGCGTGGCAAGAAATTCTATGCCACGGTTCTGCGCGTTGGCTATGCCAGTGTTGCGGTGAAGCGGAATGTAAGTCACGTTAGCCTGACTCAAATGCAGTTCGGCTTCGGGGGTGTTGTCCACTACGGCTATGCGTATGCACAGTTCGGTGCCGAGGCGCAGTAGCTTCGCCTTCATTGCTTCCTCGTCGGGATGGAACGCCACAACCACCACCCCTATTCTGCCTTTGTCTATTCGTTCCATATACCTTTTGCCTTGCCTGAAGAAAGTTTTGCAAACTGAATGTAGTTCACCACAGCACAAATCGTGGTGGAAAGAATGAGTGACGTGAGCAGCCCCATGGTGCCGGCATAGCGGCAAGCGGCATATTCTACGGGCACAAACACAAACATTTCGCCCACAGTGACGACGAGAATCATCTTTATCTTGCCTATTCCCATGAGAATGTAGGAATAGCTATTGCTCACCACAAGCATGTAAGTGTAGAGAGCCATCATAATGCTAAGGGCCAAACTCACCTCCACCTTGTCGCCCACCCAAAGGTGATAGAACGTGGAAGCGAACGCCACCATGCCGCACATGAGCAGCAGACACACGAGCAACAGGCGGTTCATCTTGCGCATAGCCTTGCGTATCCACGCCCAGTCGCCTATGGTGTAGGCATCGGTAGTGGCAGACCAGAGCGGCGAAGCGATGATGGAGAAAATCATGTAGAGGATGGTGAAATAGCGGTAGGCTATTTGGTAGGGTGTGACTTCAGCCGGATTGAGAACGTGGGAGATTATCACATTCGACGACATGAAGAGCATAAGACCCGATATTTGAATCACAAAGAACTTCACTCCAAGCGCAAAGAGCGAACGGAGCGAAGCATAGTCGAAAAAGCGAACCGACGGCGAAAGGAACTTATACTTGCCGCAGAACGACACAGGATAGGCTATGAGGTAAACCAAAAGTGGCGAAACGGTAAAAGCAACAGCCACTGTCATGAGATTGCTCTTGCCGAAAAGCGAAATGACGAACAGCACGGCGAGTGACACTGTCTGCCCCAACACCACAAGAAGATTGTTGATGGCGGGGAGCTGCAAGCCCATATACATGTTGCCGATGAACTTGAAGATGAACGTGCTGCCCATTATTGCCACCGAAGCAACGAGGATTCCGCGCATGTCGGGCACTATGTCGGGCGACACATTCATAAGGGCGTTGCAGTCAACAAACTGCATTGCCACGGCAAACGCAGCAATGAGTGGCACCATTATCATTATGAGCATGAAAAAGGTGGTGCTCACCTGGCGGCGCGCCATATCGCGGTCGCCGAGCGCCATGGCCTCGGCAAGGCGGTTGCGCAAGCCGTTGCCAAGCCCCACATCAATGGAGTCGATACCTATAAGTATGGAGTTGATGGTGAGCCAGATGCCATATTCATAATTGGTGAGGCACTGCAGCGACAAAGGAACAATCAAGAACTGTATGATGCAGCTCCATCCCTTTATCAGCAAAGAGCCTGCAATGTTCTTCTTTATCAATGCAGAACGGCGGTCGCCGCCGAATATGTCCTTCAGATTCATAATGCAGAAGCAAGAAATGTTTTGTAATTTTTACGGATGCAAGAAGTGGGCATAGAACGCATTTATCAAGAATTGCGAAAGTCCTATAACAAACACCACGGTCTTGCCAAGCCATTTCGGATTGATTGTGTAATAAATGTTGGCAAAAATGAAGATGTTCACAATGCCATACAATTCACTTATTCGGAACGACAACACCGGCAAGAACGACAATGCAAGAAACAGAAATATCGAAATACCGGCAAGCCTCAACATTAAAGGCAGATATTTGTTGTGGCGTATCACGGTGTCGTAAAAATACAAAACATAAAGGTAAGAAAACCATGTCACCACAAAAACCGCATTGAACACGTTTATTGAAGAGCCTTTTTCGCCCTTCTCACTAAGTTCTTGGTATGACGCAATCTTGTCGCCGATATAGGGAATAGGAAGCGTAGTGAGCAAATTTATCTTCGCAAAACAAAATATGTAGCCCACCGGAACCACCAATGCCCAAATCAAACGCCACTTGGGAGTCATCTCTTTGTTGGTAAGAAAAAGAGTAGGCAACAAAGCCAATGTGGAATAATGGAAGAAACAACCGACAATGAAAAACAGACTTGCAAGTTTGCGGTTGCCTTCGGCGAGAGGAATTATAGACAGCATAAACAGTCCGGAAACTATGCAAGCGCG
The DNA here is from genome assembly GCA_963602915.1 of Dysosmobacter segnis. Classification (GTDB taxonomy): domain Bacteria; phylum Bacteroidota; class Bacteroidia; order Bacteroidales; family Bacteroidaceae; genus Prevotella. The sequence continues at coordinate 23,463 of CAVCLB010000009.1, read as the reverse complement.
TATTTGTGTGAGGTCGTGAAGCACATAATAATTGCCAAGATAAACGAGAATTGGCAAGAACCACAACTCCGACAATTTTTTGATGGCAGACATCTTCAATATCACTCCAAGTCCGCCATACAACAAAAACATTATGTGCACATCATCTGTAATAAGTCGGGCAAGGCGCGAAATCAGCAAAAACGAATATTCCACAGCCAACAATACATAAGGATTGTCGTTGTTGATGAAGAAATATTCATATTGTTCGGAGTCGTTGTCAAAGCCGACAGTCTTGAAACCGGCACACAAGACAAGTATTATACACAAAATAGCGTATAAAGATTTCTTGTATCGCTGCAAGCGTTCTTCAAACAGTGACACAAGAAACACTAAGAAAAACAACGATATAAGAACATATATCATTCTGCCTTCGCTTCTGTTTTGTTGTCTTTATATAAAATATAGATTGAAGTTCCAATGAAAGTAAGCACCAGCACTACCGCCACAAATATCATTCTCTTTGGTCCTGCAGGCCGAATTGGAACAGAAGCCTGCTGAATGGTGGTGAATGCCGGTGTGCGTTCCTGTACTTTTGCATCGGCAGCCTGCATTTGTGCAGCCATGGCAGTATAGGTGTTGTACTTCAACTGCATTTCATTCTCCAAATCCTCCTGCTTTGAACGATAACTTTCAAGAACCAGGTCTTCGTTGGCATCGGAATAAGCGGCATACTTTTGGCGGGCCTTCGCATATTGATCGTGCGCCTCCTCACACAATTTGCGAGCATGATTATAGTCATTCCGCGCCTTGCTTGTGCGGTATTCTGTGATGAATTCCTGAAGATGCGCTTTCACTGAATCGGCCATTGTCGCACAAACAAGAGGGTCTTGGTCTTCCACGCCAATGGATATCACATAATTTTTCTTGTCCATTGAGCAATCGATATTTTTCCCAATTCTGTCCAAAAGATCGCTTTGCGAGCGCGACATCATAAAAGGATTCAACTTTTTATTATCACCTATGGTATCTTTCGCACTGAACAATGACGTAACGGCACCGATTACCGATGACCACCATGGAGCTTTCTGATAGTTTTTCAGATAATCGTAATATGTTGTCTGAATTGCGCCGTCAGAAGTTTTAATCTTCACACCTGCCAATTTTACTTGAAAAGCCGTTGAAGACACGACATCAGGATAAAGGTCAGGCAATATGGCATCAGAACCGGCAGAACTCGACGAGCCTATATTGATACCAAACGATGCAGCCATATCGCTAAGAGTTCCGCCACCCATCACTGACACTTCTGGAGCCATTGTGACATAACTCCGATAGTATCGAGGAAAACAAATTATATACAGCGACGACAACACAAATGCTATCGGCAGTGCGTAAAAGTAATATCTCTTGTTGTGGAATATCACTTTCACTATCTTCACAAAATCAATTTGCTTTACTTCTTCCATTCAGTTATTTCCTTTGAAATTACTATACTGTCACCGTTGCCCATTGCCAGCCTTACTTCACCAAGTTGGCTATTGTTGCAATCATGGCGGCAATCGACGACATGCTCGATCCCATGCTCATTGTCTCGGCCACGCTCATCTTGCGGCGCAGCTTGGCGGGCACTACAATTTCGCAGCCTGGCTGCACTTTGGCTCCGTGGCTCACCTTTGCCACCTTGCCGTTCATATATATAATGTAGGCGCGGCGCTTGATTGCGTCGGCGGCGAAACCGCCGGCCTGGTCGATGTAGTAGGATGCGCGCTTGCCTTTCTCGTAGGCAACGGTGTTTGAATACATCACCGCACCGTTTATCTTCACCGTTCCGTTGTATTGCGGTACCTCGAGTCTGTCGCCCTCGCGCAGTATCACGTCGGCGTCAGAACCGGGATTGCTTATGGCGGCGGCAAGGTCGATGCCCACAGGATATTCGTCGGGCACGGTGAACTTGGCTATGTCGGTGGCGTTGGCACGCTCGGCGGCCGACTGTATGTTGCCGTTGTTGCTGCTTGCGGCAAGCTCGAGCAGGTTTTTCTGCTGCTGTTCGCGCTGCATCTGCAGCACGGCGCGCATACGCGTTTTCTCCGACTCGTTGGCCTTGCGCATGAGTCTTGCACCGTGAATGTAGGCCATGGTGTTGGCTCCGCCGGCCTGCTTGTAGAGGTCGCTGAGGCGCATGTTGCGGCGTGTTAGGGCGTAGGTGCCTTCGAACATCACTTCGCCCTCGACGCTCACATTCTGCTGCTCAACATAGGCGGGGCTCTTCATCACATACACTTCGTCGAAGGGCATGAGCGTGAAGCCCGGTGTGCCGTCAACCACGAAGCCGTCTTTGAGCGACACAGTGTAGGTCTTTGCAATCACACTGTCGGGACTCAGCGCCTTGGGGTCGCCCGTACGGCGGCTTATGCTCACGTTGACGGTTGATGCCTTGTCGGTGAGTCCGCCGGCCTGGAGCACGAAATCCTCCACGGTCTCGTTGTCGGCATACTTGTATACGCCGGGGAACTGCACCTCGCCGCGTATGGTTATGGTGCGGTCGGCCATGCGTTCCTGCTTGGTGGGCACGTAGAGCACGTCGTTTTCCTTCAAAGGCACGTCGGCCACCTTGCCGCTCATGATGCCGCCGAGGTCAACTCTGATTACTTCAAGCGTGCGGTCGGATTTCATGCGGTGTATCACGGCACGGTTGGTGAATGCCGTTTCGGTGACACCCTCGGCATGCTCGATGAGCGTGCGCACGCTGTTCACCTGCTCGCCTATGTTGTACATGCCCGGACGGAACACCGCGCCTTTCACCTCAACGGTGTTGGCGTAGCGCGGAAGAATGGAGTCTACCGTCACGGAGTCGCCGTCGGCTATGTGGAAACTCGAGAAGTCGAATTCCTCTACATTATACACTGAGTATTCCTTGCCCGTCTTGCGGTTCACGCGCACGGCCTTCATATAGGCATCGCCGGTGAACCCTCCGGCATATTTAAGCAGTGAGGCCACGCTCTCGTTTTTCTTCATTTCGTAGAACATGGGGCGTTTCACCTTTCCTTCTATGTTCACGAGGCAGTCGTATGCCCCCACCACAATCACGTCGTTGTCGGCAAGTCGCACGTTGCCTGTGAGCTTGCCGTTGAGAATGTAGTCGTAGATATCAACCACGCTCACGAGCTGGTTGTTGCGGTAGACCTTGATGTTGCGCAGCGTTCCGAGGTCGTTTGTGCCCCCGGCCATATAGAGTGCATGGAACACCGTGGCGAATGCCGACAGGGTGTAGGTGCCGGGCACCTTCACTTCGCCCATGACGTTGACCATGATGGTGCGTGTCTGTCCCACGGTGAGCTTCACCCGGCTGCTGCTATAGCGGCTGCCGAGCGTGGAGCGCAGCTTGGCATTGGCCTGTGCCACGGTGAGTCCGCTCACCTGCACGGGGCCGAAGCCCTCAATTGTCACCTCGCCGTCGGGCGACACCGATGCCTCCACCGTCTTCTGCGATGCGCCGTAGATGTCGATAATCACGGCATCGCCGGGGCCGAGGCGGTAGTTCTGCGGGGTGGCTATGTTCATTGCCGGCTCAAAGGTGAGCTCGTTGTTGTTGAAAATGTCGCGGCCGAACACCTTGCGTTTCATCTGGTCGCGCTCGGCAAGCAGCTTCTTGAGCATCGTGGCCGTGTCGGGCATCATCTCGAGCAGCTCGTTCTGGTAGTCGAGAAATTCCTCGTCGTTCTCGTCGTAGGTGTTCTTGTAGTTCTTGTCGCGCTCGGCTTTTATGCGCTGGGTGGAGTAGCCTGCGGCGGCCTGATTGGATGCCTTGCCGTAGTCGTCGCGCGTCTTGCCGTTGTTTGAGCGCATGCGCGTGTCTTTGCTTCCCGACGACGTGTCGTCGCTCACGTTGCCCAAACCGCTCTGTTTCATCTGTCTTTCATACTTGCTGCGCACTCGTCTTATCTGCGAGATGTCCACGCCGCGCTGCATGAGTTTTGTCACTATCTGTGCTTGTGATGTCCCTGCCTCGTGCTCCTTCATTACAAATTGGAGCACCTGGTTGTCGCTCATGCTCTGGGCGAGACCCACTGCGGGCAGCAGTGTGAGGAAAAAGATGTACAGGATGTATTTTTTCATAAGAAATGGTGTTCTTTTCTGGGTTATATCTTGCGGCCGGTAACTATGCCGGCAACGGTTTTTGCCACAATCGAGAAGTCGAGCCACAACGAGCGGCGACGGTAGTAGGCTATGTCCATGTGCAGTCGGCGCAGCATCTTCTCCATGGTGTCGGTGTAGCCGTTGTAGAGCGTGGCCTCGGATGTGAGGCCGGGGCGCATGTTGAAGATGTATTTGTAGCTGGCATCGTGGGCCATGATTTTGTCGATGAAGTATTTGCGTTCGGGGCGCGGGCCCACGAGCGACATGTCGCCGCGCAGCACGTTCCACAACTGAGGAAGCTCGTCGAGATGATGTCCGCGCAGATATTGTTCGAGCTTGGTGGAGTTGGTGTCGTCGCACTTGGCCACAAGCTGCGGACCGTTTTCCTCTATCACGCTGCTCATCGTGCGGAACTTATATATAGTGAACGGGCGCGCGCGATAGCCAATGCGCTCTTGCCGAAAAAAGACGGTGCCGTTGTTCTGCCGTTTCATGAGCAGAATGATGACAAGGTAGACTGGCGAAAGCAATATCAAACCGGCCAGCGAGCACACAATGTCGGTGACCCGCTTGACGGCAAGGCTTGCCGCGCCCATCCCGTCTTGAATGTTTTCAGTGCTTTCCGCTTGTTCCATTTGTCGTGACTGTTTTCTTTATATAACTCGTTTTTCGGTTTTTTGTTGTGAATGAAGTGCAAAAAATGTAAATATTAGCATTTCTTCCATGCCGTCAATCGCCGTCGCCGCCCTGTTCGGTGGTGGTTGTGAGGGCTTTGGTGTAGATGTCGTTGAGCACCATTCCGGCTATCATGAAGCCGAAAGTGGCGGTGATGTGGGCCATGGTGCCGTTGATTTGGGCCTTAGAAGAGCACCATTCGTGGTTGACGAGCGACGGGTCGCCAGGACCCACCTTGGCCTTGGGGCACATGCATGCGCTCGTGCCGCAGGTCTGGTTCTGCCCGCGGTTGGCGAGCACCTCCTCACTGTACACGCACTTGAACTTGTGGGCCGGGCGCGTTTTCATGTGCTTGAATTTCTTGCGCAGGGCGGCACCGAGCGGGCAACCGCGCACTTTCCAGAATTCGGCCACGCGTATTTGGGTGGGGTCCATCTTCAAGGCGGCGCCCATCGACGAGTAGAACACGGCCTTGGTGTTGCATGCGTTGAGCATGAGCAGGGCCTTGTCTTTCAGGCTGTCTATCGCGTCGATGATGTAATCGTAGTCTTCAAGTCCGAAATCGTCGGCGGTTTCGGCACTGTATATTTTCTGCAATGCGGTGATTTCGGCATTGGGGTTGATTTCGAGCAGACGCTCTTTCAAGGCTTCAACTTTCACATGTCCCACGGTTTTTGTGGTTGCCATGAGCTGTCGGTTGATATTGGTTATGCACACGCGGTCGCTGTCAACTATCGTTATCCGGCGTATGCCCGACCTTACGAGGCACTCGGCGCACCAGCTGCCCACGCCGCCCACGCCGAAAACTATGACGCGTTTCGATGCAATGACATCCATTATGTCGTTGCCCACAAGAAGTTCTGTCCGCTTGAAAATGCCTTTTTCTATACCCATTGTCTTTTTGTCGCAATAATTACCAAAGTGCAAAGTTAGTCATTTTAGGCCATATAATCACGTTTGGCGGCCTTAAAATGCCGTTTGGCATGTGTCGGTGCTTTCAAAAATGAGGGTTTCGTGACGGATTGTCGGGTTGGGAAATAGGATGAGCAGTGTTTTGGTTGATAAAGCCTCTATAATGTATAAGTTGTTGATTTATAGTGGTTAATCTTGTATGTTACCTTTGTCGGGCATCATCGCAAAGTTGGCCGAAATAAAAAGAAGCCTTGTTTACATAGCAAACAAGGCTTCTTTGCTATGTAAACAAGGCTTCTTTATGTTGCAAACAAGGCTTCTTTGCAATGCAAATAAGGCTTGTTTTTAGAAGGGCAAAAAAGGGGTCAATAAGTGTTTATGGCATCCCAAATCATAAACTGTTCTGCCACATAGCCCACCTTGCCTTTTATCATCAGTTTAAACCAGAAACCGTTGTTCTCCTCATAGACATAGCCCAGGCACTTGAACGCCTCGGGCAGCTCGCCGGGGGGGGTGGCTATGTAGCCTATCTTCTTGCTCTTTTCGCTTGGTTTCTGGCGCACGTTCACACGCGTCTGCACCACATCGTCGTCAAGCACGAGATAGCCGTCGCCATTCTCTGCACTGTATTCCACTACGCGGCCCTCGCTCTTTTTCACCAGTGCATAGTCTTGCACGTCAACCAGATAGTTGTCGCCGCAGTCGGCAAGGTAGCGGCTCTCGTTGCCCTGCTTGTCTATCACCACCTTTGCCTTGCGGCGGTGTGTGTAGTAGGCGTTGTTGCGGTCCCATTCGGGCGACGATATGCAGATGTTGGCGGTGGGGCAGAAGTTGTTGCTGTGCCATGTGACGGTGTCGCCCTCGCAAATGCTGGCGAAAATCATGGGTTCGCCGTATTCCGACGTGATGTTGTAGAGCAAGCCTCTCTGCGGCGATGTCTTCTTGAATGGTGCTGCTGCGAAGAGAGTGTCGGTGAGACAGAACTCTGTCAGGTCGTCGGCTGTGATGTTAAGGGTGAAGTCGTCAATCTGATGGTTGGCCCAACGGGTGGCGGGAGTGAGCCAATAGGGAATTTCGAAACTCTTTCCTATGCTGTAGCTCATGCGGTAGGTGTAGGTGTGGTGCACGATGTTGAGGCCCTGCTTGAACGGCGCGTCGAAACAGTAGGCATAGGCATAACCGGTCACGCTGTCCAACTCGGCGTTGTAGAGTGCGTTTTCATAGGGCACAAGCGAGTCGGGTGCTTCGCCCAGACCTTTCCATTTGGTCATGTCGAGCGGCCTGAAGTCAATTTTGTCATTTTGGTTTTCGAAGGCGAAATGGGCGGCCACAAGCGAGTTTCTGCTGGTGAGTTTCTCGTTGTTCATCACCACGCTGAAGTCTTTGATGAAGGGGTGTATGCCCTGTCGGTTGATTGGATCGCCAACGTTGTAGGGCGGCTCGGCCTCGAAGGCCATAGTCACGGTCTTCGGTTGTCCGTTGTTCACCAGTTCGTAATACACGTCAACCCTCGCCATGCTGTCCTTGCCTATGGTGATGGTGAGGATTTCCTTTGCCACTGATATGTCGGTCTCCCGGGTGGGCACGAGGAAACTTCCGCTTGTGAAATACACGCCGTCGTTGGCCCAAAGGGTGCTGATGCCGAGGACGGCGAATAGGAAAGCTGTGATGGTTGTCTTCATAATCGGTTCTGTTGTCTTTATGGTTTGTGTCTTGTGATAATAATTGGTTGCAAAGTTATGCATAACGTTTCACACGACAATGCAAAAAGCGAAGTTTGTGAGTGGACGTGGTTGTCTGCCGTGCATAAAAATACTGCTTGGGCGTCATAAAACTCTTTTCCCGCTTATTAGTGAAGACAAAAAAACGGGGAACGCCCGTGTTTGGCCGTTCCCCGTAGTGTGTGTTGCTAAATGTATGCTTTATTATTTCAGCATCTTCTTGCCGTTAACGATTACAATGCCCTTGTAGTCGTTGCCGACACGCTGTCCGGCGATGTTGTAAATGGCGTTGTTGGTGCGCTTTGCATTGTCGGTGATGTTGCTGATGCCGTTTGACGGGTCGTCATAAGCAAAGAGCATGGGCAGCACGGTGCCGTCCTTAGCCTCGTTGTAAACGCCGAACGATGTGTAGGTGCCCTCTCCGAACTGCACATAGTAGTTGCCGGTCTTGATGCTGAACGTGCCGTCGTCCTGCGGCTCAATGGCCCATGCGTGTCCGTTTTCGGCATCGAGGTTGAACGAGGTGTATGCATCCTTCTGGTAGAGATAGCGTCCGTAGCTGTCTTTGATAGAGTAGCCGTCGCCGCAGGTCTCGATTGTGAAGGCATCGTCGTAGCTCGACTTTATCTTGAGCTCGTCAACATAGCCGTCAACCTTGCCGGTAGACAGGTAGCCGTAGGTCTTGCTCTCGCCCAAGGGGTAAGCATAGTAGGTGGCGTCGTCGCGCTGTGCTACGATGAGATAGCTTGCGCCCGGAGTTACGGCAGTGGCTTTCTTGTAGGTGTTGTAGTGCCATACGTAAACTGTGCAGGTGGCTGTGCCGGCGAGATAACCGTCGTTCTCCTCAGAAGAGGCGGTGATTACGGCCTTGCCTTCGGCTCCGACGAGAGTGATGTTGCCTTCTGCATCTACTGTGGCTACGTCTTCATTGTCTGAAGCGAATGTCACTTCGGCTGTAGTTTCCTTGCTGAATGTGGGGGCGGTGAAGTCGGTGCCGATCTCGTGGTCGATTGTCTCCTCGCTGAATGCAAGGCCTGCTGCTGCCTTTACAGTGGCTCCTGCCTTGTAGATGTTGATTGTAGTGATCTGGGTGTTGTGCTTCGAAGTCACTTTCAGCACATACACGTTGCCTGCTGCCTGGTAGTCGGCTGCGATGTCGTATACGTTTGTTCCGGCTGCACCTGTGGTTTCTTCGCTCACAGTGTTCTCACCTACGTAGATGTTCTGCTTTACCGATGTGGATGCTCCTGCTCTTCCCACAACTTCAATGCGGCTCACTGCGAAATCGAAAGCGGGCAGTTCGAGTGTTGCATTGGCCTTGCCGAGCATCAGATAGCCGTCGGTGTTGAAATAATAGCCCGATGAGGCGGCGGTGAGTTTCACGGTGTAAGTGCCGTTGGTGTAGCTGGCTTCGGTTGTGCCTTTGTTGCTGCTTCCTTCGGGCAAACCCCAGTCGTTGGTGGTGAAGTTGAGGGTTACGTCTTGTGCAAACATCGATCCGCAGATCAACATGAGCAGTGACACTAATGAAAAGCGTAAAGTTTTGTTCATAATGATTTTGTTTTAAAGGTTTGTTTTCAAGTTTTGCGTAATAGGGTCATGCTGCACATGCCGTCGGCCAAAGCACGGTGTGGCGGCCGTGGAGCTCTTGTGTGTTGTCTGAGTGTGTGGCGGTTGCTCCTTGTGCAACACTTTGTCATAGACTTTACAAAGGTAGGCATATTTGCCGAATGACGCAAAGACAGGCATATTAAAAATCGGTTAATTTTTGCATTGTATGCCGAATTTCGCATGCTGCATGACATTTCATTTATGGAGCACATAACATTGTCGCATGATTTTTTATTCTGCCGCAATATTGCGTAGCAATGTTTTATGAAACAAAACAAGTGTGTATTTGTGTTAAAAAAATCGGTTTGCAGTCACCTATGTTTGCAGAAATCGGCACAATTGCATATATTTGCCGTATCATTTTTTCAGATTTCGATATTTACGAAATCGATTTATGAGGTTGGTAGCATCCTGCGCCAACCTCTTTTTTTTAGTTTTTTTGTGGAAATTTGAATAAAAGTGCTTATCTTTGCATCAGATAAATTGAAAAAGCGACAATGCCCTGCGCTTTAAATGAAGCAAATAGTAACAAATAAACGAGAATTGCCTATCGGAAAATTTCTACTTCATAAACTGAAAAAATAGAGAAATGAAGAAAATCAATGATATGACCGACGAGGAGTTGGCCTTATCCTACATTGATGGAAATAACAAGGCTTTTGACTTGCTTTTGCTTCGCAACCAGTCAAGATTATTTTCATATATATGCTTTGTCGTGCGTGACCGCGACACGGCCGAGGATTTGTTCCAGGAAACTTTTGTCAAGGTTATCACGCGATTGCAGGAAGGACGGTATGTGGTGAGCGGAAAGTTCAGCGCATGGATTATGCGCATCGCACACAATGTGATAATGGACTGGTATCGCGACTTGCAGACTGAGCGCGTGGTTGATGCCGACAACGACAACGACCTTTCCAATGTCGGTGGTATTGACATGACCGTGGGGAGCATAGAAAACCACTATGTAAACAGTCAGGTGATGCACGATGTGCGCAATTTGCTTGACAACCTGCCGCCTGCGCAGCGCGAGGTGGTGTTCATGCGCTACTACCAGCAACTGTCGTTCAAGGAAATTGCCGACAGCACCAACGTGAGCATCAACACGGCACTCGGGCGCATGCGCTATGCAATAATCAATCTGCGCCGCATGGCAAAAGCCTACAACATGACGCTGCAGTTGGCCTAATGCCTCGCAGGGTGGTGCTCACGGCGGTATTGTTTGTGCATTGTCAGCCGTGGCACGGCACTCCTTATGTATGAAAAAAAATATCCCCAGACTGCAATCAGTCTGGGGATATTTTGTTGAAAGCTATTGTCTGTTATTTGTTTTCGCTGTCGATAGCCTTTATTTTCTGTCTTACGAGCTCGAGGTCGTCCTTGAGTTTCTGCACTTTGCGGTTCATTTCGTCGATGAGCGAGTTGCCCTTCTTGCTGCTTGCATTAAGGAAACCGAGGTTGTTCTCGTAGGTTTGTATCTCCTGTTTCATCTGCTCGTAGCGGCGCATAAGCCTTCCGCGCTCGTTGTCGAGTGCATCTTCGCCACGCTTCGCCACGTTCTTCAGGTTGTTCTTGAAGTTGTCCAGACGCTTGCGGGCTATCGAGATGTGCAGGTCTTTGTATATCTTGTCAACCGTGTCGTGGTATTCCTTGTAGAGCTTGTCCTTCTCTTTGTAGGGCACATGACCGGTGGCGTTGTATTCGTCAACGAGTTTTTGCAGTGTTTCCTGCACATTGCCTGCGGCATCGGTGGCTAGCTGGCGCATCTGTTCGAGTATGCCGCACTTCTTTTCAAGGTTGGAGTTCTCCTCTTCGTGCACTCCTGCATGTGCTGCATTGCGTGCGTCGAAGAATTTGTTGCATGCTGTTATGAACTCGTTCCACAGTGCATCGCCGAGCTTTTTCTGTGTCGGCCCTACGGTTTTCCATTCCTTTTGCAGTGCCACGAGCTTGTCGCCGGTTGATTTCCAGTCGGTGCTTTCGGCCAGACTTTGTGCTTTTGCCACCAGTGCGCGTTTCTTTTCGGCGTTGGCACTCGATGTCTTTTTGAGCTCTTTGTAGTATTGTGTCTTGGCAGTGAAGAAGCTGTCGCATGCCGAACGGAACCGCTCGAATATCTTGACATTCGTTTTCTGCGGTGCAAAGCCAATGTTCTTCCACTCGGCCTGAAGGTCAATCAGGAGCTTGGAGTGCTTCTCCCAGTCGCTTGCTCCATTGTTTTCTTCTGCGGCAATGGCTTCGGCCTTCTCGCAGAGAGCCGTCTTCTTGTCGAGGTTTTCCTGCTCTTCGGCGCGCAGGGTTTCATAGTATTGTTGGTGGCGTTTGTTTATTACGGTCGATGCAGCCTTGAAACGTGCCCACATCTGTTCGCGCAAGTCTTTCGAAACGGGGCCCGTTTCGCGGTATTGCTGGTGCAGTTCCTGCAGTTGGTGGAACGCGCTAATCACGTCTTTCTCATCGCCCAGCTTCTCGGCAGCCTCGCATAGCTTTGTCTTTATCTCAAGATTTTTCTTGAAGTCATACTCCCTTGCTTCGCTGTTGAGTTTCAGCAGGTCGTAGAACTGCTCTACATAGAGCTGGTAGTTGCGCCAGAGTTCGTTGGCTTTCTCTGCAGGTACGGCCTTGATGTCTTTCCATTGCTGCTGCAGCTCCTTGAATTCGGAGTATGATTTGTTGGCCTCGTCGGGCGAAGTGGCCATTGCTTTTATCTTGTTTATGATGTCGAGCTTCTTCTCAAGGTTGGCCTGTTTTTCTGCTTCTTGCTCCTGGAATATCTTGGCACGTTTTTCCCGCACCACGGCCATTTCGCGTTTGAAGGCGTTTTCCGTGTCGTCGGGTTTCAGTTGGTAGGCTTCCGGGTCGCCGCCGTTGTCGAGGTATTGTTTCATCTGAGCCTCGCGTTCGGCATTGTGCAGCCTGTAGAAAATGCTTTTAAGGTGTTCTATCTCGTCTTTCTGTGGTGTTTCGTTGCTGTCGGCCATTTCTTTCAGCCGGTCCACAATTTCTTCTTTTGTCTTGTAAGTCTTGGCAGCGGCCCGTTCCTCACTGTTTTCCGGCTGCTCACTGGGAGCGTTTTCGGCTTCGGCCGGAGCTTCGTCGCAGGCTTTTTCCACTTGAACGGCAGATTGCTCCACGTTCTTCTCTTCTTCTTTTGCACCTTGCAAGAGGGCGTTTTCTTGAGAGTCCATCATTTCACTGTTTTAAGTTTATGACAAGGTTATCACTACATCGTGGCATGGCGCAGCGTGTTGTTGTGTGTCGCTGCGGCCTGTTGCCATGATATTTCTCATGTTTTAATAAGTTGCAAACTTAAATAAAAAAAATGTAATAGCGTCGCGAAACTCGATTTTTTTTAGTTTTTCTTGTCTTTATGTCTTGCATACACAGCTTTAAAGCAGTCTTTTGTGGCGCAGGATAATCCATGAAAGGGCTGAAACCACCACCGAAATAATGAGTGCTATGATAAATCCGTAGCGGCTTGTTTCCATTCCGTTTATGAGGTTCATGCCGAAGAACGACGATATGAGCGTGGGCAACATCATGATGATGGAAACCGATGTGAGTGTACGCATTACGGTGTTCATGTTGTTGTTGATGATGCTTGAGTAGGTGTCCATTGTCGATTCGAGGATGTCGGAGTATATATTGGTGGTTTCGCGTGCCTGCGACATCTCGATGTTCACGTCTTCGATGAGGTCGGCGTCGAGCTCGTCAACCTGCAGTTTGAACTTCAGCTTGGCCAAAAGAGTCTCGTTGCCGCGTATGGAGGTGATGAAATAGGTGAGCGAGTCTTGCAGTCTCGACAGGGCGATGAGCGACTCGTTGTTCACGTTGTGGTCGAGGTTGTGTTTCGCTTTCTCTATGAGTGTGTTTATTTGTTTAAGCCGTTTCAGATACCACACTGCCGATGAGAGGAACAGGCGGAATATCATGTCAACATAGTCGGTGAATCCTTCGCCGCGTTTCTGCTGGTAGCTCACGAAGTCGATCATCATGTTGGTTTCGTAGTAGCACACGGTTATTGTCACGTCGCGCTTGTGAATGATGCCAAGAGGTACTGTGGTGTAGGGTGTGCGCGAGCGTATTTCCTTGACATAGGGTATACGCAGGATGATGAGCATCCAGCCGTCGTCGTATTCATAGCGTGCGCGCTCGTCGGCGTCGCTGATGTCGGAGAGGAAATAGTCGGGTATGTTGAAGCGGTCTTCCAGCATCTGCTGGTCTTCGTCGGTTGGACAGGTAACCTGAATCCAACAGTTGGGCTGCCATTCTTCAATGGCTTTGAGTGTAGAGTTGATGTTCCAAAAAGTTCTCATACAGATTGTCTCCATGATTGGGCGAGACGGGGAGACACGCCTGTATAAGGTTGTGCCTTCCAGCCTACAAGTTCATATTTTCCGCGTGATAATCGTCCATGAATTTGTTTGTGGTTTTGATTTTAGCACTGCAAAATTACTAAAATAAAATGAAAACGCTTGTCTTGCAGCTTGCATTTTTAGGTCTTGTCACAGGTTTTTAGCATTTGTTGCGTTGCCGGTTGTGGCTTTATGGGGTCATAAAGTGACGATAAAAATATAAATTAATGTGATTTGAGTAGGGTGAAATGTATTTCAAATGCCTGTCCGGCTTGTGTTTTCACCGTCATAAAAGAAAAACGGCGAACCGAAATTAATCGATTCGCTGTTTCGTATTTTAACAACTTACCAAATTTCCTTCTTGATGAAGGAGGCGTGATTGCTTACTTCTGCAAGTCAATCTTGTGCCCCAAACTTACGGCCTGAGCAATCATGATTGCTACAATTGCCAATACTAACATTGCTACCATAATCTTTTTACCTTTCTTTAAATTAGTTATCCTTTTGTCTTTTTGACGATGCAAAGGTAGTGTAAAGTCATTGTGTGCGCAAACAATTGCGGAGAAATGCGCCGAAAACGGTCCTTTTTTTGACGTAAGTCAACAATCGTTGGCTCGCTGACAGGTGCAGACGCGGCATTTACAGGTGATGTGCTGAGCGACATATGCGGGCATTTTGGTTAGCCGCAACCGCCTGACTGAAACGTCGCCACACGCACGACGCGCTGCCGGGATGCTGGCGGCACGGCAATTATTTGGGCGACTTCAACTTTATTAAGTATTGCGTTTGTGTCTGTTCGACTATTTTTTGTATTTTTGCAAAATAATGACAATGGCAGCCTCTGTGCCGCCTTGCTGCAAGCAGATGCGGTTGGGACGCGGCACAATGGCCATAAAAACGACAGTGAAATTGCATACAAACATAAAAGGCACACTCAACTCCACGTTCAAGGTGGGCTTGTCGCTCTTGCTTGGTGCGGGCATTCTGTATTGGATGTACCGCGATTTTGATTTCGCCAAACTAGAGCATGTCATGCTGCACGAGATGAATTGGGCGTGGATGTTGCTTTCATTTCCGTTCGGCATCCTTGCCCAGGCGTTCCGTGGATGGCGTTGGCGGTTGTCGCTCGACCCCATTGGCGAGCATGCCCGTCCCTCCACTTGTGTCAGCTCGGTGTTCATTTCTTATGCGGTGAGCCTGCTTGTGCCCCGCGTGGGTGAGTTTGCCCGTTGCGGCGTGTTGCGCCGTTACGACGGAGTGTCGTTTCCGAAAGCCCTCGGCACGGTTGTCACCGAGCGTGCCATCGACTCGCTTCTCGTGGTGACGGTGGCCATGCTCACATTCTTTTTTCAGGTGCATGTGTTCAATGTGTTCTTCGACCGCACAGGCACCAACATCGACACGGCCCTCGCAGGGTTCTCGGCAACAGGTTATGCAGTCACCGCCCTGTGTGGCGTGGCGGCTTGTGTGTTGCTGTGGTATATGCTCCGCCGATTCTCTATATATAATAAGGTGAAGACAACGGTGGGTGGAATATGGCAGGGAGTGGCCTCGCTGCGCAAGGTGCGCAACGTGCCTTTGTTCGTGTTCTTCACGCTGGCCATTTGGGCAAGCTATTTCCTTCACTACTATCTCACGTTCTTCTGTTTCGCATCCACCGCACATCTCGGCGCGGCATGCGCCCTCGTCACGTTCATAGTGGGCAGCATAGCCGTCATAGTGCCCACCCCCAACGGGGCCGGGCCGTGGCATTTCGCGGTGAAGACGATGCTCATACTCTACGGCGTGGGTGAGACCGACGCGCTCAATTTCGTGCTTATAGTGCATTCAATACAAACGTTGCTCGTGGTGCTGCTAGGCGTGTATGCCTGGGCATCGCTCTCGCTCACCAAGCGTGCGGACAGTGCCGCGAATGCCGGAAAACAATAAAACACCAACTTTAAAAAACATACCGTTATGAGTGAAATTCTGAATCTTAAGCCAGAATGCATCTGGCGCAATTTCCATGAACTGACACAGGTGCCGCGTCCGTCGGGACATCTGGAGAAAGTGCAGCAGTTCCTGCTCGACTTTGCGGCCAAGGCCGGAGTGGAGGCATTCAAGGATGCCGGCAACAACATCGTGATGCGCAAGCCCGCATCGCCGGGAATGGAAAACCGCAAGGGCGTTATCCTGCAGGCACACATGGACATGGTGCCGCAGAAGAGCAAGGACAGTAACCATGATTTCGAGAACGACCCGATAGAAACCTATGTCGATGGCGACTGGGTAAAGGCACGCAACACCACACTGGGGGCCGACGACGGCATTGGCGTGGCTGCCATAATGGCTGTGATGGAAGACAAGACCTTGCAGCACGGACCGGTTGAAGGACTCATAACGGCCGACGAGGAAACGGGCATGTATGGAGCCAACGATCTGCCCGAAGGCGAACTTCACGGCGACATCCTGCTCAACCTCGACTCCGAGACATGGGGCAAATTCGTGATAGGCAGCGCAGGCGGCATAGACATCACCGCCACACTCGACTACAAGGAAGTGGAAACCGACGCCGACGATGCAGCGGTGAAGGTGACGCTGAAGGGCCTAAAGGGCGGACACTCCGGATTGGAAATCAACGAGGGACGCGCCAATGCCAACAAACTCATGGCACGCTTCGTGCACGAGGCCATTGCCGAATACGGCGCACGCCTTGCCACATGGCACGGAGGCAACATGCGCAACGCCATCCCGTTTGAGTGCGAAACGGTGCTCACGCTGCCGAAGGAGAACGTTGAGGCACTGAAAGAAGCAGTGGAAGAGTGGAAAGAACTCTTCACCCGCGAATATCGCACGATAGAAGAGGGAATAAAGTTCTTTGCCGAGGACGTGGACACTCCGTCGCACGAAACCCCGGAGGAAATACAGGACAACCTGCTCGACGCAATCTATGGATGCCACAACGGTGTGATGCGCATGATACCCGTGTTCCCCACCGTGGTTGAAACATCGTCAAACCTTGCCATTATCGACATTGCCGACGGTCATGCCGCAGTGAAGATTCTTGCCCGTTCGGCCAACGAACACATGAAGGAGTACATTGCAACAACACTTGAAAGCGTGTTCTCAATGGCCGGAATGAAGGTGGAAATGAGCGGCAGCTACGGCGGTTGGGACCCGAACACCGACAGCGAACTGCTCAAGCTTCTTGAGAAAAACTACCGTGAACTGTTCGGTGAGGAAGCCATTGAGCAGGTTGACCATGCCGGACTGGAGTGCTCGGTGATATTGGGCAAGTATCCCAATCTCGATGTCGTGTCGCTCGGTCCCACGCTGCGTTCGCCCCACACCACAAGCGAGCGTTGCTACATACCCACGATAGCTCCGTTCTGGGAACTGCTTAAGAAGACACTCGAAACAGTGCCCGTGAAGTGACATTTGGGCATTTTTGCCCGGTAATCCACATCGGGTGATTTGCCAATACCGCTAAACAAGCCGAAACCGCACGCGTAAAGCGTGCTTGGTTTCGGCTTTTCTTTTTGTCTGGGTGCATGCAGACAGGTTTCGGAATTCAACTGTTTTTTGTCTGGGAAAGATTGCTCTGACATTGTAAAACGTGGAATGTTTGATCTTTATAAAACATCTGAAAACACGGGGCTTACTTTTGTTCATTGCAGGGTCTGCAATTCATTGCCCCTGAAAGGGGCGCATATTATAGGATAGGGGCTTGCCCCTATCTGTCAGGCATCACCTTTTTTACCCCTGTAAGGGGTGTATAGTTCCATATCACAATGAATTATGCGCCCCTTACAGGGGCAAATTTAAAGGAAACAACAAACGCAGGGGCAAGCCCCTGCGCTATAATCTGTCTTCCCTAAGGGACTTGCCTGTTGCTAAAGTTTCACCAGTCACCAATGAAATTTTAACAATTCAAAATCGCTGAGAATACCGTTTCTCCACACCAAAGATAAACGAGTGGGTTTTGTTGGTATTCTTGGTGTTTATGCGTAATGCGTTGATAATAAACGCTATGTGCGATTATTGGCGGGCTGTGCATGCTTGCCGTAGCTCTTGGCAATGCTTTTTTTGTTTGCAAGTAAGGCTTGTTTGTGCTTTGAGTGCGGCTTTGTTTTGTCGTGAAAGAGGCTTCTTTGCAATGCAACAAAGGCTTGTTTGGTAGTCAAACAAGCCTTTGTCGTGTTTCGCGGTCCGTCAGATTGCGGCGGAAATGAGTTTTTCCTTTGTTGCGGTTGCCTGGTTTGGCAACTTCTGCGGTAAACATTTTTTACCGTAGCAGGCGCGTTTTTAACATTTCTGCGCCGTCATATTCAATACGATGCGGTGCACTCTATGCCCATTGCGGCTACTCGGTCGCGTATGCCGTTGAGTTCCTCGTGGGTGGCTTTGAGCAGTCCGTGGTCGGGTGTTTCGCGGTCGATGGTGTAAATCATCACCTCACGCGGCTTTATCCGCTGCACCGCCCGCAGCCAAGGTTCTACATACTCGTCGCCGGTGTTGTTTACATCGTGCCCGTTCGACGTGCCTTTCATAAACATTGTCTGTATTATCACATGCCCGTTAAACGATGCCAGCGTGGCAATAATGCTTTCAACGTCGTATGTGCGACTTGTGGGGCGATCAACGCGGCGTATGTATTCGGGGCTGACGGTGTCGAGTTTCAGTATGTTGTTGTCAACGCGCATCAGCGCGTCGTGCACATCTTGACGGTGGGCCATTGTGCTGTTGCTCAGCACCGACACTTTGGCCTCGGGGCAGTAGCGGTCGCGCAAGGCTATGGTGTCGTCTATTATTGCCGCGAAATCGGGATGCGCCGTGGGTTCGCCGTTGCCTGCAAAGGTTATTACGTCGAGCTTTTGTCCGTTGTCGCGCATTGTGCATAGCGTGGCCTCGAGCCTTTCGGCCACAAGGGCGCGGCTGGGTCGCGGCTGGGTGGGGCGGTGGTCGGCGTTGAAGCCGCACTCGCAATAAATGCAGTCGAATGTGCACAGCTTGCCGTCGGCAGGCTGTAGGTTTACGCCCAGCGACGTGCCGAGCCGTCGGCTGTGTATTGGCCCGAATATGGGCGAAGGATAGATTATTGTTGACATATTGTTGTTTGTCTTTCGGCTTTTGTGCAGTCACGGGCCGTTGTGCTTGCCATGGCGGTCTGTGGCGCAGCCGTTATCACTCGGCAAAGGTATGCAAAATAAGCTTACCGAGCCTGTTAATAGTGGTTAAACCTTTGGTTGACAGGATATTTTTTTGTTACTTTGCAACAAATTTGGAATGATATATCCATATACTGAATGGGAAAAAAGCGAAAAAATACCCGCAGTCGTCAGGGATTGCAGGCGGTAACTCTTTGCATAAGCACTGCACTGGTGCTCGTGTTGCTTGGCCTTGTGGTGTTCTCGGTGCTTACGGCCCGCAACCTCTCGGCCTATGTGAGGCAGAATATCGTGGTGACACTCATGCTGCAGGACGACATGACTCAGCCCGAGGCGCGTGCGTTCTGCTCGCGTCTGAAAAAGAAACCCTATATATACGGTCTTGAATATGTGAGCAAGGAGCAGGCTCTGCGCGAGGGCATACGCACTCTTGGTGCCGACCCACGCGAGTTTGTCGACGACAACCCGTTCCTATCGTCGGTGGAGCTTACGCTGAAGGCCGACTATGCCAACACCGACTCGCTCGCGGCAATATCTGCCGAGCTGGGCAGCTATCCCAAGGTGAGTGGCGTGAAATACCAGAAAGACCTCATCGACTCGGTAAATGCCAACATCGCAAAGATAAGCATCGTGTTGCTCTCGCTTGCCGCGTTGCTCACGATAGTGTCGTTCTCGCTCATCAACAACACCGTGCGGCTCGGCATCTACGCCCGCCGTTTCTCCATACACACCATGAAACTCGTAGGTGCGTCGTGGGGATTCATCCGCGGTCCGTTTGTGCGTCGCTCCGTAGTGATAGGACTTGTGTCTTCGGTGCTGGCATGCGGTGTGCTGGGCGGGTGCGTCTATGCACTCTATGTGTATGAACCCGGCATCATCGGCATACTCACATGGGACGTGCTTGCAATCACCGCTGCCGTGGTAGTTGCATTCGGCATCGCAATCACCGCCTTGTGCGCAACGGTGTCGGTGAACAAATTCTTGCGCATGAAGGCCGACGAGCTTTACAAAATCTGATGCTCGCGGCGGAGCGGAAAACCAAACAAGAAAACATTTATATATAATATGTGTGTGCGGAGCAGGTGTTCCGCCACTGTTTAGCGAAAATATAAAAATGGACAAACGTAACTTAGCTTTCGGCAAGACCAACTACATTCTCCTCGCAGTGGGAATGGCTGTCGTGATTATCGGTTTCATTCTCATGAGCGGAGGCGGGTCGGACGAGACAACGTTTTCGGCCGACATCTTCAGCGTGCGCCGTATAAAGGTTGCCCCGGTTGTGTGCTTCCTCGGTTTCATCTCTATTATCTATGCCATCATGCGCAAGCCGAATGATGACAACAACCAACTGGCTAACGAAGAAACCGACAATACATTGGAGTGAAACAAAGCGGTTGCCGGCGGTGTGGACTGACGGCAAATGCCGCCAAAACCGCCGCACCGACATTGCGCACGCGGTGGCGTCGTGTGCCGGTGAGGCACGGGGTGTTGGCTGCATGACACATTCTGCAATTTTCAACAATTCTTATTCATTTATTCCCAAACTGACAAAATGGACTGGTTGCAAGCATTGGTTCTTGGCATAGTGCAGGGGCTTACCGAGTATCTCCCGGTGAGCAGCAGCGGACACTTGGCCATAGGATCGTATCTTTTCGGCATTAACGGCGAGGACAACCTCGCTTTCACGATATTGGTGCACGTTGCCACTGTGCTCAGCACGCTTGTGGTGCTGTGGAAAGAGATTGACTGGATACTCAAGGGACTGTTCAAGTTCCGCATGAACGACGAGACAAAATATTTCTTCAACATCGTTGTCTCGATGATACCCGTAGGTATTGTCGGCGTGTTCTTCAAGGACGAGGTGGAAGAAGTGTTCGGTTCGGGACTGCTCATCGTGGGTTGCTGCCTGCTGCTCACGGCTCTTCTGCTCACGTTCTCCTACTATGCCAAGCCGCGTCAGCGCGAGCACATAAGTCTGCGCGACGCTTTCATCATTGGCATTGCTCAGGCGTGTGCGGTGTTGCCCGGCCTTTCGCGCTCCGGTTCTACGATAGCCACCGGTTTGCTTTTGGGCAACCGCAAGGATAGGCTCGCACAGTTCTCGTTCCTCATGGTCATCCCGCCCATACTCGGCGAGGCCTTGCTCGACGTGCTTAAGGCCGTAAAGGGCGAGGAGGCTTTCGGCGGTGTCGATACCGTTCCGCTCCTTGTCGGCTTCGTGGCAGCATTTGTTAGCGGCTGCATAGCGTGCAAGTGGATGATAAACATCGTGAAGAAAGGCAAGCTTGTGTGGTTTGGCGTGTATTGTGCCATAGCCGGAGCCGTGACTATTGTGTGCTCGTTCTTGTAACCGTTAGGCTGACATTGCAATGAATTTCAACAAAGGAGAAGTGTTTGCGGTTGACAAACCCTACCGCATGTCGAGCTTCGGCGCGCTGGCGCGCGTGCGTTTCCTCATATCAAAGCGCATGGGCGTGAAGCGCGTCAAGATAGGTCATGCCGGCACACTCGACCCCCTTGCCACGGGTGTCCTCGTGCTTTGCACAGGCAAGATGACCAAGCGCATAGAGGAGTTTCAGGGACATTCAAAAGAATACACCGCCACGCTGCAGCTCGGTGCCACCACCGCCAGCTACGACATGGAACATGAAGTGGACGCCACTTACCCCACTGAGGGCATAACGCGCGAGCGCATACTCGACGTTCTTGCCTCGTTCACGGGCGACATACAGCAAGTTCCGCCCACCTACAGCGCATGCAAAGTGAACGGCGACCGTGCCTACAAGCTGCGCCGCAAGGGTCGTGAGGTGGAACTCGCGCCCAAAAACATACACATCGACGCGATAGAACTCACCGAGTTTGACCCTGCCACGATGCGCATGAGCATACGCGTGGCATGCGGCAAGGGCACATACATACGCGCATTGGCACGCGACATCGGGCGCGCTTTGGGCAGCGGAGCCTACCTCACGGCGTTGCGCCGCACGCGTGTAGGGCAGTTTGGCATTGCCGAGTGCATAGGCTTTGACAACTTCGAGGAGTGGCTCGACAGACAGGAAATAGAAAACAACGAAGAAGGAAAATAAGCATAATGAAATTATCACAGTTTAAATTCAAGTTGCCCGAGGAGCAGATAGCCCTCCATCCGCACAGCGTAGAGCATGAATTTGTCAACGGAGCAGGCGAAAAGCACACCTTCCGCGTGACACGGCGCGACGAGTGCCGCCTTATGGTACTGCACCGCAAGTCGCAGACCATCGACATGTTCCGCCGTGACGAGAAGGGAAATCCAATAGAAGGTGATTTCCTCGACTTCCGCAACATACTCGACTATTTCGACGAGGGCGACACGTTCATATTCAACGACACTAAGGTTTTCCCCGCACGCCTGTATGGAACGAAGGAGAAAACCGATGCCAAGATAGAGGTGTTTCTGCTGCGTGAGCTCAACCAGGAGATGCGCCTTTGGGACGTTCTCGTTGAGCCTGCACGCAAGATACGCATAGGCAACAAGCTGTTCTTCGACGAGAGCGGCACCATGGTGGCCGAGGTTATCGACAACACCACAAGCCGCGGCCGCACACTGCGGTTCCTCTACGATTGTCCGCACGAGGAGTTCAAGCGCGAACTTTACTCGCTTGGCGAAGCTCCACTGCCGCGTTATGTCATCGACCGGCGTGACAATCCGCATGCAACAGAGGATGATTTCGACGATTTCCAGTGCATCTTTGCAAAGCACGAGGGTGCCGTGACCGCTCCGGCCACTGGTTTGCACTTCTCGCGCGAACTTATGAAGCGCATGGAGATAAAGGGTTTGCACTTCGCCTACATCACCTTGCACTGCGGTCTTGGCAATTTCCACGACATCGAGGTGGAAGACCTCACGAAGCACAAAATGGATTCTGAACAGATGTTTGTGCGTGCCGAGGCGTGCAAGACAGTGAACGAAGCCAAGATGAAAGGCCACCATGTGTGTGCCGTAGGCACGAGTGTGGTCAAGGCCACAGAGACTGCCGTGGGCACCGACGGCCTGTTGAAGGAGTTTGAGGGGTGGACCAACAAGTTCATCTTCCCTCCCTACGATTTCGGACTGGCCGACTGTATGGTGTCAAACTTCTACCATCCTTACTCCACTCTGCTCATGGAAACAACTGCATTCGGCGGTTACGACCTCGTGATGGAGGCTTACGACCTTGCAGTGAAGAACGGCTACATGTTCGGATGCTACGGCGATGCGCTCCTCATTCTCGACGATTGACACTCCATCGGCGGTATAACGGCAAGACAGAATGGACAGCATTTTGCACAAGGCTTATCTCTCGCTCGGGGCAAACATAGGCAATCGCAAGCGCACAATGTGCGAGGCAGTGGCCCTTTTGGGCGAGATTGTGGGTTGTGTCAGCCGACAGTCGTCGGTCTACGAAACCGAACCGTGGGGTTTCGACACCCCCAACAAGTTTCTCAATATGTGTGTGTGCGTTACAACGGCACTGTCGCCGCTTGAACTTCTTGATGCCACGCAAGACATTGAGAGGCGGCTCGGAAGAGTGGGGAAGACCTCCGACGACGGCACATACCACGACCGTGTGATTGACATCGACATACTTCTCTACGACGACGAGCATATTTCCAACGACAGGCTCACCGTTCCGCATCCGTTCATGTATGACCGCGATTTCGTGATGAAACCTCTTGCAGAGATAAAAGACTGAAACTTGCACCTGGATGCAAGGCATGGCTGCCGTGCAGCCCTACTGCTCATGCACCGCACAAAAAGGTCTGCCGAAATGGCAGAATATATAAATCCGAAGAAAAACAGGGCGGCACGAAACTTGTGTAAAGGTTTTGTGCCGCCCTGTTTTTATGCTTTTTACCCCAGTTCGGGATAACGTTCTCCTTTGAAAAATGTCATTACGTTATCAAATA
>CAVCLB010000008.1:49064-61297 GCA_963602915.1 Dysosmobacter segnis | reverse complement strand
GTTACGGATGTCGCTTCGCTCCATCCTCACCCTGGGCTGGGATTGTGACGCCCTTCCAGGGCTATAATTACCAAAATTCTTCTGATAATCAAACCATTATAAACTTAAATCCATATAAAAATTCCACACATTTTGTAATCCAATTTTGAACACACTACCTTACAGGGGCAAAAATCAGAGAAAAATATAAACGCAGGGGCAAGCCCCTGCGCTATACTATGTCGTCCCTACGGGACTTGCCGTTTGCAATATTTTTACCGGATACTAATAACAAGAAAACGCCTTTCCTATGCATATGACACGGGAAAGGCGTTTTCTTTTATTGTCTTAAAGCTGTTAGCTGTTATTTAATCTTGAGGAAGTGCTCGGAGAGCGTCTTTCCATTGGCCAGTTTCACCTTTGCTACATAGTGTCCGGTGGGCATATCGGTGATATCGATACGCAATGACGGAGCTGATGCAGCCTGGTATTTGCACATGCTGCCCGACACGTTGTAGATGCTCACACCGGTTATGATGCTGTTGGCGGTCACGTCGATGTGGATTGTGGCCCTATGCGGTGAGATGCCAAGCGTGCTTTCGGTGATGTCGCATATGGATGTGGCTTTGTCGAGATCGAGTTTATAAGGCGAGTCGAGCGAGCCTATCATCGCATCGGTTGTGTAGTCGATGGTGCTGTCGAAGGTTAACACCTGGCCGTTTGCCACGGTCTTGAACGTGATTGGCACATTGATTGTGTCGCCGGGCACCGTGAGGAAATACAAACCGTCGATGGCCCGTGCTGTGGCGCGGCATTCATCGGCCACGAAGGCAGCGAGCTGCAATGTGTCTACAGTCTCGGCCCCACTACGCACCTGAGCCACAATGGTCATGTTGCTAGGATATTTGCCTCGCTCAACCGGTGTGAACCAGTTGTAGCCAGAGGCTTCTGCCATGAGACTGTTGGCGCGGGCCTTTGGTGCACCCGATGTGAGAGACTTCACGGGGAAGCGGAATGTCTTGTCTTCGCCGCTGCAATTGAAGTATTTGTAGCCTAATCCGGGCTGCACCGACTTCAAGGTGCCTCTCCATGCTCCATTGTTGTAGATGGCAAAATTACGCTGCGATTTCACGTTGTCGTTTTCGCTCGGGTTCACTCCCACGAAAGCTTCTTCGAGACTGAGAGCTGTGGTGCAAGTGCTACCTATCCAGTTCCACTGCTGATGCAGGTAGATGTCGCTTTCGGCATCGGTGGGCGTAGAACCATAGATTGTGAGTGTGGCAGCCTTGTCCATATTGACGCTATACATCGCACCGGGCTTCATTGTGGTGAGCGTGCCCACTGCGCCCTGTGATGCATCGGCAGTGTTCCACATGGCAAAGGCATCGTAGCTCTTCATCACCGATATGTTTCCGCGCAGCGAAGCGGTAAGGGCATCGATGCTGTCGGTGGGTGTGACGTAGGTTGAAATCCAATTCCAACCTGCGCCGAGGGCGATGTTCTGCTCAAGTTCGGCGTCGTTTTCGAATATCACGGGCGATGAGAAGTCGCCCACCAAGTCGGTGTTGTAGAACTGAATGGTGCGGTCGGTCTTCATCTTGCTGTATGTGATTCCGGTAGAAGCATCCCACAAGCGGAACTCCACGGGCTTCTGCGTGTCGTCGTTGTTGCCGTAGACCGACAGATAGGTGTAGTAAGCGTCTTCGCTAGCCTCATACACTGGCGATGCCGTTCCGCGACATTCGCCGTTGATGAATGCCGCAAGCACCGACTCAGTTGAGTTGAGCATACGATGATTGACATACACCTGACCTATTATCGGCATGTTGCTTTCATACTTAGTTGGGTCGCACTGCCAGTCGGGACGTTGTGCCGACACCTTCGCAGTGACGAGCAGAGGCTCGGCTATGTTGTTGTTGCCGCTGAGATAAACGGTCTGCTCGTGGGCTCCCACGCCGGTAGACTCAAGCACGGTGAAGTTGACGGTGAGTTCCTTCTGCGGTTCGAGCAGTCCGTTGCTTGTGTCTACGGTCATCCACGAAGGCAGGTCGTCGATGGTGAAGCTCTCGGTAAGGTTGCCGCTGTTCTTCACCTTGACGGAGAATGTGGCCGTGCCTTCACTGCTTTTGTTCACGCATACGCTGTCTTTCTCCCATTTCAAGGTATTGAGATCGACGTTGGCTATCCAGTTGATAGGCCGTGACACGTTGCCGTTCTTGTCTCTCACGCCGCTCACCTCGAAGTGGAGCGTAGTGCCGTTGTATTCGCGCAGAGCGTTGTTTACAGTAACATAAATCTCGCGTTCAGACGATGTGAACGTGGTGTTGAGCACGGTGCGCTGGCGTTCGCGCTGAATTGCCGGGGCATCGCTGGTGGCAGTGGCAGTGGCCTTGTGGCCGCCGCGTATGTAATCGTCGGCAGAGAACATGGTGTTCCACTGATGATAGCTGTCTTGCTCAAGACGGTCGAAGGGATAGTAAGCCACGAGTCCGTTTGAGTTATTGTTTGCCATCAACGTGTCTATACGCTCGTAGCGGTGCTCCTTGATGTAGGCTCCAGTGAGGTTGGCGTTCCAGAGGCGCACTTCGTCAACGACTCCCTTGAGACGGTCGCTCAGCGTAAAACTCTGCACATTGCCTTTCTCGTCGCGCTCGTAGCACTTCGATACGCCAAAGCGCAGACTGTCGCCAGCAATGGCCGGCACTGTGGTCTCGGCAAGCGACTTCACATTTTCGCCGTCGATATAGAACACGGCAGAGATGCCGCGCTGCACGTTGAGTGCAATGTGGTGCCAAGTGTCGTCGTATATCGACTGTGTGCCAATGAGGTCGTTGCTTTCGGGACGCAGCAGATGTATGCGTCCTTCTTCATCGCAAGTGGCGGTGACGGTGGGTTTGTCGGTTGTACCGGTCTCGAAGAGCGTTGTCTGTTTACCCTTGTTGTCCTTGCTTGCCTTCACCCAGAACTCAAGAGCGTAGCTGTCTTTCTGCAATGGCGACACATCGGTTATTGGCAGGCTCACATAGTGGGTGCTGTCGAGCACGGCGGCCATGCTGCTGTTGTCTACATACCAGTCGGGGTTAGTCAGATTGAAAGTGTTGCGTCCGGTGCGGTCGGTGGCGGTGTTGCCGTGTCCCTCGTCGAATTTCCAGTAACCCACGAGTCCGATGGTGTTAGACGTCTTCACCTTGTGCATCTCCTCGAAGCTTTGTTCCGGCTGGCGCACATAGTTCCACAATGTGAGTTCGCTCACCACCGCGTCGATGTCGCCTCCCAGATACATGTTGCTGTTGCCTTCGTAGGGCACCATGTGCTCATTGGCGAAGAGCTCTTTCTGCGTGTCGTCGTAGGCGATGTTGGCACTGAAGAGGTTGCCGTCGGACTCATCGAACGAGCATGCAAGGAATGTCCATGTGTTGTCGGGTATGGTTTCTGTCGACACTTTGCGCGTGCCGTCAACGTCAACCACGAGATGTCCTCCCTCGTCCACAGCAAGCATGAACTTGTCGTCGGCGTTGCCATGGCGCATGAGCGTTCCCGCTCCGTTGCGCTTGAGCCACATTTCGAGCGAGTAATCGCACTTGCCAAGATAGTAAGGTGCTTGCGTGTGGTGCTCGGTGCCGTTGAGGTGCAGGCCTACACTATGCTCCACATCCTGATTGTTGAGCACGCCGGTCACCACCACATTGTTGTCGGTGAGCAGTCCGTTCACAATGTCCTCGTTGAACTTCACCGCTATTTCGTCGCCAGGTCGCAGCCATCCGTCTTTCGGCATTGGCAGACCGAGCGGTTTGGGACACTCCATGTCTTTCGTCACCGTTATCACATCGGAGTATTTAGCCACTTCCTCGGTACCATTAAGCGCCACGCTCATCGTGCGGAACTTGTATTCGCCGTCGGGCCATGTAGCGTAGTTGCTCATGTCGAGCGGATAGCTGATATCGCCGGTGGCAGGAACAACTTGCTGCATAGACGAAGTGGAGTCGGCCGCATTTATGACATACTCCTTGAGCGTTGTCCACAGTTCAGAGCCCGGGCTTTGATATTGCAGGCGCATGCCGTAGAAGTTTTTGAACGAACGGTCGAAGTCGCTTATGGTGAGATTCATCTTGCTTCCCGTCATGCTGTTTACTGTGGTGTGCGGCATTGAAAGCTTCACGTCCGACGATGTTGGTTTGTAGTACACCGAAAGCGAAATGGTGTCGCCAGGTATATGCACCACGCTCTGCACTGCGCCACAAGTGGATATGAATGCCAGCTTCAGGTCTTCAAACTTGGTTATACTCTTGTCGGTTTGGTCAATGGTGACGATTTTCTCCATCGTCTGTCCTGGCGACAAGAGATATTGTTTGCCGCTTGGCACGCCGTCGATGAGCACACGTGCTCCGCCGGTGTTTGAAGCCTCAACCACCTTGAGGGTGTACGACTGGGTAGAGAGCGACGGCGATTCGTTTGACAGTTTCACCACGAATGATGTACTGGAACCCGAAGGTACGTCGGTTTTCACACGCTCGTCGCATGCCAGTTTTGGTTTCTCTATCGACACGGTGCCATAGTTCAGCACGTGGAAATCGTCTTTGTTTTCTGCCTCGTAATACTTTGTGCGTTCCTCTTGCTGCCATGGGCATTTAGTCTGTCCGCCACGTACGCGGAAGATAGGTCCCCACCCCATAGGAGAATTATACACGTCTATGGTCATGTCAACACCAAACGATCCGTCGGAGATGACGTAATCGTAGGTCGTGGATGTAGATGTGGTTTCTGTATCAGTCCAGCCTACAGTGTGCTTACCACCAACTTCACCCTTTATATTAAAGCCAAAGCTATTGAAACGATGGCCTGTTGTATATACAGCATTAACTCCAATACTCCATTGGAAGTCGCTAGAGTACGAATATGAATTCTTTGTAGTATAACTTCTTTCTATATTATCACCGGAGTCGAACGACAGATTCTCTACGAAATATTTATTATCTTTGAAAGCTGCGACTTTATCTTGTTCGTTTAGAGCTAGCAGATTCTTCCAACCCTCAATTTGCTCGGTCATGAGGTTTACGCTGTCGCGCTTAGTTTCATCGCTTGAGGGAATGAACCTGTAAGTGTTTTCCTTGCCGTAATTTGGATCAGACGGTTCAAGCCATGTGGCATAGATGTCATATCCTTCGGCTTGGATTGCATCAGCTTCTTCTTTGTTCGCTACCTTACGGTTGAACAAATTCTGGCGCATTCTTTCCCATGTTGGAATCTGTTTCTTTTCTATCTCAAATTGGGTGTACTGGAATTTTGTAGTGGATTGTTCGTCCACTACTTGACCAGTTCCGTAATTCAGTTCGTACTTACCTGTTGCAGAGTTTTTCTCTATATGCACATAACGACTATCACCAATAATATAATTGCTGGAATACCCCACAAAGACATCGCCCAATCTGCCTGCCAAGGTATTGGCGGTACTTGTAGACACCTTATTTTTGAAAGTAGTCATTGTGGTTTTTGTTCCTTTATCGGTCCATTGTTCAGTACCAGTAACTTTGATGTCTACAGTGTGGTTTGCTTCAGTCACACTAATAATTCCAGCAGCATCTACTTTAAAAGTACATCCCAAGAAAAATATCGGATTAACACTTTTTGTATCAGAATTAATAGTTAAGTCGATATGTTCTGTGGTATAAGTAGTGTCTGTTTCGAATGTTGTCTTAGAAACCGAACCTGGAGGATCGCGCAAAACAGTCACGATGTGGTCGGGACCTTTTGTCACGAAATTGTTACCCACGGGCAGGTCGCCTATAACGACACCAGTGATGGTGGGTGCTGTTATCGGACGGTTGTTTACTTCTGCCGTTATATTGATGGTGTTTGTGTACGGTTTGATGGTGTTGGGGAATCCAGCAGTCCATTTATAGACAGCCTCACCGTTTGAGTCGAGCATTGCCTGGTTTGTTTTCAGTTTGTACAAACTTCCGGTAGCCACTTGCGCACTGTCCGATTTTATCACGAACGACTGTATCGACGACATGGGGTTGCTGATGGTTACAATCGCACCCGACTGAGGCACACAATCATCGACAGCAGTGCCCGAATCGTTGTTGGTGTACTTATCGTAGATTTTCAACTTGTATATGTATTCGTTGCCCTGCTCAAACAAGGGATAGCCAAACCGATAGCTGAGCTTATTGTCGGTATCCACGGCCCAGAGGTCGTTCACTGTCTCTCCGCTCACTTCGATGCTCTTCGATCCGAAGGCACCGTATGTGCCACTTCCCACTTCATCGGTTTGCGTCACTTCGAACGTAGGTAATGCATAGTAGGTCTCCACCATCTTTTGGGCATATTCGTAGTAGGTTTCCACGCTGTCGCCTTGTTCGTTTACGATGTAGGCGGTGTCTTTCAATGCTGATCCCACCGAGGAGAGATCGATCTGTTTGGGTAAGTCGCTGAATGAGATGTCGCTATTGCTGGCAATGCTAATTTTTTCTACCGTATATTTGAGAGGTGGCACCATGGCAGAGAACTCGCCCGTAACAGGGTCGGTCTTGATGAATATGCGGTGGGCATTCTGCTCTCCCGTGCCACGCCATGCCTTGCTGGCAATGTCGGTTGTCGACGATTCCACCTGCATCTCGCTTGTGGCAGCCGCGTAGCGTGTGCCGTTCCACGTACAATTGGCGTAGTACATGTCACCAACATTGAGCACAATCTCTGCCTGACCAATGTTGTTTTTGCTCTGGCGGAAGCCCACGGGCTTGCTGGACTCCACTTTTCCGCCTGCCACGCGTCCGGCAAAATTCACCGTTGTGGCATCGTTGAAGGTGAGTCCGCTCATGTTCTTGTTGAAGTTAGCGGTGCCCGTTGCAGGGTAGCGTCCGTTGTCAACGAAGGTGTGGTTTTGCAGTTCAAGGCTTATGAAATGGTTTCCTATAGGCACTGACACCTCATATTTGCCCTGTGCGTCGGTCTGCACCACCTGCCCTTCCTTGATGCTAGCAACACCGTCTACCTTGAGCATGACCCCTTCCACGGGGATATTGGTGCCGGCATAAACCACGGTACCAGTGACACTGAAGCTCGACACGTCGTTGAAGTCGGAGCCGCTTGCAGTGAGCGTGTTGCTGCTGATAAACGTTGTGCGGTGTGCCGGCGAGAACTCGTGTGTGCCGTAGGTTGGGCGTATGATGTAGTTGGTGCCTTCGCTTCCGTATGGAATGCCGCGTATGAGGTAGTTGCCATTGTCGTCGGTCAGACCATAGAACGAGAGCGTGGAGGGAGTATTCTCCGACGGACGCATGCTCATATCAACCACCGGTGTGTTCTCGTTGGCCACTCCACTGGTCATAGAGTAGTCGAACACGTTGTTGTCGAGATTTTCATCGAGTGTAGCGTAAATCTTCAATCCGGTCTCGTTTCCTGACAACAGGCGGTCGAAGTTCTTGTTGATCTCATCGGCGGTGAGTGCTTTGCTCCACACTCGTATGTCGTCTATGTAGCCCTTGTACATGTGGTCAGCCTCGGGCGTCTCTTGTCCGGCGAGGCGCAGACGGTAGGTTGTGGAGTCGTTGAGTGTCCATGTTGCCACCGAGCACGAGTCGTTGCACACGGTGCTATTTTCATCGTCGCTGTGTGTGGTGAGCGAAAGTAGTCCGCCAGTGTAGGCAGCGGTGAGCTGCGTGTAGCGGTTGGCAGGGAAGAACAGTTTCTTAAACGTATTGCTTGCTCCATTGTGTGCAATCATCTGCAGGCAGTATCCGGTGCTGTCGGGCACGAGGTTGAGTGTGAACACCCCTTCGATGTCAACTATGGTTGGCTCCGACTTTGTGCTTCCCTGACCTATGTTAGCATCAGGATTTATCCAACACTGTAAAGAGAAGTCCTTGTTGGTCTTGAACAGCGAGTTGGTGCCAAGCGACTCCCACGCCAGACCTCTCGACTTACTGCCGGTGTATAGAGCATACTGTGCCACGTGTGACGCTTCGTCGTTGCTGTCGCTGGTGATATTCACCTTGACTCCGGCCACGGCCGTGCCGTTGTCGTAGGTCACACGACCCGACACTATGCCCGTGGTGCGGCAAAAACCAATCTTCTGCCTCTGTGCCACGGTGTTGTAGTTGCCAAGCGAGTCACGGTCTTGCACATATATATTATATAGGTATACGGCACCCGGCTTTGCTTCCTTGTCGTCGTATTTCACGGTTGCGTCGGCCAGGTTCTCCTCATATATAGTCATGCTTTCGCTCTCAGAAAGCTCCATGAGCCGGCGCGTGATGATAATGTGGCGTGCATCGTCCTTAGTGCCGCCAATCTCGCAACGCAGTGACACCTTGTCGCCATACAGTCCGGCAGAGGCACTGAAAGCCGTAATTTTAGACCGTGCATTGGTATATGCAGGCAGCGTGTTGGTAGAGAACTGCTTGTCCATGGCATTCACCGTCACGCGGTAATAATACTGCTCGCCCGGCTTCAGAGCGTTGTTGTCGGTGTAGGTGCAGTCGTTGTTGTCTACTGATATACTGGCGTAGTTGTCATCCCACTGGCCTTTAACGCCCACTTTGCGTGCGATGACATATTTCAGGCTGCTATCTTCAATGCGTTCCGATGTCCAGTGCAGCTTGATGCCTGACTCCTCAGCATCGTCAAGTTCCACTTGCGAAAGCGTTCCCATAACGATGTCCGACGAGGTGGAAAGCACGCTTGAGCTTGTGGCAAGTTGCGGACAGAAGTCTTTATTGAAATCCCAGTAGCTTGAAGTCCACGTGCTGCCGCCATACATTACCTCATACAGATAATATTTGTCGCGTTCGGCCGAGTCGTCTTCATATTTCAGTGTATTGATCTCTACGCTGCCCAAGAGCTGTCGCTTTGCGTTGTCGGTGATGTGACCGTCCTTGTCGGTGGGCGTGCGGTAGATATACCATTTGCCTTTTTCATCGGCTTCAAAGCCTTCGGGCATTTTCTTTTCCCACACAAGAGTAGTCTTGGCCGTACCCCATTTGTTGTATTCGGCCACGAGTCTAGTGGGGGTGATGCAGGGCTTGAGGGTATAGTCGGTTCCCGTCTCGTAGAAGTCGTTGCCAAAATCGATGCTGCTTATGATTTGGTAGTTCTCATCCACCATGTGGTCATATTTGAACCTGTTGCCTATAAGCGCGCGATAAGAGAGCGTATATTGCGTTGTGGGGTCGGATATACGGAAGTCTTTGGTGACTGCCGACGTGCGTTCGGCTTCCACCATCACCGAGTCGTAGTCGTATTTCACCGAACGATAGTTGATTTCGTTGGCGTTGGTGGTGCTCGATGTGGTGATGGTCTGCGCGCTGAAGCAGCCTTGCAGCGTGTATGGGCCCACTCTCTTGTAGGTGGGTTCCTGGTGTTGTTGCGTGAGCGAGTAGGTGAACGGTTTCTTGTAAGTCACCTCAATCGTACCAATGTCGGTGTAGCCGTCGAAACGATAATTGCCGCTTACAACAAGATTGTTGAGCCCTTCTTCTATCACCGATGTCGATGGATAGTAGCGCAGGGTTACTTTCACATCGCCCGTAGGCACGTCGTGTTTCGAACCAGTGATTTTTCCTTCCTGACTTACTAAGCGCACAATGCCGTTGGCTGTATTGGTGTTGCATGGCATATAGTTGTAGTCGCTCAGAAACACTCGGCCATTCTTTGTCTTGTCCCAATGCATTCGAGCCACTTCGCGCGCGGTGGAACCTTCTTTCATCACGCTTATCTTAAACCCATAGCCTTCCATTCCATAGCTGCCGCCTTTAATGGTTCGGTTCATCTGGAACGTCACTTCCACATAGGGCTTGTCCCAGCTCACTACACTGTTCAGTGTCTTGTAGTACAGGTAGTTGGCCGGCGTCTGGTTGAAATCAATATCCCAGTCGTCGCCAGAATACTTCCAGGAGTAGTAATAGAATTCTCCTCCTTCTTCCATTACTTTTGCTGTTCCCGAATAGGGGCCAACATTCGACCATGCGGGAATGTAGGCAAGCAAAAGTGCCAGCATACTTATAAGTCGCATGGCAAATCGGCATTGTTTGTTTTTCATATTCGTTATTGTTTTCCTTTTTTCGTTTTTTATTGTATGTGCCCTATCGCCACACACCATAATATATGTATGTATGGAGATACGTAAGGTTTTCAGTCGGGTATGGAATTTGTTGTTTTTAGTAGTGCAACGGCGTGTGCCAGCCTCATCATATTGTGTTGTTGGTGAGTTCTGGCCAATGCTACATGTTTCGCTACATAATTTTGCAAAACATTGTTTTGTATAGTAACCCTCAGTTGTAGAAAAATTTTTCTTCTACAACTTGCAAAGTTATTCACTTTACGCGAAATATCAAAACATTTTTTTAGTTTTTTTAGTTTGATTTTACCTGTGCATATATCTGCAACGCAGCTGAGAAGAGTTTTACCGAGCACCAATAATAAGGAAAAAGACAAAACCTAAAAAGGGCGGACAAGAATGCCTGTCCGCCCTTTTCGGTTGTTGATTACGTTTTTATTTCACTGCTATGCACTCCACTTCAACGAGTGCTCCCTTCGGAAGGGTCTTCACAGCCACGGCCGAACGGGCCGGGAAAGGCTGGCTGAAGAATTCGGCATACACCTCGTTCATGGCAGCGAAATTGTCCATGTCAGACAAGAACACTGTGGTTTTCACCACATGTGCCAAGTCGGTGCCTGCCTCACGCAGTATGTTCTGTGCGTTGGTGAGCGACATACGGGTCTGTTCCTTTATTCCGCCCTCCACGAAATTGCCAGTTGCCGGGTCGATAGGTATCTGTCCGGAAGCGAATACCATGCCTCCTGCCTCAATGGCCTGACTGTACGGGCCGATGGCCTTGGGCGCGTTTTCTGTGTGTATTACTTTCATTGTTTGCTTTTATTTGTGGTTTATAACGTATAGTCAACGAGTTTGAAGCCGCGCTTGGTGAGTTCTTCCTTTATTGCCGCTATGTGGTCGTCGTTCTTTGTTTCGGCCTGCAAGCGCAGTATGCACGAGTTCACTTTCTCGCTGTCGGCATTGCGTTCATGGTTTACTCGCACCACATTGGCACCGAGTTCGGCAAACACCTTGCTCACCCCGAGCATCTGTCCGGGCTTGTCCTCCAGCTCGATGCACACCGAACAGATGCGCCCGCTCTTTGCCAAACCACGGTTGATGACACGGTTGAGAATGGTTACGTCGATGTTTCCGCCGCTCACCACGCACACCGTTTTCTTGCCCTTGCACGGAACTTTGTTGAACATCACTGCTGCTACGCTCGCCGCTCCTGCTCCCTCGGCCACCATTTTCTCGCTTTCGATGAGCTGAAGTATGGCTGCGCAAATCTCGTCTTCGGTCACGGTCACGATGTCGTCAACATATTTCGAGCAGATGTCGAAGGTGATTTTTCCGGGCTGTTTCACGGCGATGCCGTCGGCAATGGTCGATACCGATGGCAGAGCCTCCTGCTTATGGTCGTTAATTGAGCGCACCATGCTCGCAGCTCCTGCCGCCTGCACGCCATAAACCTTCACCTCGGGGTTGAGTGACTTTATCGCGAATGCGATGCCTGAGAGCAGACCTCCGCCGCCTACGGGCACCACAACGGCCTCGATGTCGGGCAGTTGGTCGAGCAGTTCAAGTCCTATCGTGCCCTGACCAGCTATTACATTCTCGTCGTCGAAGGGGTGGATAAACGTGTAGCCGTGCTCGTCGCGCAGGCGGAGGGCCTCGTTGTAGGCATCGTCATACACTCCCGGCACGAGCTTTACGTCGGCCCCGAGACGCTTGGTGGCCTCCACTTTACTTATGGGCGCGCCTTCGGGCAGACATATCAACGACTTTATGCCCATTGCGGTAGCACCCAGTGCCACGCCCTGAGCGTGGTTTCCGGCCGAACAGGCAATAACGCCTTTAGCCTTTTCTTCGTCGGAAAGTTGCGATATTTTGTAGTAGGCTCCGCGTATCTTAAACGATCCTGTCTTCTGCAAACACTCGGGTTTCAAATAGACATCGCTCTCGGGATTGATTTTCGGAGCGTGCACCAAGGCGGTCTTGCGTATTGTCTTGCTCAACACATAACGCGCCTTGTAGAAGTTATCTAAGTTCAACATTGTGTAAAGTTATTTTTCTTTTCACACGCAAAATTACTGCAAATATATGAGAAATGCTACATCTGTAAGCCTAAAAATCGTATATCGGCACGGCCAATAGGCTTGCAATATATCGTTGTTTTCTGCATATTATCTTCTGATTTCACTATAAAGGTACGACT
>CAVCLB010000008.1:0-49054 GCA_963602915.1 Dysosmobacter segnis | reverse complement strand
TTTTATTGAAATAGCAAAGAATTAAGCTGATTATCAGGTACTTAATTTATAGAATATCCCTTATATGAATTATTGTCAGATTTAGAATTTATGCTTGAATAAATATCTCAGAAAGGGCATGTCGGCACTGGTTTCAATCCACTTGAACTCCTTTTGTGATGATAAAAAACGACTTGGTACGATTTGCGAACCGTGAAATAAATATTCGGTTGCTTGCCAGGCAACTGTCCAAGTGGGCAATTACTCGGCAAGCAGCTTGCGCGCATATTCTATCAACGTGTCCTTGCCACGCGCGAAATCGGCATCGGTGAGTGCCACGTTGTGGTCGGGATTTATGCCGAATTCGGTGCTTTCGCGGTTGACATCATACATGGGGCAGGCCGAGAAGCGCACGCTCCACCCTATGGGCAGTTCGTTGGAATAAGGCAATCCCGCTCCGCCGCCGGTTTTGTCGCCCACAATCGTTACGTTGGGACAGCACCGCATATACTTTACAAATTCGTTGGCGGCGCTGAACACCGCACGGTTTACAAGCACCACGACACGCTTCTGCCACCTCAGTCCGCTAGAAGGTTTAAGCGTCTGCCGCTCCATTTGCGAGAAATCGTTGTGTCCCTTGCCCGTCTTGTGCTGCATATATCCCACCGTTATCTCCTTGTTGGTGAATCTTGCGGCAAACGATTCTGCCGAGCTCACGAGTCCGCCGCCATTATCGCGCACGTCAACGATAAGTCCGTTGCACGGTGCAAGGTGCATGAGAATGTTGTCAAGTCCGCTTTCGCTCATTCCGCTGGCAAACGACGAGCATCTTATATAGCCCACATTGTCGTCCAACACACGGTATTTCATACCCGAAGCAATGCGGTAGTCGGTGCCGAGATACTTGCTTATGAGCGTGTCGCTTATGTTCGAAGGATAGTCTTCGTGCCATGACCAGTTGCGTGCCACGTCCCATGCCGAATAAAGGTTCACATGACCGTCGCGCAATTCGCCCAGCATATTGCCCAGCACTTCAAACAACTGGTCGTCGGTCATGCGGTCGTCAATCTGCGCCGAATAGCGTCGGTACACCTCGTTCCAGTCAAGTCCATACTCAGTGCCCTTGTAGTCGAAGAAGCAGTAACGCTCGTCAATGATGTGCCAAAGTGCCTCGAAATTGCCACGCGGCGTGTTGTCATACTCGTCTTCGTCTACACACGAAGCCAGGCACAGCGTTGCCACGATGGCTAGGAGAACGTGTTTCAGGAATATTTTCATGGGCGTAAGTTCATTATCTTAAACCTGCGCACGATGCCTATAAGGAAAGCGTGCGTGTAGGTGTGCCATTTTATGTTGTTGACATGCGCCTGCTGCATGTCGCCCAGATAGCCTATGCGCAGCGTGGTGCGCCCCAATGCGAAATCGGCCGTGACTGTCTGGCGGAGCGACGGCGTTGAAATGAAGGTCGTGGGCACGACGTTGCGGTCGTAGTTGCCGCGTGAGAATATTTCGTAGTAGGACTGCCCGTAGTTTGGACTGAACATCACGCCGAACAAAGGGGCACTCGCCTCATAGCCTATCACCAGCCGCTTGCGCCCTATCTTCAACGCATAGGCAGCCGCAACCGACGGCCCAAGCTGCAGCGAAGCCCTTGCCTGAGCCGGATTGTTGCTCCCGCGCGTGTTGTAGACGAAGCCCAACGCCACGTTACCTATGCCTCCTGCCCACAAGTCGAGCGTGTTTCGGCCCAACGCAAAGCTCCAGTTGTAGCGCGCGCCATAGCTGAAATCATACATTGCGGCAATCTCACCACCGTTGCCCGAACGGTTGTCGGCAAAGGCGGCATAACCCTGATGTATGATTACACGCGACCACCGGCTGCCTTCGCTCGTGCGCGTAGTGTGCGAGATGTAGCGCAGTTCGGTGCCGCTGAATTTCTCTTGCGACAGATAAGTGTCGAGCATCGACGTTGCACCTATGCTCACCATGCGCGCGTTGGCAATCACCTTGTGCGACACTATGGTGTCGGTTTGTGCCGAGGCAAACTGCGACACGGCTGCCGCGAGTGCCAAAACAAGGGTTTTATATTTCTTCATCGCCGAAAAGGTTTAGCTGTCCTGTCATCTCGTCAATCACCTGCTGCTGGCTTTTTCCGGCATCGGGATCGAGATTTTCGGGCTCTGTTTCTGCCGAGGCAATGTCGTCCTGCTCGGGTTCGGGCTCGGGAAAGCGCGTCGGTTCGAGCTCGCTGATGCCCTCCACATCCCATGTGCACACGCGTTTGCCCTTTGCCTTAAAACCTTTCACGCCCACAAACTGCTCGGCATCCACCTCCATTGGCACACGTTGCGTCGTTGTCCCGTCGGGGGCGGCAGTGGGAGCGAAGCGCACTTCAAACCTCGGGAAAGCCACATCGGTGAGTGCAAGCAACCGGTTGCCGGGGTTTTCGCCCAGATAGTTCTGGTGGCGACGGGTGGCTTCCATGCGGAAACGCTTCAAATAGAGGTTATTGTCGTTGTCGGCATCAAACAGCAAAGCTGTCCACACCTTCCTTGCATCCCACTTTTCTATTATCTTTATGTTGTCTTCGTAGTGGTTGTTGGCATCGTAGGACGATATGTAGAAGTCACCGTTGTCGAGCACCACGAGTATGGCATCGTCTTCGTTGAACTCGCCGAGAAGCCGTCCGTGCTCGTCGTAGTTGAGCCTGTTTACATCGGCATCAAACCACACCTTGCGTCCGCCGAGCGTAGAATGGCCGTGGCTCTTGAGTCCGATGCGGTGTATGGGGTTGCGCGTCACGAGATTGCCGCGGCTTGCGCGGCCGCGAATGGCAAGGTCGGCAAAATTTTTTTCTATGAAGATGTTGCGCAGTTTCGGGTTGGCCTCGAGCGTCACCTTTATTATTTCGGCCTCGCCGTTGGGGTTGGCCGTGAAGTAAAGCACGCGCGAACCGGGTGTGCCGAGCGTGAGGTCGTATTCCTTGCCCACCGTTATTGTCGGCACATAGAACCTCTTTATATATGAAGCCCCACCCTTTCCGTCGCGGTAGACCACATTATATATAGTGCGCTTGTCGTTGCGGCGGTAAACCTGCACGTGCAACACGTTCTTGCCAACGAATATCTTGTCGGCCACTTTCAGCACTTTGTATTTTCCGTCCTTGAAGAATACGATTATTTCATCGATGTCTGAGCAGTTGCACACAAACTCGTCTTTCTTCAGTCCGGTGCCTATGAAGCCTTCCTGTCGGTTGATGTACAGCTTCTGGTTGGCCTCAACCACTTTCGAAGCCTCTATCGTGTCGAAGCTCTTTATCTCGGTGCGGCGCGGATGCAGCTTGCCATACTTTTCCTTTATGAACTTAAACCAGTTCACCGTCACATCTGTCATGTGTGCAAGGTCGTTGTCGATGTCTTCTATTTCGCCCTTTATCCTTGCAATGAGTTCATCGGCCTTGTCCTTGTTGAATTTCAGTATGCGCTGCATCTTTATCTCCATCAGGCGCAGGATGTCGTCGCGCGTCACCTCGCGCACGAAGTCTTTCTTAAACGGAGTGATGCGCTTGTCGATGTGGGCCACTGCCGCATCCATGTCGGGCGCGTTCTCGAAGCCCTTGTCTTTGTAAATGCGTTCCTCGATGAATATGCGTTCGAGCGACGCGAAGAAGAGCTGCTCGAAGAGTTCGCCGCGCCTAATCTCGAGCTCGCGGCGCAGCAGATGCATCGTTGAATCAACCGAATGGCGCAGCACGTCGCTCACGGTGAGGAAGCAGGGTTTGTTGTTTTCAATAACACAACAGTTGGGCGAGATGTTTATGCCGCAGTCGGAGAAGGCGTAGAGAGCGTCGATTGTCTTGTCGGGCGACACTCCCGGCGCGAGATGCACCTGTATCTCAACATTGGCCGAAGTGTTGTCGTCCACCTTTTTGGCCTTTATTTTGCCTTTCTCAACGGCTTTGAGAATAGAGTCGATGAGTGTGGCCGTGGTCTTGCCGAAAGGTATCTCGCGTATGACGACGGTCTTGTTGTCGAGCTTTTCTATCTTTGCCCTCACCTTAACTATGCCTCCGCGCTGCCCGTCGTTGTAGCGGCTCACGTCGATGTAGCCGCCCGTAGGGAAGTCGGGATAGAGTTGGAAGTCCTCGCCGTGCAGGTAGCTCACGGCGGCATCGCATATCTCAACGAGGTTGTGCGGAAGAATTTTCGAACTTAAACCCACGGCAATGCCTTCGGCACCCTGCGCCAAAAGGAGCGGAAATTTTGCCGGAAGCGTGATGGGCTCTTTGTTACGTCCGTCGTAGCTGAG
This sequence comes from Dysosmobacter segnis, assembly GCA_963602915.1. Taxonomy (GTDB): domain Bacteria; phylum Bacteroidota; class Bacteroidia; order Bacteroidales; family Bacteroidaceae; genus Prevotella. The sequence goes on along the minus strand of CAVCLB010000008.1, from coordinate 44,767 downwards.
CTGCCATTCGGTGGTTTTAGGGTTGAAAACCACGTCGAGGGCAAACTTCGAGAGCTTTGCCTCGATGTATCGCGGTGCGGCTGCGCGGTCGCCGGTGAGAATGTTTCCCCAGTTGCCCTGGCAGTCAACCAGCAGGTCTTTCTGCCCCATCTGCACCAAAGCGTCGCCAATAGAGGCATCGCCGTGCGGATGAAACTGCATCGTGTGGCCCACGATGTTGGCCACTTTATTGTAACGGCCATCGTCCATGCGCTTCATTGAGTGGAGTATGCGCCGCTGCACGGGCTTCAGTCCGTCCTCGATGTGCGGTACTGCACGTTCGAGAATGACATACGACGCATAGTCGAGAAACCAGTTCTGATACATTCCGCTCAGATGGTGCACGGCAGAAGCGTCGAAACGGTTTACCGGCTTGTAGTCGGTGTGCTCCGCTTCGCCCTCGGCAGAAGGCAGGCTTTCGTCAGCAGTCTCCGTTTCAGTTGAGCCGTCGGCGTCAGACACGGGCTCCATGATTTCGTCGTCTAATGTTTCGTCGTCCATTCTATGCAGTTTTAAGGCGGGTTATATTAATGGGCTTTGTCTGATTGCGAGCCTGTTTTCGAGGGCAATTTGTCTGCAATTGAAGAAGTAGAGCGGTGGCTATACTACTGAACGAGCAGACGGATTTCCCCGAAAAGAAACCGCAAGATGACAAAACGCAACCCGTTATATTAATCTTGTTTGCGGTGGGAATTCACACAACCCACCTTAAGAGTATTGGTAGCAGTGTTTTAGTGCCGCACACGACGATGCGCCGCCACGGCAAATGGGTTTGCACAAAATTAGTAAAAAAATCCGACTGTTACAAATTTTGTGCCGCAAAAGGATTTTTTGTTATTGGTGTCCGGTGAAAACCTTGCTATTGGCAAGTCCCGTAGGGTAGGTTGTTCAAAATTCAGAAAAAAGTAGCCGCAATTTTATAGGGTTTTGCATACTAAGCCCTGGAAGGGCGTAACAATCCTAGCCCAGGGTGAACCGCGGAACGTAGTGAAGTGGTGTAACCCTGGGTTAACGGTAGGGTTTCAAGGCTGGCCTGTAAGGTCAGCACAATAATTTGGTGTGTTGACCTTACAGGCCAACCGACTCCGCCGTACATGGAACCCAGGGTTACGGATGTCGCTTCGCTCCATCCTCACCCTGGGCTAGGATTGTTACGCCCTTCCAGGGCTTTAATTACCAACTTGAGTTATAAACGATTTTGCCCCTGCAAGGGGCGCATAATTCATTTTTCTATTGAAATATGCGCTCCTTACAGGAGCAAAATACATTGAGGTCTTATAGATAGGGGCAAGCCCCTATTCTATAATATGCCCCCCTTTCATGGGTTATGGTCACCAACCGCCGCCGGGGCCGCCACCACCACCGGGCCGGCCACCGCCGCCTCCACCGCCTCCGCCGGAGCTACCCGACTGCGTAACGGTTTGCGACTGGTTGATTGTTGTAACTGTCTGTGCGTTTGAAACCGTGGCATTGGCAATGAAGCCCTGCCACTCGTCGTCACCGCTCACGCTGCTGCTAGTGCCCACCGTGTAGGTTGAACCCACCTGCATCGATGGCGACGATGTGAGCAGTGTGGCGCGGTTGTAGGCGCGCGGAAGTTTGAAGGCATAAATGTTGTTGCCTGAGTTGTCGGCAAGCGTGAGATATACGTTGCTTGAATACTGGTTGCCGCTAACCACTGCTACGGGCTGTGTGGTCACCGATGAGGTGGGAGTACTCGTAGAACCGCCGAGACCGATGATTGTTCCGCCGGTTATGGTGAACGTGTTCCAGTCGCAGTCGAAACCGTCCTCAGGTTCGGTTGTGCCGAGAGCTATTACAAGTCCGCCAGTTATGGTGAGCGTTCCGTTGGAGTCAATGCCGTCGTTGTTGGTTGCGCATGAATATACGCGGCCACCGCTCACGGTGATGTTGTTCGATGCATTGATGCCATCGTCGTAGGCATTCACCACGACGTCGCCGCCGCTAATGGTGAGTATGTTCTTGCTCTCTATGCCTTCAGAGCCTTCACCACCTGTGGTGCTCACGTTTATGTCGCCGCCCGAGATGTTCACGTTGCCGTCGGCACGCATGCCCTTGGGCGACACTGTGTCACGGTTGTAGGAATACTGACGGCCTGTTGTCGTGATTTTCACCGTTCCGCCGGTAACGTTAATGTCGCCGTCGGCACTTATACCCTTGCCGCCGGTACCCGTGCTCGACAGTGTGAGCGTGCCACCGCTTATTGTCACGGTGGCATCGCACTTGATTGCGGCGCAGCCTTTGGTGTCGTTGTCGGAGCTGTCATACATTCCGCTGCCTGTGGTGGTGATGTAGATGTCGCCTCCGCTCACGAAGAGCGAGTCTTCGCTCTTTATTCCCTTTGCCCCATCGGCAGTGACATTGATGGTGAGTGAGCCGTTCTTCAGTATGGTTTGTCCGTTCTGTTCGTCGGTATCGTCGTCGGTCTTCGACACCTGAATGCCGTCGTCGCCCACGCCGGTTATGCTCACCGTTCCGCCTTTCATCTCGAAATACTGGTTCACGTTGAACCCGTCTTTCTGTGCCTTGAGCACCTTAATGGTTCCGGTGGTCTTCTTCAGTTCCACATACTCGTCGCCGAAGAAGGCGTGTTTGGCATTACCTGTGATTTCGAGCGTTCCACCTCCGGCAAACTCAGTGTGACCGTTCACGCGGAAGCAAGCCTTCTGTTCGCCAGAAGCTGCGTCGGAAAGTGTGTTCACTGTGCCGTCGGCCAGTTTCACTGCTATGCGTTTGCCGTTGTCAATGTCAATGGCTGCGCCCTTGGCGCTGGTGAGTTGCAGACCGTTGAGCACCACCGTGGCCTTGAGTTCGCCGTCCATATAGAACGAGCCGTCGCTCGAAGCGCCCGAGAGCGTATAGGTTATCTCGTTGGCAAGTGTTTCTGCCTGCACGAGGCTCACATCGGCTCCCGACACAGTTGCGGTGAGGTCTTTGGCCACATTGCCTGCCACCGTGACCCAAGCCTCGGTGCCGTTGTATGCCACGGCCACCGTGTTGTCGTCCACGGCAACGTTGTTAACCACGATGCTGTCGATGTCGGCCACATTGAATGTCTTTCCCAAAACGGTGAGCGTTGTGCCTGCGTCGCCGTATGTCATCATGTCGGGCGAGGCCGTGACGGCCGTCACCACATGTCCTGTATATACGTTCATCGTCTGGGCCGAGGCTGCGGCACATGCGGCAAGGGCGACGAGCGTTGCTGAGAGATGCTTCATCTTACTGCTATTTTAGTGGTTGTCGTGTTTGTCTTCACAATGTATATGCCTGCGGCCAGTTCACGGCTCACGAAGCGTCCGGCCGTGTTGCCCGCGCTGAATGCGGACACTACCGCGCCCGACGGCGTGGCTATGACGGCCTTTGAATGGGCCGGAAGCGTGACTGCAATCTGTCGTCCGGAAAGGCGCACACCGCAATCGGCGGTGAGCTGGCTTATGCCCGTCACCTCTTCGGTGGAGAACTGCATCGATGCGAGGGCGGCAAGGTCGAAAGTGACGGTTTCGCCCGATTTCGGGATTGCCACAAGCTGTCCGTCACTGAACAGCATCTTCAGTCCGTCAGACGGCACCGTCATGTTTTGCCCGTTGCTCGGACTGAACATGAAATACTCATAGTCTGACGCGTGCCCGGGCATGGCTGCCAGCCAAGCGAGGGCAGTGATGACAAGTAGCTTTTTCATTTTGCGTAAATATTAGTGTGTTGATTTCGTTGTCTGCTATTTTACAAATTCTACTAACAATCTTTGTTTTCTATACAATTTTCACAAAAATAGCACTATTCTCTCATATTATAACACTTTTATCAACAAATGACTTGTATTTGTCAACCAATACCCTGCGACAACTGCAAACCGGGCTTCAACACCACTATTTTAACATTTCACGTCCGCCGACAATGACAATGCAGCGCAGCAAAGAAGCAACGATGCGCTGAAACGCAAATTTCAGCCGTCGGCGCAACGCGCTTTGTGTCAACGCATTCGCCGACATTGTGTTTTTAACTGATTTTCAAAAAGGGTGCAACACCCGCTTTTTCCGGCCCAAACAAGGCTTGTCTGCGGTGCAAACAAGCCTTGTTTGACAGCGAAACAGGTCTTGTTTAGTCACTAAAGAAGCCTTTCTCTGACTTCACAACGGCTTTCCTGGCCTATTTTTCATGCACAAACACCCCAGAAACGGGTGCTTTATGCCCTCACAGACTTCTGTATTTGCAAATGCCGCCGTCAAAATATTTTACCACAGACACCACATTTTTAACATTTCGTGGGCACATCACGGCACACAAAAAACATACTACCATCGGAAAACGAAAAAGCCGCAAGACTGACATCACGTCTGTCTTGCGGCAATATAAGAGAGAATTTCTGTTTTATTATTTCACTGGATGAACCGTCATTTAAGGTATTTCACGGCCAGCTCGAGCAAATCTTTCGTGCTGTTGTCTGACGTGTTGCGCTGCATGTCGCGCAAAAGGCCCACACACACCCGCTTTTCGTCGGAGTCGAGCAACCCTGCATTTTGCTTGCACATTGAGAGGGTCACATTCACAATGCCCGTAATCTGCTCGTTGGAACGCTTGTTGTAGCTTTTCTTGCACTCGGCGTTGTACATCGTGCGCAAGTTGCTGAGCCGCGTTACAAAATCAGATGCAGACTTAATTTTGCCAATGCCGTCGGACGTTGAACTGGTGTTGAGCATGCGAAGGTCGCCCGTCAGGTTGTCAAGTTGCAGCAACGTGCCGTCGTCGAGCACTTCTACGCTTTGTTTTTTATTTTCCACCGACTGGGCAAGTGGGTTACGGCTGTATATTTTATAGACTACTCCCTTGTAGCATTTGGCTTCGTCGGGGTCGTCATACCAGCACAAGGCATAGCAAGTGCGCCACTCTGCATCGGCTTTGTCGTAGTAGAGCTGCACAAGGTAGTTGCGGTCTTCGTAGCTGCCAAACGTCACCGACGTAGAAGTGTTGGCAGGGTAGAGGCCATATCCTATGCGTATGGTCTCGGTGTTACCCGAACCTTTCACGCGGTTGAACACGCTGTATGCTTCAGGTTCGTCCTGAATGAATGCCTTGCGCAACTTTTCCAGCGAGGCATCGTTCTTCTTCACACGGAACACATATTTGTTGTATATGCAGTTCTTACCGTGGTCGTCTAGCGTTTCTCTATTCTTAAGCAATATGTTGCTTCCTGCATTGGCGGCGATAAAGTCGGGCAATGCCTTCTCTGTGGCCGTCTGTGCTGTCGCGGCAGGCGTGCATAAGAGCGCGGCGATACCGAGAATTGTCATGCATAGTGTTTTCATAATTTCTTGTCTTTTATATTGTGTGTCAATACATTTCCTCATTGTCGGCAGCCAGGTCGCCGTTCATGTCGGTCTGCACGAGTGCCTCACGCAGGCGGGCGAGCATCTCGGCCTGCACAGCCAGGTTTTTCTGTCTCTGCTCCATCTTCATTATCTGCTCGGCAACAAGTGCATCTATGTCTGCCGTTGTGTCGGCTTTTGCCTCAGCGGGGGCCTCGGCAAGATAGCCACGGGGCGGTTGGGGCGAATATTTGTATTTGTGCATGATGCGCCGACGAGGCTGCTCCGACGGTTCGGCAACGTTGCGTGCCGTGTCTGACGGCGACTCTACACCGACAGTATCGGAGCTGGCGACAGTGCCGGCAGAAGCCATCGGGGCCGGAACCATGCCTTCGTTGCCGCCATGCGGCAGCACCACCACGAGCATGAAAGCCACGGCGGCGGCCACGGCAAGCGCGCTTATGGCCACGGCTGCTATGCGGCTGCGACGGCCACGGCGCTTGCCGTAGCGGCCTTCGGGCATGCCTTCGTCGAAATATGCAAACATTTCGCGATAGTCGCGCCACTCGTCGGGTGCTTTTCCCGAACGGAAATAGCGCGCGAGGCGGTCTTCCTCTTCGGGTGTAGTCTGTCCGTCCATAAAGCGGTCGAGCAGAGTCTTCATATCGTCTTTATTTTCCATTGTCGTCAAAATCATCTTGTGAGTAACTATTTTTGCTGCGCGCTGAGGCATATTGCCGTTGTGTCAGCCGTTGCGCCGCCGTATCTCGTCGAGCAGTTTGTGGCGTGCCCGCGACAGAAGCGTGGGCACCGACGAAAGCGAAATGCCGAGTATTGCGGCTATCTCTGCATCGCTCTTGCGCTCCACCTGCCGCAGTTTCAGCACGGCGTGTTCGTTGGTGGGAAGCTGGGCAAGGCGGCGTTCGAGCCAACGGCGGTTCTCGTCATTCTCCAAAGCAGTGTCGGGTTGCTCGTGATGGTCGTCTATCATCTGCCGCCCGGCAATGGGAACGGTGTGCCGACGGCGCATCCCGTCGATGCAGAGGTGGCGCGCTATGCTCACGGCAAGAGCCTCAACCTTTCGCCCTGGGTCTATTTCGTCGCGCATTGCCCACATCTTGAGCAACGTGTCTTGTGCCACATCGTCGGCAGCGGCACTGTCGAGGCCGTAGCCGAAAGCGGTGTTGAGCGCGCGGCGGCGCAAGTCGTGGGCTATATGTTCAAATTCTTCCTGCTGCAATGTAATGCGTTTTTTGCCGATACGCGGCACAAGCCGTAGCCTGCACAGCCCCATTTGGCGGTTGTCTTCACTTTGCGTTGTTCATAAAGGATACGGCAAAGCCGATTGTTTCTTGATAAATTTAACAACCGTTAACACCAAAATGCCGCCGCATCTCATCACAGGAGAGTGCGGCGGCATGCCTTGTTCAGTGCGGCAGAAGCACCACACCTTCCTGTTTCATCCCGTCCATCATCACGCGCAAAGGGCTCGGCAGATGCACGAGTCGCACATGTTCGGTCTCGGTTTCGGCCGAGATGGCATCGAGAAAATCCTTTCTGAAGAGTCCGTTGCCGGCCTCTTCGTCCACCGTGAAGTAGCCCACGCCGAAGCTGGTAAGGTTCTGAAAGAAGTGAGTGCCTTGGCTCGGGTCTACATGATAGTTCTTCAATGCCACCTCGGCAATTATTCTTGCGGCGCTTATCGCAGGCCATTTCACCGGCACTCCGAGCCACGGGTCGCTCGACCCCCAACGTCCCGGCCCTACAAGTATGTAGCCGCGCCCCTCATCGGCAAGCTGCCTGTTGAGCGTTTCAATCTCGGCTGCCACCTCATGATTGCTTGCCGCCGAGTAGCCTTCGCCGGTTTTCACATACAACACGTCGCTTATGTCGCAGCTAACACCGTGTCCCAGCGAGTTGTGCGACCGCAGAAGACACTCGGCATCGGGCACTGCCGCCACGTCTTCATCGAGCATCTGCTTGGAATCGACTATTGGACGTATCTGCAACAGATAGAAGTCGCCGGTGCGGCCGGCATTTAGGTTGCACGCAAACTCTATCTCTACGGGACGGCGCATCGACTCCGCTCCATAGCGCATCGACATCTGCATGAGTTCGGGCAAGGGGAAAACGCCGTGTTGCAGCACGCCCTTGAACGAGACAACCCTGCGTCCGCCGGGGTGTATTCCGTCGCGCATCATGTCGTCGCGAGGGTCGTAGGTGGAAACGACACTGCCTAGTGTGCCGTCGTCGGCGGCTTCCTTCACGCGCAGCGAGAGTATGTTGAAACCGTCGTCAACCTTGAAGTCGCGTCCGGTGTGAGTCATGTCGAGCGCGTAGAAGCGTGTCTGCGTTTCGCGCAAAGCCGTGTGCACCTCGCTTGTCTGCAACACCTGCGCCGGATGATAGGGCGAAACGCGCAGAGTCTGGCCTCCGTCAACTATGTATTTGCCCAAACCTAGGGCGAGAGAAGCAATGCCTTCGGAGGATTTCTCGTCGCCCACGGGATAATAGTTTATTGAGCGCAGCACGCCGCTTATGCTCGGATAGAAGAGATTGTCGTGACGTTTGCCCACAACTTCCTGCAGAATGACGGCCATCTTTTCCTGATCGATAACATTGCTCGTGGCTGTCATGTAGGCTTTGGAGTCGCGGTAGTAAACCGATGCGTACACGCCTTTTATGGCACAAGCAAGCATCTCGAGCATGGCATACTTGTCGTCGAGGTAGGGAATCATGTAGGTTGAGTAGATTCCGGCAAACGGTTGGTAGTGGGCATCCTCGAGAAGCGAACTGGAACGTATGGCTATAGGACTGCGTGTAGCCTCGAAGAAAGTGAAGAAATCGTCTATCAGCGAGTCGGGCAACTGCGCGCGCAGAAACGCACGCAGTATGTCGTCGTCGGAAGCATCGCTCAACGCTATCTGGTAGAGGTTGTTTTGCTCCATAAACTGGTCGAACACGTCGGTGCAGAGCACCACAGTTTTCGGTATCTGCACCGTAACGCCGGGCTGGATGTTGAACTCCGGGTGGGTCTTAACAATATGGTCGAGAAACGCAAGTCCGCGTCCCTTGCCTCCGAGCGACCCCTCGCCTATTCGGGCAAAATGCGAATAGGAATCGAATTTCATGCGGTCGAACACGGCCACCACGCCTATGTTCTTCATGTGGCGATACTGCACTATGGCATCGAAGATAATCTTGCGGTGGGCCGACACGTCGCGCAGCTTGTCCCAAGTAATCTTCTTCAGGAACTCAGATACGGGGAATATGGCCCGCGCCGACAACCAACGGCTCATGTGGTTGCGCGAGATGTGGTAGAGCATGGAGTCGTCGGGGATGTTGAATATGTTGTCTTGCAGCTCTTTCAAGCTGTGTATGCGCATTATCTCGGCATGGTTTTTGGGGTCGCGGAATATGAAATCGCCGAAACCCATGTGCTCTTCCATGATGTGGCGCAGGTCGATGCTCATGGTCTTCGAGTTCTTGTCGACGAAATGGAAGCCCTCGTGCTCGGCCTTGCTGCGGTTGTCGCTCTCCGAACTCTCCACGATGAGCGGCAGAAATGGGTCTTCGTGGCGTATGGCACGCAGCAGTTTCAGTCCGGCCTCGCTGTCCTTTACGCCGCCAAGCGGAAAGCGTGCGTCGCTTATCACGCCGAGCATATTCTCTTTGTAACGCTGGTATATGTCCCAAGCCTCCTCATAGTTGCGCGCAAGCACTACCTTTGGACGTCCGCGCATGCGCAGCGTTGCCGCGTGGCGGTTGAGTGCTTCGGTGGAGAAACGCTTGCTCTGCGCGAGAATGTAGCTGTAAAGGTTGGGCAATATGCTGCTGTAGAAGCGTATGCTGTCCTCTACAAGCAGTATCATCTGCACTCCACCCTCGGCTATGTCGTGCTCCATATTCATGCGGTCTTCCACAAGTTTTATTATGGAAAGAATGAGATTGGTGTTGCCGAGCCAGCAGAACACATAGTCGAAAATGCTCAAATCCTCGTCGGCCATGCGCCGCGTGATGCCGTGCGAGAACGGCGTGAGCACTATGCAATGCATGCGCGGGAAACCGGCCTTGATGTCGCGCGCCACCGAGAAAGCGTCGTTGTCGGCATTGCCTGGCATACATATCACAAGATCGATGTGCATGGTGCGCAGCACCTGGTAGGCTTCTTCGGTGGTACTCACCTGAGTAAACGTGGGTGGGTAGCGCAGTCCGAGCTCCACATACTCGTTGTATATCTTTTCCTCAACGCGCCCGTCGTCTTCAAGCATGAACGCATCGTAGGGGTTGGCCACGATAAGCACGTTGTATATGCGCCGCATCATCAGGTTGACAAACGTCACATCTTTTAAATAGAACTGATTGTATTCGGTTGGTATCATAGTTTGTCGGATTACAGTAAAACCGCGACAAACTTACTAAATATTTCGTATGCAGGAGAAAGAAAACGGCCAAAAGTAGACTACATGCCTACGGCCGACCGACAGACAGTGCCGACATTGACTACATACGGCACTTGACAGTGCCACAAACGGCACGGCACACAAAAGAACTGCACCAAGAAAATGTTTCCGCGCACACCTCGTCATACTTTCTAAAAGTAAGCAAAAAACTTAAAATATCGCGATTTTTATTTGGCGGTAACACTTAAAAGCACTATATTTGCCCCGTCAACATGACACAACGAAATCTATTAATACTTAAAACCATTACTACCATGGATGTTGAGAAAATAATGCGTGACCTTGAGCACAAACACCCCGGCGAAGCAGAATTCCTGCAAGCCGTAAGAGAAGTGTTGCTTTCTATAGAAGATGTGTATAACCAGCACCCCGAATTCGAGCGTGCAAAGCTCATCGAACGGCTCGTTGAACCCGAACGGATAATCACATTCCGCGTGCCTTGGGTTGACGATAAAGGCGAAGTACAGGTCAACATCGGCTACCGTGTACAGTTCAACAGCGCCATAGGCCCGTACAAGGGCGGACTCCGTTTCCACCCGTCGGTAAATCTCTCCATTCTTAAATTCCTCGGATTCGAGCAGACTTTCAAGAACGCTCTCACCACCCTTCCAATGGGAGGAGGCAAAGGCGGCTCCGATTTCTCTATCCGCGGACGCTCCGATGCCGAGGTTATGCGCTTCTGCCAAGCCTTCATGACCGAGCTTTACCGCCACATCGGACCCGACGAGGACGTGCCGGCAGGCGACATAGGAGTGGGAGGCCGCGAGATTGGCTACCTCTTCGGAATGTACAAGAAGCTCACCCACCGCTACGAGGGAGTGCTCACCGGAAAGGGACTGGAGTTCGGCGGCTCACGCATACGCCCCGAAGCAACCGGATTCGGTGCTTTGTATTTCGTGCAGCAGATGCTCGCCACGCGCAATCTCGACCTCAAAGGCAAGACAGTGGTCATTAGTGGCTTCGGCAACGTGGCTTGGGGCGCAGCCCTCAAGGCAACGCAGCTCGGCGCAAAGGTCATCACTATATCCGGACCCGACGGTTACATTTACGATCCCGAAGGCATTAGCGGCGACAAGATAGACTATATGCTCGAGCTAAGAGCAAGTGGTAACGACGTGTGCCAGCCTTATGAGGAGGAATATCCCGGCTCAAAATTCGTCGCAGGACGCAAGCCCTGGGAGGTGGAAGCCGACATATATCTCACATGTGCAACCCAAAACGAACTGAACGGCGACGATGCCGACCTCATATTGAGCCACAAACCGGAGTGCGTGGCAGAGGTTTCAAACATGGGATGCACCGCCGAAGCAGTGGAGAAATTCATTGCCGCAGGCCAGTTGTTCGCTCCCGGAAAGGCCGTCAACGCCGGAGGTGTGGCCACATCGGGCCTTGAAATGACACAAAACTCGATACGCCTCAGCTGGAGCGAGGCCGAAGTTGACGAGAAACTGCACTACATCATGCACTCAATACACGAACAGTGCGTGAAATACGGCAAGCAGGATAATGGCTACATCGACTATGTGAAGGGTGCCAACGTGGCAGGATTCATGAAGGTGGCCAACGCCATGATGGCACAGGGAATAGTGTAATGTGAACTGAAATCACATGCAAGGAAGTGTCCTGTGGCGCAGAAACGCCGCAGGACACTTTATCCCGTTTGGGCAACCACGGACTCACGACCCGTGGAACAAGCCCCGAGAAAGAAACCAACAAACCCATATATAGTGAAATATAAACAGGTTTTATACATAACAGTTGCCTTAATAACTACCCTTCCGCTACAAGCTCAAACGCAGAAGGGAAAGGCTTCTTATTACTCAAAGCGTGCCACCGGATCACGCACAAGCAGCGGCGAAAGGCTACACCACGACAGTCTCACTTGCGCCCACCGCACACATCCGTTCGGAACTCTGCTTAAAGTGACCAACGAGAGCAACGGCCGCAGCGTTATAGTGCGCGTGACCGACCGCGGACCGCACACGCGCGGACGCATTATCGACCTTTCACACGCGGCGGCAAGCCAGTTGGGCATAATCAACCAAGGCGTGGCCGTAGTGAAAGTGGAACCCGTTAGGCAAGCCACCATTCCTTTCAAACCCGACAACGAAGGCTTGCCCGCACTTGACTTTGAAGTTACCGAATACACATTGCCCGACAACGGACTGTTTCATTACAGCACGCACGGCAAGCATGCAACCAATGCACAGCCTGCCACAAAAGTGCAGAAGGAAACCAACGATACGGCAAAAGCCGTGAAAAAAGCTCCTGCAACGGTCACGACAAAAAAGAAAGTGACGGCAAAGAAAAGCTCAAAACACAAGAAAAAGACATCGAAAAAACGGCGAAGGAGATAGCGCGGCACACAATAACTGCATCTCTAAGCCACAAAACCACAACATAAAGAAACCACAAAACGCCTGCATTGCGACACGGCATACAGTTGAAAACCACTGTAAATGCATGTCGGCAATGCAGGCGTTTTGCCGTTATGTGGGCAGCATCACACGCGCTGCCGAGTGCCAAGTGACGGTGAAAAAGCCGCTAACGCTTTGTGGTCACGTTGAGAACGGTGACGTGCGACACTGGTTTTCCGCCCTGCATGGCAGAAACGTAAAGCTGAAGCTTGCCGTCACGCAGTTTGCGTCCGCCCTTGACAGTGGCCGTATAGCGTATGCCTTTGCCCGGGTCGATGTTCTCGACGAGTATGCTCGGCGAGATATACAGACTGCCGCCGTCGCCCTGTTCAACCACGCTCGGGTTGATGGCATAAACCGGTGTTTGGCCCATGTTGTAGAGTTCGAACGTAACGCGCCCTATTTCGCCACGGGCCAAAGCCCCGTCTCCGTCGGAATCGGTAAAGCGCACGTTTCTTATAGAGAGGCGCGTGCAATGCTCCAAAGCCGATGCGCCGACACTCTCAACCGTGCTTCCGGCCGAGTTGCTGCTCAGAAGCGTGTCGGAAGGCTGCGCCATCAAATTGCTGCGCGTGGGTTCGGGTGCGTCGAAATCTATGCGGTCGTCGGCCGAATTGGTGCTGTCGAACACTCCATCGGGCGAATACTGGCCGTTGGCCTGTGCCCCAGAATAGTTCTGTGAACTGTTGTACTGTCCGCCATACACGCCGTCCTGCCTGGCTTCATACCGTTGTATGTTGGTGCGATGGCGGTTGGTCTGCGTATTGCGACGCGACGACTGACGAGCTTCGTCATACTGCCGCGCATTCTCACTGTTGTCCACCGCAGCACCTATGGCACTTCCCACCACGGCACCGCCCGCCATACCGACAATCGTACCGATGTCGCTTCCACGCGGACCGCCGGCTATACCGCCTATTGCCGAACCGAGTATCGACCCGAGCGACGTTCCCATGTACGCCCCGGCCCCGGTGTAAGAGGTGCAGCTACTCACCACGAGCGCCGCGCCCAAGACTAGTGTCAAACTCTTTTTCATAATTTTACTCTCCTTGACTGCTATTTTCCTTATATCGTTTCCTATTGCCGTGTCACACGCCGAAGCCGCATCGCGCAGCCGCCAACGGCAACAACGGCATTTCATTTCTGCAAAAATATAAAATTCTGACATAGCTACCAACATCTTTTCATATAAAAGAAATATAGAAAAGCTAAACATTTGACAAAAGGAACATTTTTCTTGCGAAATCCACACACGGATGTTTTAGAATACCACAAACCGACACTTTGCAGCCAACCGGCAAAAAAGACCGTCGGGAAAGGATTTTTACAAAATCTTTTTTGTAAGTTTGCCTGTGATTAACCAATCACAAGCAACAACATAACATCATGCATAAAGACTACAAATTTGAGGTTTGCGCCAACGGCGTGGAGAGCTGTCTGGCAGCGCAGGAAGGCGGAGCCGACCGTGTGGAACTGTGTGCCGGAATACCCGAAGGCGGCACTACCCCATCGTATGGAGAGATAAAAGTGGCCCGCAAGTTGCTCACCGCCACGCGCCTACATGTGATAATACGCCCGCGCGGCGGCGATTTCCTTTACACCCCACTCGAGATTGAGCGCATGCAAGCCGACATCGACGCGGCGCGCACGCTCGGTGCCGACGGAGTGGTGTTCGGATGTCTCACGCCCGACGGCGACATCGACATCGAAGCCAACCGCACGCTCATGGAGCACTGCAAGGGAATGTCGGTCACCTTCCACCGCGCCTTCGACCGTTGCCGCGACCCCAAGCGTGCAATAGAACAGTTGGTGCAGCTCGGATTCGACCGCGTGCTCACATCGGGACAGCAGCCCACGGCCTTGCAGGGCCTTGCATTGCTCGGCCAAATAAACGAGCTGGCCGCCGGGCGCATAACCATTCTTGCCGGATGCGGCGTAAACGAAGACAACATAAAGCTCATTGCCGAAGCCACAGGAGTGCACGAATTTCATTTCTCGGCACGCGTTGCCGTGAAAAGCCGCATGCAATACATAAACGACAGCGTGTATATGGGGGCGAAAGATGCCGATGAAGGCACGCTAAACTACACCTCGGCACAACGCGTGCGCAACACCATTGCACTGTTGCGCGGCTGATGCACGCGCGTGCATCAGCTGCAATACACACGCACATCGACTGCGATACACACGCACGACATACGCCATGACGTGCCAACAAAGACAAAACCCCGTTACCGACAAGTCTCGGCAACGGGGTTTTTAAGTATTGTTTGGTAGAGAACCAATGCCCCGGCACACTGCCACGCGCCTATTTGCGCAACGTGCGCATGGCGTTGAGCACGGCCAACACCGTCACGCCGACATCGGCAAACACGGCCATCCACATCGTGGCCACGCCCAAGGCTGCAAGCAGAAGCACAAGGATTTTTACTCCAATGGAGAACCACACGTTTTGGCGGGCAATCATTATGGTGCGGCGCGCAATGCGCACTGCAAGCGCAACTTTCGAGGGATTGTCGTCCATAAGCACCACATCGGCTGCATCTATTGCCGCATCGGCCCCCATCGCGCCCATGGCTATGCCCACATCGGCACGCGCAAGCACCGGAGCATCGTTTATTCCGTCGCCCACAAAAGCGCAGGTGCCGCCGTCGTGCTTCATTGCCGAGAGAGTTTCGAGCGCACCGAGCTTGTCGGCAGGAAGCAATTCGGCAAACACACGGTCGATGCCCAGCTGCCCGGCCACATCTTCTCCCACCTCACGGCGGTCGCCGGTGAGCATGGCGGTAAGGCGTACGCCCACACCTTTAAGTGCGGCCACGGCCTCGCGGGCATCGTCCTTCACACGGTCGCTCACCACTATGTGGCCGGCATATTCGCCCTCAATGGCCACATGCACTATTGTGCCCACGCGGTGACACGGTCTCCATTTCGCGCCGACAGCATCCATAAGGCGCGTGTTTCCCACGCTCACCTTCTTGCCGTTAACCGTTGCGATTATGCCCTGTCCGGCCTTTTCCTCCACGTTCTCCACCGTGCATCCGTCGTCTTCGTTGGCAAAAGCCTGCTT
This sequence comes from Dysosmobacter segnis, assembly GCA_963602915.1. GTDB lineage: Bacteria > Bacteroidota > Bacteroidia > Bacteroidales > Bacteroidaceae > Prevotella. The sequence goes on along the minus strand of CAVCLB010000008.1, from coordinate 29,454 downwards.
CAGCGAGACGGCAATGGGGTGCGAGGAGTAGCGTTCCACATGTGCGGCAAGATGAAGGAGTTCGTCGGAGGTGATGTTGTCGGGGTGTATGGCACTCACCTCAAACACGCCTTCGGTGAGCGTGCCGGTCTTGTCGAAGGCCACGATGTCAAGCTTTGAAAGCGAGTCGATGAAATTCGCGCCCTTTATCAGTATGCCATGACGCGATGCTCCGCCTATACCTCCGAAGAAAGACAAGGGTACTGAGATTACGAGTGCGCACGGACAAGACACTACCAGGAACATGAGGGCACGGTAGAGCCACACGGGGAAGGCGTCGGCATAGCTTGCCGAGAACAGCGGTGCGACAAAGGCAAGCAGCAATGCGCCCACAACGACGGCGGGAGTGTAGACGCGGGCGAAGCGCGTTATGAATGATTCGCTGCGCGACTTGTGCTCGTTGGCATTTTCAACGAGGTCGATTATTTTAGATACTGTTGACTCGCCGAATGTCTTTGTGACCTTGATGCGCAGCACTCCCGAAAGGTTAACGCACCCCGACACCACGCAGTCGCCGCCATGCACGCCGCGCGGCACGCTCTCGCCGGTGAGCGCAACGGTGTCGAGACTGGAGTCGCCCGACACCACTTCGCCGTCGAGCGGCACTCGTTCGCCAGGCCGCACCTCTATCGTTTCGCCCACGGCAACCTCCGACGGCGACACAACCGACACGCTGCCGCCGCGCACAACATTGGCCGTGTCGGGGCGTATGTCCATAAGATGCGATATGGAACGGCGGCTGCGGTGCTCGGCATAGTGCTCGAACATTTCGCCCACCTGAAAGAATATCATCACAAACACGGCTTCGGGAAACTCTGTTTCGGCCCCGGGGAGGAAACCGATGAGCAGTGCCCCGAGGGTGGCGAGAGACATAAGGAAGTCTTCATCGAGGGCCTCGCCGTGGAAAAGGCCTTCGATTGCCTCGCCCACCACGTCGTAGCCGGCCACGAGATAGGGCACGAGATAGACAAGAAGCAGCTGCCACACGGCAAGATGCGTGTTTTGCTCCACCCACGCCGCCACGCAAAGTAGCACGGCAGAAACGGCAATTCTCAAAATTTTCTTTTTCATATCAATATATCCAGTTGTTGTTTTACGGTTGCAAAATTACGGTGGTTTAAGTGCAACTTGGTTGCAACAACAAAAAAAGTCCGCAGCCTTGGCAAAAGCCTCTGGCTACGGACACGATGTTTTCAATTTATTTCAAAAAGCGCGAGAGGTCGCAATCAACGGCCTTGCCACGCTATTGTGCAATTTCAAATTGCCCGGTTGAATGGACCACGCATTACAGTTTCAGCTCTACCACCTTGTCTATTTCGGTGGGCACGGCATCGAGATAAAGCATCACACCGCCCTGGCATTTCTGCATCTTGACGGTCTTGCGCGTGGCGAAATCCACTGCCGAACGCACTTTAAGCTGGCCCGTGGGCACGAAGAGAGCCTTGTCTTGCAAGTCGAGAATGTGCACAAAGAGCCGGCCTGACTTCTGTGTGGTCACGCCCCAGGCGTGCGGAGCCACGCAACCTCCGCGTGTGCCGTAGATTGTCTCGCCGTAGGTTTTCATCCACTCGCCCATTTCGCGCAGCCTCTGCACGGCTACCTCGGGCAAACAACCGTCGGGTTGCGGACCGATGTTCATAAGCAGGTTGGCATTACGGCCTGCCGCCTTCACGAGATAATGCACGAGTTGCTTCACGGTCTTGTAGTTGGTGTCGGCCATGCGGTAGCCCCACATGCCGTTCATAGTCTCGCAAGTCTCGAGAGGCAGGCCCGTTATGCTCTGTCCCGACATTCCGGCTGTATTCTCACCAGGCAGGTCGCGCTCGAAAATCTGTATATCCTCGCCGTCGAACGGAACCTGATGGTGGTTGTCACCAATGAGACATGCGGGCTGAAGGCTATGTATGAGAGCATACTGTTGGGGCAAGTGCCAGTCGAAGCCTGTGCCTTTTCCGTGGTCCCACCAGCCGTCAAACCATATCGCGCCAATCTCGCCGTAGTTGGTGAGAAGCTCTGTCAGCTGGTTGTTCATAAACGCCGAGTAGCTCGGCCAGTTGCCTTCTTTGTTCTTGCGACCCGTTCCGTGGCCTGTTCCTCCCCACGGATAGTCCTCGCGACTCCAGTCGAGATGCGAGTAATAAAGGTGCAGCTTTATGCCCTGTCGGTGGCATTCGTCGGCGAGTTCCTTCAAGATGTCGCGCCGGAAAGGCGTTGCATCAACAATGTTGTAGTCGGAATATTTGGTCTTGAACATTGAGAATCCGTCGTGATGGCGCGTTGTGAAGCAGATGTATTTTGCTCCTGAAGCCTTTATCTGAGACACCCATTCGGCGGCATTGAACTTTGAAGGATAGAAACCTCCGGCCAGTTTGGCGTATTCCTTGTGGTCGAGATTGTTGATGTTCATTGTCCATTCGCCGGTGGCGAGCATGCTGTATATGCCCCAATGCAGGAATATTCCGAACTTGTTGTCGCTGAACTGCTCGCGGTTTTTGAGGTTTTCGGCCGTAGGCTGATACTTTTCGGCCGTTGTCTGCGCAGCCGATTCTGCCGAAAGCAGGAATGCAAGCAACGCGGCGCACAATGTTGTTTTCATGTTTTTCATTATTCTTCGTTTTTGTCAGTGGTTTCTTTTACTGTATGCGGAAGCACGAGATTGAGCACGACGCCTATCACTGCCGACAATCCGATGCCCGAGATTGCAAACGAACCCGACGTCAATACGGCTCCGCCCAAGCCCATTGTGAGCATTACCGAGATTATGATTATGTTGCGTGTGTCGTTCATGTCCACCTTGTTCTGCACTAGATTCTGCACGCCCACGCTCGCTATTGTACCGAAGAGCAGCAGCATTATGCCGCCAAGCACGGCCTGCGGAATTGACTGCAGCAGTGCGCTGAGCTTGCCAACAACCGAGAAACAAATGGCCGTGGCTGCCGAAATGCGTATCACGGCAGGGCTTGTTATCTTGGTTATCGACATTGCGCCGGTCACTTCGGAGTAGGTTGTCTCCGGCGGACCGCCCAACAATGCCGAGGCAAGACATGCCAATCCGTCGCCGAGCATGGTGCGGTGCAGGCCCGGATCTTTCACGAAATCCTTCCCGGCAACGGCACTCACCACATACACGTCGCCTATATGTTCGAGCACGGGGGCTATGGCCACTGGTATCATATAAAGAAACGGGCTCCACTCGAAATGCGTTACCGTGTCGAAATGCACCGGACATGCAAGCCACGAAGCGGCAGCAACGCCCGAGAAGTCAACTTTTCCCATGCACAATGCCACGGCATATCCTACCACAACACCGCTTATTATGGGCACGAGTTTCATCATGCCACGGCAGAAAGTGAGCACGGCAATGGCCGTAAGAAGCGACACGAAGGCAAGCACCCAGCAGTCTTTTGCCATGTTTACGGCACTGCCCGAGAGCGAAAGGCCAATGAGTATTATCACCGGACCTATGACTACGGGCGGGAAAATGCGGTCGAGCAGACGGCGGCCCTGCCACTTCACGAGTGCGCTCACGATGAAATAGACAAGCGACACGGCAGTAAGTCCGGCCAGAGTGCCCGGCAATCCCCACTGTTTGGTGGCTGCGATAATGGGCGCAATGAACGCAAACGAACTGCCAAGGAATATGGGCACCTTGCCCTTGGTGACGAAATGGAAGATAAAAGTGCCAAGACCTGCAGTGAAAAGTGCCGTCGCCGGGTCGATGCCTATAAGCAATGGCACAAGCACAGTAGCGCCAAAAGCGACGAAAAGAAACTGCACTCCCACTATTGTTTTCTTGGTTGCAGAAAGTTGTTCAGTATTCATAGGTTAAGGTTGAATGTTTTATATTACTGCAAAGTTAGCACAATTCGGCCTATAACCCACGTTGCAAGGCTCTCTTTTTCATCGTTGGTGCGTTCTTTTCCACACTTTGGCATTGTCTTTGCAAATGGCGTTACGCGGAAAAAATTACCCTTTTCAAGGTATTGTAAGGGCAAACTGCAACGGCTAATTTTGCGGAACGAAGACCTATGTGATGCTCGGTGCACGGCAAAAGTCACGGCGCACACATCGGCACAAACGCAGAAAAACTGGGAGGAATGGTTATGAAAAACCTTATAGATTTGCTCCGCAACGAGGCAAAGCCCGAGAAATTCGGGGCAATAGACATAATAAAGAATATCGGGCCGGGGCTTCTCGTCACCGTGGGCTTTATCGATCCGGGCAACTGGGCGAGCAATTTCGCCGCCGGGTCTGAGTTCGGTTATTCGCTGTTGTGGGTTGTCACGTTATCAACCATAATGCTTATAGCCCTGCAACACAATGTGGCCCACCTCGGAATAGTCACCGGTTTGTGCTTGAGCGAGGCGGCAGAGAAATACGCACCCAAGTGGATTGGCCGCCCAATACTCGTTACTGCATTTATGGCGAGCATTTCCACGTCGCTCGCCGAAATACTCGGCGCGGCCATAGCATTGCAAATGTTGTTTGCAATACCGCTTGTTTGGGGCGCAACCATGTCGGCGGCAGCCGTAACGGTGATGCTTCTCACCAATTCATACAAGCGTGTTGAACGGCTCATAATCACGTTTGTGTCGATGATTGGGCTTTCGTTCATCTACGAACTGTTTCTCGTTGACATCGACCTGCCTGCTGCCTTGCGCGGATGGACGGTGCCGAGCGTGGAGCGCGGAGGTATGCTTGTGGTGATGAGCGTGCTCGGCGCGGTTGTCATGCCGCACAACCTGTTTCTGCATTCAGAGATAGTGCAGAGCCGACAGATAAACACCCGCGACCGAAAGAGCATCGAACGGGCGTTGAAATATGAGTTATTCGACACGCTGTTCTCTATGATTGTGGGATGGGCCATAAACAGTGCCATGATAATTCTCGCCGCGACAACGTTTCATGCAGCCCATAGTCAGGTGAACGATTTGGCTCAAGCGCAGGCTCTTCTCACGCCGCTTCTGGGCGGAAATGCCGCCGACATCTTCGCAATCGCGCTCCTTTTGGCCGGCATATCGAGCACTATAACGAGCGGAATGGCGGCCGGATGCATATTCTCAGGGATGTTTGGCGAGCAATACTACCCCCGCGATGCACACTCAATAACGGGTATTTGCCTGTCGTTGGGTCTTGCGTTGCTGCTCATTGTCTTCATAAGCGATGCCTTCAAAGGACTGATTTACTCGCAAATGGTGCTTAGCATGCAGCTGCCTTTCACCATGTTTCTGCAAGTTTGGCTCACCTCTTCGCGTCGCGTCATGGGCAGATATGCCAATCATCGGTTCACCACAATAACTCTTTATGCACTTGCCGCCGTTGTCACCATGCTCAATGTGTGGCTCATAGTGGAGTCGTTGGCGGGATGACCGCGCTTTGCCCAAGATACCGACACGCCATAAAAAGGAAAGAGAGAACCGCCAATTGAACATTCAACAGCGGTTCTCTCTTTTAGATTTCGCCTTGCGTGCCGGAGCACTAAGGCTTCATTGCATCATATCAAAGCCGCATCGTGCAATATTTCGGCCAACGTAGGATGTGTGTGCACCATGTCGGCGAGGTTGTCAACGGTTGACTTCCTGCACATAAGTGCCGCCACTTCCTGCACTATGTCGGCTGCGTGCGGCCCGAACACATGGCAGCCAATGATGCATCCATTACTGTCTGACAACAGTTTCAGCATACCGTCGGTCTCGCCCATGGCCATTGCTTTGCCGTTGGCACGATAGAATGCCTTGCGGCACACATATTCTATTCCGTCGGCCTTGCAGCTATCCTCACTGCGCCCTACGCTTGCCGCTTCGGGACGGGTGAATATTGCCGACGGCACAATGCCCAAGTCGATGTTGTCGGCACGCCCTAATATGCGGTTGACCACATGCATGCCCTGGAACGAAGCGGCATGGGCAAGAAGGCATTTACCGTTTACATCGCCTATGGCATAAACCCCTTCTACATTAGTTTGATAGTTGTCGTCGACGCAGACGCCTTGCCTTGCACATTCAATTCCGGCCTTGTCGAGCTGCAGACCGTCGATGTAAGGCGCGCGACCCGTGGCTATAAGCACCACGTCGGCATCTACACTGAGCGGTTTTCCTTTCTTCTCGAAGCTGACAGTAAGCTGACGTTGACCGTCATCGCCTATGCTTTCGGCTATCGTCTTCACCGCCGACTGCATGTGAAATGTAACTCCCCGCTTGCCAATGCACTGCCTTAAGCGTTTGGCTATGTCGCTGTCGAGCGTAGGCAGAGCCTCTTTCAGAAACTCAACCACCGTTACCTCGCTACCGAAGCTACTGAATATCGAGGCGAATTCCATGCCTATCACTCCGGCCCCCACTATACATGGCCGCCTGGGCAGGTCGGCAATGTCGAGCAGTTCGGTTGAAGTGAGCACTCCGGGCAGACCTATTCCTTCAACGGGGGGCATCTTCGGCTTCGAACCTGTGGCCACTATGATGTGCGGAGCAGTGTATTCCTCGCCGCCAACCGATACGGTGTGCGGACCTGTGAAAGCCGCACGACCGTGCACAAAGGTTATGCCCGGAGCCTGCATGAGCGTTTCCACGCCGCCGCGCAAGGCTTCGACGACCTTGCGTTTGCGTTCCATCACACGCCCGAAATCAACGGTGTAGGCCACATTGCCAAACCCGTAGACATCGGCTTCGCGCAAAGTATCGGCCACTTCTGCACTCCGGCAAAGCGTCTTTGTAGGTATGCAGCCGCAGTTAAGGCATGTGCCTCCGGCCTCACCGGCTTCCACCACGACTGTCTGCAAGCCGTGTTTGGCAGCGTAGGCAGCCGTGTGGTAGCCGCCGGGGCCGCTTCCTATTATTATCAAATCGGTTCTTTTCATAGGCAAACCGTCATTTTTCCAAGTTCAGGTAATAGGTAACTACCGGATGTTTAGCCGCAAGCACGTCGTCAACACGGCCTGTCGGTGTGTCGTGCGGGGCCGACTTCACCAGTTCGGGATTGGTCTTTGCCTCCTCGGCAATCTTGCGCATCACGTCAACAAAGGCATCTATCGTGTCCTTACTCTCGTTTTCGGTAGGCTCAATCATCAATGACTCATGGAACAACAAGGGGAAATATATCGTTGGAGCATGGTAGCCATAGTCGAGAAGACGCTTTGCCACATCCATAGTAGTAACTCCTGTTGACTTGTCTTTCAATCCGTCGAACACGAATTCATGCTTGCACAATCCGGCAATGGGCAGTTCGTAGACATCTTTAAGGCACTCCTTTATGTAGTTGGCATTGAGTGTTGCGAGCGGACCCACGAGCTTGATGTTTTCGCGTCCGAGCGTGAGAATGTAGGCATAGGCACGCAACATGACTCCGAAATTGCCGAAGAACTCGCTCACGCTTATTGCCTTTTCATCGCGTTCTACGCTATAAACGCCGTCGCGGAGCACCACGCGCGGAGCAGGGAGGAACGGTTCCATGCCCGAACGCACTCCCACCGGACCCGAACCAGGGCCTCCGCCGCCGTGAGGCGTAGAGAAAGTCTTGTGCAGATTGATGTGCATCACGTCGAAACCCATATCGCCCGGACGGCAAACGCCAAGCATAGGGTTGAGGTTTGCACCGTCGTAATACATCAAACCACCGCATTCATGCACCAAAGCGGCAATCTCGGGGATTTCCTTTTCAAACAATCCCAGAGTGTTGGGATTGGTCATCATCATGGCGGCCACGCGGTCGTCGAGCAGCGAACGCAGGTCGTCCACATCCACAATGCCCTCGGCTGTGCTCTTCACCTCAACCACTTCCAGGCCGCATACGGCCGCCGAAGCGGGATTGGTGCCGTGTGCCGAGTCGGGCACGATGACGCGAGTGCGCTTCAAGTCGCCGCGACTTTGGTGATAGGCGCGTATTGTCATAAGCCCCGTAAGTTCGCCGTGGGCACCGGCAAACGGGTTGAGTGTGAATTCGGAAAGTCCGGTGAGCGCAGCAAGCAAGTGCTGCATGTCATAATAGGCGTGCAGTGCGCCCTGGCAAGTGTCGGCCGGCTGGAGCGGATGAAGCCCTGCAAACTCTTTCATGGCGGCTATTTCCTCGTTTATCACGGGATTGTATTTCATTGTGCAGCTGCCCAACGGATAGAAACCGTTGTCCACTCCGAAGTTGTTTTCACTGTGGTTGGTGTAGTGGCGCACCACCGTGAGCTCGTCGCATTCGGGAAGTCGTGCCGCGTTCTCACGGCACATGCTGTCGGGAACGTCATAGTCGCCGAAGCGGTTTTGCGGCAACGAGTAGCCTTTTCGGCCTTCGTGCGACAGCTCGAATATCAAGTTTCCATAGAGTCGGTTGTTCATATCGTGTCCTCCTGCTGCTTTACGATGTCTACAAGTTTTTCTATTTCCTCACGGGTGCGTTTCTCGGTGACGGCAAACATAATGGTGTCGTCGGCAACTTTCACGCCTCCCAAGATACCGTTGTCTATGAAACGGCGCTGCAATGCGTCAACGTCGCCGTCGTAGACAACGCAGAACTCATTGAAGAAAGGCTTGTCGTATTTAAGCCGGAAATGCCCCGTGGCCACGAGACGGTCGCACAGACAATGTGCTCCGGCATAGGAAAGCCGCGCAGCCTCGCGCACGCCCTGCTTGCCCATAAGCGACATATAGATTGTGACGAAGAGTGCCATGAGGCTCTCGTTAGAGCAGATGTTCGACGTGGCTTTCTGTCTTCGTATGTGTTGCTCGCGTGCCTGCAGGGTGAGCACGAACACCCTTTGTCCACGGTTGTCAACAGTCTGGCCCACGATGCGGCCCGGCATCTTGCGCATGAGCCGTTCGGTGCAGCACATATATCCCACCGACGGACCTCCGAATGTCATGGGAATGCCGAGCGACTGTCCGTCGCCCACTGCTATGTCGGCCCCCCATTCGCCGGGAGTCTTGAGCAGAGCGAGGTCGGCAGCCACGCTGTTTATGGTGAGCAGAGCCTTGCGCTCGTGGCAAAGGTCGGCATAGCCGGTGTAATCCTCCACTATTCCGTAGCGGTTGGGCTGCTGCACTATCACCCCGGCCACGCCGCCTTCGGCGAGCTTTTCGGCCATGTCGTCGCGGCATGTAACTCCATCGCAGCTTGCAATAGTGTCGAGTTTGAAGCCGTGGAAGCGCGCGTAGGTGCGCACCACCTGTGCCACTTTCTCATCGACGGTGTCGGAGATGAGCACGCGGTCGGCCTTCTTTGCCGATGCAATCGACATGAGTGCGGCTTCGGCGGTGGCCGTGCTGCCGTCATACATCGACGCATTGGAGATGTCCATACCAGTGAGTTCGGCCATCATGCTTTGGTATTCGAATATGTAATGCAGTGTGCCTTGCGAAATCTCGGCCTGATAAGGAGTGTAGCTAGTGAGAAATTCGGAGCGCGATATTATCGAAGGGATTACGGCAGGAGTGTAGTGGTCGTAGCTTCCTGCCCCGGCAAACACCGTGAGCAGGCGGTTCTGTTGTCCGAGGCGGTCGAAGAAACTGCGCAGTTCAAGTTCGCTTTTGCCTTCGGGCAAGTCGTAGTCGCCACGGAAGCGCACGCTTTCGGGCACATCGGCATACAGTGCGTCGATGTCGGCCACGCCTATTTTCTGCAGCATTGCGGCCACATCCCCTTCGGTGTGTGGGAAATATTTGTATGTCATAAGGTTATGTTTGTGTAAAGATTAGGTAAGGTTGGCGGGCGAAACCACCTGCAACGGCATTGCCATATTGCATGCATGGTGTGGCCCGGGTAAAGGCAAGCGTGCCCGACCATTGCCTGTGTGTGCCGTGCAGAGCTTTCGCCCGGCATGGAACACACAGCCAAGGCCGTGGCACGCAGCCCGGACAGCGGGCAAACAGTTATTTGGCGCAGTGCGCCTCATAGGCGGCTGCATCCATAAGACTGTCAAGTTCGGCCTTGTCGGCAAGTTTCACCTTCACGATCCAGTTGGCGAAGGCATCCTTGTTTATCAGTTCGGGTGTTTCCTCCAATGCCTCGTTCACTTCGACCACGGTGCCTGACACGGGCGAAACAAGGTCGCTTGCTGCCTTAACGCTCTCCACTGCTCCGAATTCAGAGCCTGCCTCGAGTTCGTCGTCCACCTCGGGCATGTCTACATACACCACGTTGCCCAATGCGTTCTGCGCATAGTCAGTGATGCCGATGTATCCATACTCGCCTTCGATTCTCACATATTCGTGCGACTCTGAATAATAGAGTCCTTCAATTGTTTTTGCCATATCTGATTTAAGTTTTATTTGTTTTCAACGTTATTTCTTGTAATGCTTGTCGTAGAAGCGTTTCTTCACCACCACGCCGAGGAATGTCTTGCGGCGTATCTGCACCTCGAGTTCGGTGCCGAGCTTTGCGAAGCGGGCATCGACGAGTGCCATGCACACGCTCTTTTCGGCAGAGATTGATTGGTAGCCGGTTGTCACCTCGCCCACCGTTTCGCCCTCGTGCAGCACAGCATAGCCGTGGCGCGGCACGGCGCGGTCGCGCAGTTCGATGCCAACGATTTTCTTTTCCACTCCGTCGGCCTTTTGTTTGGCCACGGCTTCCTTGCCTATGAACTCCGGTTTATCGAGTTTGCAGAACATGCTCAAGCCAGCCATTACGGGCGAAATGTCGGCCGACAGTTCGTCGCCATACAGTGGCAGCCCCACCTCAAAGCGCAGAGTGTCGCGGCAACCCAGTCCGCACGGCTTGCAGCGTCCGCTTTCAATGAGCTTGTCCCATTGCCGTCCGATGAAGGCGTGGCTTCCGTAAATCTCGAAACCGTCTTCGCCCGTATATCCGGTGCGGCTCACTATCACTGTCTCGCCGTCGGCCTCGATGGTCTTCGACGTGTAGAACACGAGTTCGCTGCACGGCAGTGCGAGCACTTCCTCAACCACTTTCTCGGCCTCAGGACCCTGCACTGCAAGCTGGCCGTAGTGTTCCGAGAGGTTCTGCAAGTCTATTTCATAGCCTTCGGCATGCTCTTTCATCCACGCCCAATCCTTGTCGATGTTGGCCGCATTGATTACTATGAAGAAATCGTCGGTGCCCATTTTGTAGACGAGCAGGTCGTCAACCGTGCCGCCGTTGTCGTAGAGCATCATGCCATAGAATATCTTTCCGGCGGGAGCGTCGGTGACATCGTTGGTGAATATGTGGTTGACATAGCGTTCGGCATCGCGTCCGCGCACTGTCACCTCGCCCATGTGCGACACGTCGAACACTCCGCACGCATGGCGCACGGCATTGTGTTCGTCGATAATCGACGAGTATTGTATCGGCATTATGAAACCTCCGAAAGGTTGCATGAGTGCCCCGAGGGCCACATGGCGGTCATAAAGGCAGGTTTTCTTTTCATTCATAGCAGTTGTATTTAGGTTGTTTTGGTTTTGTCATCAGGGCAGACAGTGCTGCAGCACGGGCATGTCAGCTGTCGGCAACGAGCAGCTTCACGAAATCGTCTTTCTTCAGATTTAGTATTATGTCGTCGAGACGTTGCGGCAGGGCGGCACTCACGGCTTCGGCTTCGAGCTTTACGCCGCGCAGAGGCTTCAACAGCCTGTTGTCGATATCGCCCACGAGAAAGAAGTCGCCCAATACATTGGCGCGGCATATCACGTCGTTTTTCAGCTGCAGGCGCACCTCAATCTCGCCCACGCCCTCAATGCGTCGGCGGCGCACTATGTTGTAGTGTGGGTTGTGGCCGTAGATGAATGCGGGCGAGACATACTCCAGTTCCAACATACGTATAGACAGCACATCGTTGTCAGACAGTGTTATGTGGCTGTCGCAAAGGTTGGTGCGCACAAATTGTTTGAAGCCTTCCAGGTCGAGATCGATATAGTCTTTGAGCAGATTTATGCGCTGGCGCACGCTGCTCACGCCCTTGCTCACGAGCTTAGCGTCGTTGGGTGTGATGCTTCCCACCATGTTTTGCACGTCGGTGTCGTAAAGCATGGTGCCGTGCACAATGCTGCGTCCCGGCAGATGATAGAACGCATTGCCCGAAACCTTGCGTCCGTCTACGAGAATGTCGTTGCGTCCGCTCGTGGTGGCATCGACTCCCAGCTTGCGCAACACGGCCACCACCATCATTATATAGCGGTTGAACGTGAGGCTCACGTTCTCGTCTTCGGTGATGTAGGAGAACATTATGTTGTTCATGTCGGCATACACGCAGCCGCCGCCGCTTTTTCTTCGGCACATTTCTATGCCGTGCTCGCGGCAGTAGTCAAGGTTAACCTCGTTTTGTATGAGCTGGTTGCGACCGAAAATCACGGTGGGTTCAACCTGCCACATGAAGAAATATTCGCCTGCGTCGAGATGCCGCGCCACATATTCTTCCGTCGCGAGATAGAAGGTAAGGCGGTGTGGGTGCTCTTCGGGCAGGTCTACATATATCATAGGTTTTAGGTTATTCGTTTGACGGGGTGAAATTACACAATATATTTGTAATGCAAAAACAAAAAAGCAACTTTTTTTGCTTTTTCGGCATTTCTGTCATTCCCGACCGCCGGAAAGTGCTCCGAAACAGTGCCATCAGCTTACGCCGAGTAAGCAGCCGTGCCTTTGCTGCACTGCAAAAAGGCCTTGTTTTGGGCGTGCGGCATACGGTGCACGCGCGTGCAGCACATGCCCTACGCGCGTGCCGCAGATGCTGCACGCCGCAGGCGGCAAGGCCCGACATCGCAATCTGCATGCCGAAGAGGGCGAAGCAACACGAGTTTTTTTGAGCACGCGTGGCTTATTTTGGCCGTCGGTGCCACAGATGTGTGAAATAAAATGCGTATCTTTGCCTTAAATACCAATAACCATTAACCAAATGATAAAGAAAATCGCCCTGACAACCATGCTTTGCGCGTCGTTGCTCAACACCTATGCAGCCGACGCGGTGTATCAAAACGTAGTGCCACTGCCACGCAGCATCGTGGCCCAGAAAGGCAAGCCATTCACCATTACGGCACAAACGCCGGTGGTGTATGCCGGAACCGACAGCAAGATGAAGCGCAATGCCGAATTCCTTTCAGAATACATCGGTCAGCTCACCGGCCTTAAACTCGCCGTGGCCGATGCCAAGGACAAGAAGACTCCGGCCATTGTGCTGGCAATTAACCCGAAGGTAAAGGGTGCAGAGGCTTATCGCATAACCGTCGCCGAACGCCAGGTGACCATTGAAGGCAGCACCGCCGCCGGCGTGTTCTATGGCATACAGACGCTGCGCAAGTCGATGCCCGTGCTCGACAAGAGCGAAGACATCACCCTGCCAGCCACCGTCATAGCCGACGAACCGCGCTTCGGCTACCGCGGAATGATGCTCGACAGCGGACGACACTTCTGGAGTGTAGATTTCGTGAAGAAGTATATCGACATCATGGCACTGCACAACATGAACACGTTTCACTGGCATCTGAGCGAAGACCAGGGTTGGCGCATCGAGATAAAGAAATATCCCAAGCTCACCGAGGTGGGCTCAATACGCAAGCGCACTATCATAGGCCGCAACTCAGACATTGACGACGGCACTCCCTACGGGGGCTTCTACACGCAGGACGAGGCTCGCGAGGTGGTGCGCTATGCCGCCGAACGCAACATAACCGTGATACCCGAAATAGACATGCCGGGCCACATGCTCGCCGCACTTGCAGCCTATCCCGAACTGGGATGCACCGGCGGACCCTATGAAGTGGGCTACGGTTGGGGCGTGTTCCGCGACGTTCTGTGCCTGGGCAACGAGAAGATATACGAGATGCTAGAGGATGTAGTAGACGAGCTCACCGACATTTTCCCGGCAAGCTATTTCCACATTGGAGGCGACGAGACTCCCACCATACGCTGGGAGCAATGCCCCAAGTGCCAGGCAGTGGCAAAGGCCAACGGCATCACGCCCAAACAGCTGCAGGAAGTGTTCACCAACCGCATGGAGAAATACATCAACTCGAAGGGACGGCGCATCATTGGATGGGACGAGATAGCCCACGGAAAGATAAACCAAAGCGCAACCATCATGAGCTGGCAGGGTGTGGCCCCCGGAAGCAAGGCTGCCGAAGCCGGACACGACGTGATAATGTCGCCGAATGCCTACTGCTATTTCGACCACTACCAGACCGACAAGACTTGGAACGAACCGCTGTGCATAGGCGGCAACCTGCCAATTGCAAAGACCTACCAGTTTGATGCCGCTCCCGACTCGCTGTCTAACGAGGCAAAGAAGCACATCCTGGGCGTGCAGGCCAACCTGTGGACTGAATACATCGACAACACCAACATGGTGGAATACCAAATTCTGCCGCGCATGGGAGCACTCGCCGAAGTGCAGTGGATGCCCGTGGAGCAGAAGAACTTCGACGAATTTGTGAAGCGCGAGACGCAGATGACCAAGATTTACGACAAACTTGGCTACAAATATGCCATACACCTCTGGCCCGAGAAACACCAGGAACTGGGCAACTGGTAGGCAAAAGACAACGGCGGCATGACTGCTGCCATTAACGGCGCAGACTGCGCGTGCGGACAACACAATCCGCCGCGCAGCCTGCTTTTTTGTTGCCACACACGCCACAACACACAATAAGAACGCGCAAGAAGCGTTATATATGACAGAATGAGACACACACTGACAACCATAGCACTCGCCCTGGCTCTCACGGCAACCGCCCAGGAGCGCACGGTGCAGAACCGCCCATACACCGACTTGAGGCAGTTTCACTTCGGCGTGATAGTGGGCACACACATGCAGGACGTGGAACTGCTCAACGCCGGACCGCAAATTATAACCGCCGAAGACGGCACGCAGGAGGAAACGCTCGTGTCGGCCGACCAAAACCGGTGGGACCCGGGCATCAACGTGGGCGTGCTCGGCGAACTGAGGCTGAACACTTATTTCCAGCTGCGCATTGCGCCTACGATGTATTTCGGCACACGACACATAACATTCCACGATCTGAAGAACATCGGCGACGACGGAAAACCGGCCGAGGCAAGGCAAGACTTGAAGACGGCATACATATCGTCGTCGTTCGACATCATATTCGCCGCGCCGAGGTTCAACAACCATCGCCCTTATCTCATGGCCGGACTGTGCCCCATGCTCAACCTCACGGGCAAAAGCAGCGACTATCTGAGACTGAAACGGTATGGGCTCAGCGCCGAAATAGGCGTGGGATGCGATTTCTATCTGCCGTTCTTCAAGCTGCGCCCCGAACTGAAATTCATGTACGGTCTGGGCAACAGTCTCGACTCGGGACACGCCCAGGAAATACGCGACAAGAACATGCTGCGCTACACAAAATCGGTGAAAGAGGCACGCACAAAGATGATTGTGCTGAGCTTCTACTTTGAATAGCCGGCCAAACCGCACCTGCGCACGGTGCCACAGACAGCAACCCAACAAAAAACGGGCACGCCTCAATAAAGAAGCGTGCCCGTTTTCGTTTCCCGGCAATGCGCTGCATCGCCGTCGAAAGTTTCATTTTGCGTTTTCTTTGCGTGCCGAAGTCATGCCCACCGACACGGCAAACGCCACGGCCATGAGCACGGCCAGCAGCACGAAGGCATTGCGGCTGCCTGCCGCCGTGGCCTCAGCAAAATTGCCGCCAACGGCTACCTTCTGAGCCGAAGCCACCACAGTGGACACCACCGCAGTGCCCATGGCTCCGGAAAGCTGCTGCAGACTGTTGAGAAGAGCGTTGCCATCGGCCGACAAATCCTTGGGCAACTGGGCCAAGCCGAATGTCATCGAACTGCCTGTGGCAAGGCCCTGACCTATGGTGTAGACCACATAGAACACATAGAAGGCCATTGTTGTCATCGTCAGGCCATAGCATGCAAACAGCACAAGGGCAAGAAGCATAAAGCCGTAGCCTGCGGTTATGGGCAGACGCGCGCCAAACTTGTCGAGCAGACGGCCGCTTAACGGCGAGAGGCATGCACCCACGATGCAACCCGGAACGAGCAGACATCCGGCGACAAAGGCCGACGTATGGTTGGAAATCTGCGAGTAGTTGGGAATGATGTAGCCCAATGCCAGCACGCAGAACTGGCCCACGAGTATAACAAAGAGCGAGAGCACGAAACGGCCATGGCCAAGCACCGCCACACGCAGCAGCGGACTTTCCTCATGGCGTGCGTTAATCACAAACCACACAAGTCCTACGGCGGCCACGGCAAGCAGCGAGAGCACCTCAACGCTGAGCCATCCGCGCGACGAGGCACGCACCATTGCCAGCACAAAGGTGGTGTAGCCCACCACGATGAGAGCATAGTCGAATAGGTGGAAGCGCGACTTGCCCTCAGGACGCGACGGCTTTATGAGCCAAAGTCCCACCACAAGCGATGCCACAAGCAGCGGCATGAGCGAAAGGAAAATGTAACGCCACCCGAAAGTATCGACGATGTAGCCGCCGAGCACCGGCCCAACGGCGGGGGCAACAGCCGTGACAAGCATGCCAATGCCCATATATGTGCCTATGCTGCTGCGCGGAGCTTCGGCAAGGATGATGTTGTACATGAGCGGAAGAGCCACTCCCGTGCCCACGCCCTGCACCATTCGCCCTATCATAAGCACGGTGAACGAAGGCGCGGCAAAGCATGCTGCGGTGGCTGCTATGAAACATCCCACGGCCACCGAGAACAGAACGCGCTGCGAACAGTTGCGTTTAAGATAAGACGACATCGTTATCACGAGCGAGAGCACAAGCAGATAGCCGGTGGTTATCCACTGCACCGTGCTCGTGCCCACTCCGAAATCGTGCATGAGCATAGGAAAAGTAACGTTCATTGCGGTTTCGCTCACCACGCCGCAGAACGACATCACGCCCGTGGCAAATATCTTTCCCACGAGACGCAAGTTTTCTTTGTTTTCTTTCATATCCTGAAAATCTTTTTTATTTGGTTATTGTTGCATTAAAGGAAACAAAGGCTGTGCCACATTCACAGCACAGCCTCAGTCCTATATAATAATATGTATATGCGACGTCAACGACGCTTCTTCATGTCGAGAAACATCCGTCCGACAAACACTGCGTGCTTTCCGTTCTGGTCATCGCCTATGGCCCGTCCGTCGGCATTGGTTACATGACGCAGAGTGGTGAAGTAGGTGTGCGAGTGTCCGCCCAACACAAGGTCGATATCATGGTTTGCCGCTATCATATCCTCATCGTCAACGTTCTGCAACAGTCCCCATCCGAGATGCGACAGACATATCACGAGGTCGCATTTTTCGCGCTTACGCAGCAGCGAAGCAATGCTGTCGGCCGTGGCAACGGGGTCGAGATATTTTACGCCCACGCATTTGCGCTCGTCAACCAAACCCAGCATCTGCGGGCAAATACCGAATACGCCTATGCGCAACCCCTTGCGGCGCAACACCACATAAGGCTTCACCAGGCCCTCGACGGGCGTGCCCGTGAAGTCGTAGTTGGCACACACTATAGGGAATTGGGCCTTGCGGAAGATGCGGGCCATATTCTCCAGGCCGAAATCGAACTCATGGTTGCCTATCGTAGCGGCATCGTAACCCATCATGTTCATCAGTCCTATCTCCACATCGCCCTTGTAGGCCGTGTAGAACGCCGACCCCTGCGAGAAGTCGCCACTGTCGAAAAGCAGCAGGTCGGGGTTGTTGCGCCGCTCCTCGCGCACCGCCGCCACACGGCGAATGAAGCCGCCACGTCCGGCAATGAGCGTGTCGGCAAGGTTCTTGCTGAGCGGGAATATGCAACTGTGGGCATCGTTTGTATGCAGTATCTCAATCTTTTTCTGTGCCGAAACCGTTGCCGCAAAAAGGCAGAAAAAGATTGCCAGTAATGTCTTTTTCATGTTTTCAGTGTTGAATTGTTACACGTCCTTCCACCCGGCTCTCCACCGCTTGTCCGGCGGCAGCCTTTGCACGGAAGTATTTCTCTATGATGAAACGCACGTTGTTGTGCTCGTCCTGCGGCGACACCACGTCGGTTTTCTTCTTGAAAGCCCCCATGTGGTCGTTGCCTTGAGCCACATAGTCGAGCGTGGCAATACGATAGCGCGCATTCGGGTCAACGGGTTTGCCCGAAATCGAGGCCGAAAGGAGTTTCCCGTCGGCCGTTATCACGAGCTTTACAGCATGGCTCAAGCCCTCGCCGCCACCCAGTGCTATCTGCGAGAACAGTTCGTTCACATCCTCGCCGGTGAGCGTAAGGAAGCAAATCTTGTTTTCAAACGGAGCCATGTCGAGCACATCTCCGCGCGTAACATCGCCCTTCGGCAGTGAGGCGCGTATGCCTCCCACGTTGTAAACGGCAAAGTCGGGTTTCTCCCCGAAGTCGGCACTCGCCCACACGAGCACGTCGGAGAGCAGGTTTGACAGTTCGCTTTCGGGGCGGTGCGAGCTCATTTCATGTGCAGTGGTGCCCACAACCGGGCACATCACGCTGTCTACATGAGCCTTGTAGGGCGCGATAAACGCCAAAGCTTCGGCATCCGCAATCTTGTCATAGCGCGAGTCTACAAGGATGCGGTCGCGTTGCACTCCGGCAAGTTCGTAGTGCGAAGAGCACGACGAGGCCATAAAAAGCACCGAAGCAAGCGCGAATAGAAGATTCTTCTTGTTCATAAAATGCAGTTATTTGTGCTTGCAAAGTTACTCATTTATTCGTTAACGCGCGCCAGTTGGCACATATAGTGACGATGAAAAAATAAGATGGTGTGATTTGCGGCTTATATTTTTGAGATGTTTTTGTCTCTTGAAGAGGGAGCATAGCGGGCTATGTGACCGATGATAGAGGCAAAAACAGCCAAAAAGATGAGCCGGACAGCCATCAGAAGATGTATTTCATCTGTTCTCAATTCATTCCAAATTATTATTTTATCGTCACTTAAAGCAGTAAAGCACAATATTTTAGCAGCAAAAATTTGTCCGAACAGCAAAAAAGCAGTACCTTTGCACCGCTTTTCGGCGTAACCTATGGTGGGAAGAAGTGTTGCTCGCTACGTTGCGTTGGGACGATAAAACAAATTTAATTATCAAACAAAAATGGATTTAATTAAAGTTGCTGAAGAAGCATTTGCAACCGGCAAGAAGTTTCCTGAGTTCAAGTCAGGTGACACAATCACAGTCGCTTACAAAATTATCGAGGGTTCTAAGGAGCGTATCCAGCTCTACCGTGGTGTCGTAATCAAGATTTCAGGCCACGGCGAGAAGAAGCGCTTCACCGTGCGCAAGATGTCGGGAACAGTTGGTGTGGAGCGTATCTTCCCCATCGAGTCGCCCAACATCGACAGCATCGAGGTGAACAAGCACGGTAAAGTGCGTCGCGCTAAGCTCTACTACCTGCGCAAACTCACTGGCAAGAAAGCCCGTATCGCAGAGAAGAGAGTCATTACAAAGGAGTAATACGCCTCACCTCCACTTTAAAGAAACCAAAAAAAAGAGACCCACGCCACACGGCATCGGGTCTCTTTTGTTTTTTGTCAGGCTATGCACGGCAACTCCTGTGCGGCGAAGTCAGGCCTTGACTTCGCCTTCTTCATGCTCCTTGCCATCGCCCTCATGTTCCTTTCCGAATCCTTCAAGGCCGTCGTTGTCGCCATGGAGAGCCTCCTTGAAGCTCTCCCAATCCTGAAACCCGACGAGCAGCGATATCCGGTCGAGCGTCTCGCGGTGCGGCTTTTCCGAACCGCGAAGATATCCGCCAAGCTTCTCGATGGCTCTTGCATGGGCCGGCATCTTGCCCAAGCCCTGCTCAACTGCCTCAAACAGTTTTCTCAATTCCCATTTTTTCCGTTCCATAACATACTTTTTTCAAACGGGCACAAGCCTCACTTCGAACACGCAAATATAGCAATAACTTTCTTAAACACAAAATTTTAACCGCAAAATGTGTACTGCTGCCTGCACGAACAACACGTCTTCGTGATGCGGTGCGCGCCCACACGGTGCCGGGGCGAGCGCGTTCACGTTCAAATAATTTGGTTTACAGTGATTTGCGTATATCACGGAAAATCAGTATTTTTGCACTGGTTTTATCACACCGAACACATTTTTTGTCATTCATCACGATATGAAAGAATTAGCATTAAAGTACGGATGCAATCCGAATCAGAAGCCTTCACGCATATACATGTCCGAAGGCGAACTCCCAATCGAAGTCATCAACGGCCGTCCGGGCTACATCAATTTCCTCGACGCGCTCAACTCATGGCAGCTTGTCAAGGAGTTGAAAGCCGCTACAGGCGTTCCCGCCGCCGCATCGTTCAAGCATGTGTCGCCCGCCGGAGCCGCCATCGGTCTGCCGCTAAGCGACACTTTGAAGAAGATATATTTCGTTGACGACGTGAAAGTGGAGCTCTCGCCGCTTGCATGTGCCTATGCCCGAGCACGCGGAGCCGACAGAATGAGCTCCTACGGCGACTTCGTGGCACTGAGCGACACCTGCGACGCAGCCACGGCAACACTCATCAAGCGCGAAGTGAGCGACGGAGTGATTGCCCCCGACTATACGCCCGAGGCAATAGAAATACTCAAAGCCAAGCGCAAGGGCACATACAACGTGATAAAGATAGACCCCAACTACACGCCATCACCCGTTGAACACAAGCAGGTGTACGGCATTACATTCGAACAGGGACGCAACGAGATATGCCTCAACGACCCGAAACTGTTCGAAAACATACCCACTGCAAGCAAGAACTTCACCCAAGAAGCCATACGCGACCTTGTGATAAGCCTCATAACACTGAAATACACACAGTCAAACTCGGTGTGCTATGTGAAGGACGGGCAGGCCATTGGCATCGGTGCAGGCCAACAAAGCCGCATACACTGCACACGTCTTGCAGGCAACAAGGCCGACATCTGGTGGCTGCGCCAGCATCCGAAGGTGATGAACCTGCCGTTTGTAGATGGCATACGCCGCGCCGACCGTGACAATACTATCGACGTTTACATCAGCGACGACTACGACGACGTGCTCTGCGAAGGCACATGGCAGCAGTTCTTCAAGACAAAACCCGAACCGCTCACACGCGAAGAGAAGAAGGAATGGATAGCCAAGAACACCGGAGTGGCACTCGGAAGCGACGCTTTCTTCCCCTTCGGCGACAACATTGAGCGCGCCCACAAGAGCGGAGTGCAGTATATTGCACAGGCAGGAGGGTCGGTGCGCGACGACAACGTTATCGAGACTTGCGACAAATACGGCATCACTATGGCATTCACCGGCGTACGCCTGTTCCACCATTGATGCTTTTCACATCAACCAACCACAACCCACAATTATGAGCAAAGGCGACGATATTGACGCAATAATTGCCGGAGGCGGCATCGTTTTCGGCAGAGGCGGCAGAGAAAAAAGCAACGACGACGGTAAGGTGAAGACCAAAGCCAAGAAGAAGAAATACATCACCGGAGCCCATGGAAGCGGTTCGGCACGCCAAAAAGCCAAGTACCGCGAGCAGCGGGCCAACCGCCACAAGAAATAATCCACACTACATTGCCATGCGGACAATGCGACAGTAGAGCGCAAGCCACATGACATAACATCAACAAAGAAGCTCCGCCACGGCACGGCAAGTGCTGCGGCGGAGCTTCTTTGTTGATTGTTTTCACATGCAAACGGGCGCAATCCTGCGCGAAAGAAGCCTTCAACAAACACAAAGAAAATGCCGGAGCCATAAAAGCGACCCCGGCATTTTCTTTTTGTTATGCCCCGATGGGCACACTGTTGACTAATAGTTTTCGTTCTGTTTGAGTGCGCCGCCCGACTTGGTGATTTCTGTTGACGGATAGGGGAACACCATCATGTAGTCCTGATAAGTGTTCTTGTTCTTGTAGTCTTCATAATCGCCCACGGTGAATTTGCTGTCGGGGTTGCTGCGCTCCTCATAGTGGCGTGCACGCGGATGTGCGTTCAGCTCCTTGGCGGCAAGGTTCTTTATTTCGGCCACGCTGCTGCGGTGCCATCGTTTGAGGTCGAACAGGTGGTCGGTGAACTCGAATGCGAGTTCGCAGCGGCGTTCATGATAGATGTCGGTCCATGTGGCGTTGCCGGCAAGAGGCGTGAGTCCTGCGCGAGTGCGCACGCGGTTGATGTCGGTTGCGGCCTTGTCGGCGTGTCCGGTGGCAAGATATGCCTCGGCACGGAACAGCAGCATCTCGGCAAAGCGTATGAGCGGCATGTTCACGCGAGTCGTAGGCCAATTGCCATTGGTGCTCACATAGCCCAGTTTGTCGGCGTTCTCATACTTGAACGCGTCCATATACTTGTTTATCATAAAGCCCGACTCGATGTCAGAAGTGCTGAAGAAGCGGCGTTTGTTGCCGAAGAATTCGAATTCCTGGCCATATTCAAGAAGCGTGCGCTTGATGCGGTCGTTGCCAACACCGTCTTTTACCATCTCCTCGTAGATGTCGTATGAAGGCTTGTTCTGTCCCCATCCGTTGTAGATGCCCCATCCTTTGTTCTCGAGTATCACTCCGGGGAATTCGGAACCGCCCGGAGTATCGCCGCCGTTACCTGCAATTCCGAAGAGATATTCCTTTGTCCAGAAGTTATTGAAATCGGAAGAGAACACATCGTCGTACTTAGGTGCGAGGTCGCGGCCATAAGTTGTCTCGAGCTCGTCAACCATCTTTATCACGTTGTCCCACTGTGTGGCATCCCAAGTGGCCCAATATGCATACACCTTTGCCTTGTAGGCCACGGCAGAAGCCTTGTGGGCACGTCCACGGTCGTCGGCTCCGTATTCCTCAAACTTGGGCAGATACTTTATTGCATTGTCCATGTCCTCGATGATATACTTGTAGTTGTCAACCACCGAAGCCTGCTGCTTGGGAATGGAGTTGTCGTATTCGCCAGAGAAATCCTCGTAGCGCACAAACGGAACGCCCTGTTTGTCGGTGCCGTAGCGGTAGGCTATATAGAAATGTGCGAAGCCGCGCATGAAGTAAGCCTCGCCCAGCGAGCGCGACTCAACGGCTGTGAGAGTGGTGGAAGCCTGCTTCTGCAGGAGTTTCTTTACAATCCAGTTGGCGCGTGCCACAACCGTGCTCAGGTTGCTGTAAGTGGTGCGCAGCGGACTTTCGTCGCCGTTATACTGGAACGTTGCGAGCGTGGCATATCCGCGTGTGCGTCCCCATACCACGTCGCAGGCAGCTCCCTGCTCCCAGAACATCTCGCGTCCGAAGAGCCCTTCCTGGTGTATAGGTGCATAAAGACCGTCGATGGCGTCGATGGCCTGGTTGTCGTTGGTGAAATATTGCGTTGTTGTCGGTGTCCCCTCCGACTGCACATCCAGAAAATCGCTGCACGAGCTGAGGAGTGCCAGAGAGAATACGGCGGTCAATACATGTTTTGCTTTCATAAATTTAATGTTGTTTGTTTGAAGCGTCTTTGTAGTGTCCCGGCGGCCGTGAAGGCCGCCGCTGACTATGAATCAACTTTCTCCTTTTTAATATGTAAGTTTAACTCCGAACGAGAATGTGCGTGCCACGGGATAGCGCATTGCATCCCATCCGCCGCATTCAGGGTCGATGCCCGTGTAGTTGGTGATTGTGAAGAGGTTTTCGCCGCTCACATACACGCTCAGTCGGCTGCTGCGGTCGCCGAAGTGTCCGCACTTGCGCAGCAGATTGGTGAGGTCGTAAGACACGGTCACGTTTTTCAGACGCAGATAGGAGGCATCCTCAAGATACCAGTCTGAGGCTGTCGAGAAGTTGCTGTTGGGGTCGTTCTTCGAGAGTCTTGGTATGTTTGAGCCCTTGTTTGTTTCGCTCCACGCGTCGAGTATGCGCGCGTCGCGGTTGAAGTTGCCTTCCACGTCGCTCAGAGTCATGCATTTTGCCACGTTCATGGCCTGCGCTCCGCCCACGCCCTGCAGCATGGCCGAGAACGAAAGGTCTTTCCATGTGAAGCCGGCCGACAGCGAGAAGGTGGTCTTCGGGGTTGCGCTTCCGCAATACTGGCGGTCGCCGTCGTCTATGGTTCCGTCGTTGTTGTAGTCAACAAACTTCAAGTCGCCTGCCTTGGCATTGGGTTGTATGCGCTTGCCGTCCTTTTGGTAGGCCTCGGCTTCGGCATCGCTCTGGAATATTCCGGCAGTCTTCACGAGATAGAACGAACCGAGAGGCTGTCCTTCGGCATCCTGATAGCAGTAAGGTATGAGGCGGAAGCTGCCGTCGCCGGTCCACACTCCCGGGTTGCCGTCGCTGTCTTTCACACCGATGTCGCTCACCCAGTTTTTGAGCCATGCGAAGTTGGCACCAACATAATACGACCAGTCTTTGTTAATGCGCTCGTTCCAGTTGGCCGAAACCTCTATACCACGGTTGCGCACTTCGCCCTGATTTACGAGCATCGGGTCGATACCGATACTGCTGGGCCAGTACATCGACTGAGTTTGAATGAGGTTGTAGGTGCGTTTCTCAAACCAGTCGAACTGCAATGCCAGTCGGTCGTTGAACATATTGAGGTCGAGACCGAGGTCGAACTGCTCCGAAGTTTCCCATGTAAGATCGTTGTTGAGAGCCGTCTGGTTGAATACAAACGTGTTCCACAGCGTGTTCTTCTCCACGCCATACTGTGCCTGCTCCTGCCATGTCTTCATTCCGAGCAGGGCCGACTTGTAGTTGTAGCTTATCGATCCGAGGTTGCCCACGCGTCCCCAAGAGGCGCGCAGCTTGAGAAGCGACACTACATCGGTCTTCGGGAAGAATTTCTCGTTTGATATTTTCCACGCTGCGGTAACTGCGGGGAAGTCGCCGTGGTTCTTATCCTTGGGCAGGCGTCCGGCGTAGTCGCGGCGCCACGATGCGGTAAGGAAGTAGCGGTCGTCGTAGGAATAGGCCAGACGTCCGATGAGCGAGACATTGGCATCAGGGCCGGTGAGGTAGTCGGTGGCCGAAACCGAGCCTGCATAGGCAAGGTATTGCAGATAGGCAGACTCGTCGGAGAAGGTTTTTCCGTCAACCTCGAAGCCGCGCACATTGTAGTGGTCGGCCGTGGTTGAAAGCAATGCTCCCACGGTGTGCTTGCCGAAGGTGTTGTCATAAGTGAGCGTGTTCTCGGTCTTCCACTGGTCGGTGCGGTAGGTGCTCTCGGTGAGCGAGTTGCTGCCGTCGGGCTTACCCACCTCGTCGCGGCGCGGCGAGAACTGCTTGTAGTAGTTGGATTGCAGGTTGTAGGTGAATCGGCTAACGAATTTCAGTCCCGGCACCACGTTGCCAATCTCGAGCGTTGTGGTGCTCCAAGTGTCGCTTGTGCGGTCGTATATGTTCTTCGAAGCAAGCGTGCTCATCGGGTTTACGGCATCGCCGTGGATGTCGGCATAGTTTGATCCGTATTTGGCAATGTATTCCGGGTCTTGTGTAGTGATGCCGCCATAGCCGCTCTCAGTGAACTTGCTGTAGACGGTGGCACTTGCCGGCATGTATATGGCCGAGAGAATGGGGCCTGTGTAGCCCTCGTCGGTGCGTGTTGTGCGGCTCTGCGTGTTTTTCCACACGAAGTCTTCGCTTATCGACACCCACTTGTTTATCTGGTATTTGCCGTTGTAGTGCAGCGCGAGGTTCTTGTTGAACGTGTTCTCGAGAACACCCTCGTCGCTGTCGTAGGCAAACGACAGGCGGTTGGTGAATGTGTCGGTGCCCGTGTTCAACGACACGTTGTGGCGGTGATAGAGTGCCGTGCGGAATATTTCGTCCATCCAGTTGGTGCGCGTAGTGCCCACCCACGGGTTCTTGGTGGTGTCCCATCCTTCGGGAAGTGCAAGCCCTGCGGCGGCATACGAACGCTTGCGCATCTCTATTTCCTGCTCGGCGTTGAGTGCCGTGGGAAGGTTCATGGCATTGCGTATGCCCACCATTCCGTCGTAGGAGAGCGATGTGCGGCCTTTCTTGGCTTTCTTGGTGGTTACGAGCACCACGCCGCCTGCTCCCGACTGAGCTCCGTAGATGGCAGCCGAAGCGGCGTCTTTGAGCACCACGATGCTCTCTATGTCGTTGAGCGAGGCTATGGGTGCGCCGGGCACTCCGTCAACCACCCACAGCACGTTGTCGCCGTTCTGCGAACCTTGGCCGCGTATCACGATGTTGGGGTTTGATGTCGGGTCGCCGCCATTGGCCGTCACGGTGACACCGGCAAGCTGTCCCTGCAGCATTCCCTCTGTGCTTGTCACTGGGCGAACTGCGAGTTCGTCTACATTGTTCACCACTCCCACTGCAGCCGAGAGGTCTTTCTTCTTGGTGGCAGCGCCGTAGCCTATGGCAACCACCTCGTTGAGCATGCGGCTGTCGTCTTGCAGCGTAACAGTAAGGTTACGGTTTGAACCCACGGCAACCGTGGTTGTGTTGTATCCTATCGACGAGAACACGAGCTTTGCACCCGGCTTCACGTCGATGGTAAAATTTCCTTCAATGTCGGTAATGGCCCCTACCTTACCGTCGGATGCCTTCACGGTGACACCGATAATGGGTTCTCCCTTGGAGTCTTTCACCACTCCCTTCACCGAAACCTTACCCGATTGTTGCAAAAGAGCTTCCGGAGCGTTGAGCTGGGCGTTGCCAGCCAATGCAACCGAAGAGGAAAATGATAGCACGGAACATGCGGCCACTCCAAAGAAGCCACATTTCCAACCTTGTTTCAAAAAGCCTTTTCCCATTTTTTTCAATTTGTTTTATTTGGTATTATTTGTAATACTAGTTAACTCGGCGCGTTGTCGAAACGCTTTATATTTATTCTTCGAATGTCAAATGGTTATCGCAAAAGTAAGGAATATTAAACAATCGAACAATGTTTTTAACCGATTTTTTCGGTTGTAACATGTTTTTCATGCCTTTGCAACGTATTTCTTCACATTTTGCGATGTGCCCCATGTGAAAAAGGGCACGTTTGAATGAAGAAAGACAGAATATGCCGAATTACACAAAAAAGGTTTCCCGAGGCACGGGGAAACACACATGTAACTATCTCTTATTTCGGATTTGTCGTTTAGCCGATGTCCCCGAAGTGTAGGGTGTTCAAAATACATAAAATATCCTGCACTATTTTTTGACAAGCAATAAGCATAAAATGAGAGGCTTGGCATTCATCAGCCCTGAAAGGGCGTAACAGTCGTAGCCCGGGGTGAGCCGTTTGCGACAGCAAACGGTGTAACCCTGGGTAAATGATTGATTTTAAAGGCTGGCCTGTAAGGTCAGCACAATATTTGAGGGGTGTGTTGACCTTACAGGCCAACCTACTCCGTCGTACATGAAACCCAGGGTTACGGATGTCGCTTCGCTCTATCCTCACCCTGGGCTGGGATTGTTACGCCCTTTCAGGGCTTTGATACTAAATTACTTCTGAGAATAAAATAATTGCGAATTAAAGGCAATATAAAATTCCACACGTTTTTAATTCGATTTTGAACACCCTACCCTTCGGGGACGTATATTCAAGAATAAATCCCGAATCTGAAACTTGGGTTAACATCTGTTCACTGTTTTTCGGGGCTCGAAAAGTTACGTCATTCACGGCAAAAGAGCGTGTTCGCCGCCAGCAAAATGCGGTCTTGCGCGACAAGAATGTGTCGCCCAAGGCACGGTTTCAAGTCCTTTTCGCCACGAAGAAGCCTTGGTTGCACATCAGAAAAGCCTTTGTTGCAGTTCCAGCAAGTGCAGTTTGCATGCCAACAAAGCCTTTGTTGCATGGCAAACAAGCCTTAGTTGGCACAACAACGCGCCGCAAAATTCACCAAAGTGAGTGCCGCAGCAACACTACAAGCAGCAAACACACTGAACACCAATTCTTTGTCTCAACGTTCACGAGAATATTAAGATTACGCCGGAAGCATAAACCGACACGAAATGCCGGCATTCTCCGTGTTAACAAAACGTCAAATAATGCAAAAATATATTTAATTACATTCCCCCGAGCAACCTGCTCGTCCGGTGCGTTGAAACCGCCTCGTGCATGCATTTTACATCTATTATAATATAATGTAAATGAAATATAAAAAAAAGGATTATCACTTTGCCGAAAAAAAATTAAATATTATCTTTGCACACGACAAACGAACATAACTGAAACAACGTTTTAAAACATACAAAAAACTATGGTAAACTACAAAGAATTGGGCTTGGTGAACACTCGTGATATGTTCGCAAGAGCCATCAAGGGCGGCTATGCAATTCCCGCATTCAACTTCAACAACCTCGAGCAGCTTCAGGCCATCATCAAGGCTTCGTCTGAACTGAAGTCGCCGGTTATCCTTCAGGTTTCGAAGGGTGCCCGCAACTACGCCAACGAGACACTGCTCCGCTATATGGCAGAGGGTGCTGTTGAGTATGCAAAGGAACTTGGCTGCAAGCATCCTGAGATTGTTCTCCACCTCGACCACGGAGACAGCTTCGAGCTTTGCAAGAGCTGCGTAGACCTCGGTTTCTCTTCGGTAATGATCGACGGTTCGTCTCTTCCCTACGAGGAGAACGTTGCCCTCACAAAGAAAGTTGTGGAATACGCACATCAGTTTGACGTTACCGTAGAGGGTGAGCTCGGCGTTCTCGCAGGCGTTGAGGACGAGGTTGCCTCTGAGGTTTCTCACTATACAAAGCCCGAAGAGGTTATCGACTTCACAAGCCGCACTGGCGTTGACTCGCTGGCTATCTCTATCGGCACAAGCCACGGTGCTTACAAGTTCAAGCCCGAGCAGTGCACACGCGACCCGAAGACCGGTCGTCTCGTTCCTCCTCCTTTGGCATTCGACGTGCTCGACGAAATCATGCAGAAGCTCCCCGGCTTCCCCATCGTTCTCCACGGATCTTCGTCGGTTCCCCAGGAGTATGTTGACATCATCAACGCCAACGGTGGCAAGTTGCCCGATGCAGTTGGTATTCCCGAGGAGCAGCTTCGCAAGGCATCTGAGAGCGCTGTTTGCAAGATCAACATCGACTCTGACTCTCGTCTGGCCTTCACCGCTGCAGTGCGCAAGGTATTCGCTGAGAAGCCCGCAGAGTTCGACCCGCGCAAGTACTGCGGTCCTGCACGCGACCTCATGGAGCAGATGTACAAGCACAAGATCGTTGACGTTCTTGGCTCTGACAACAAGCTCGCTCAGCTCGACTAATGTCACATCAGCCGCCTGACGGCTAACGCCACATCGCGGCAATAACAATATGGCGCGCCGGAAGATATTTTCTTCCGGCGCGCTTTTTTTGTTTACAAAAGCCTGCAAACATATTACAAAATATTGGTGTCCGGTAAAAACTTTGCAGCAGGTAAGTCCCGTAGGGACGGCAGATTATAGCGTAGGGGCTTGCCCCTACGTTTATGAATTTCAATATTTTGCCACTGTAAGGGGCGCATAATTCATTGTGATGTTGAACTATGCGCCCCCTACAGGGGCAAAATAAGATGATGCCTGATAGATAGGGGCAAGCCCCTATCCTATAATATTCGCCCCATACTGGGGCAA
>CAVCLB010000007.1:0-64101 GCA_963602915.1 Dysosmobacter segnis | reverse complement strand
TGTTGACCTTACAGGCCAACCTACTTCGACATACATGAAACCCAGGGTTACGGATGTCGCTTCGCTCCATCCTCACCCTGGGCTAGGATTGTGACGCCCTTTCAGGGCTATGATTACCGAATTTCTTCTGATAATCAAACAATTATAAACTTAAATCCATATAAAAATTATGCACATTTTGTAATCCAATTTTGAACACCCTACCTGTAAGGGGCGCATAATTCATTGTGATGTTGAACTCTGCGCCCCTTACAGGGGCAAAATATGGGTGATGCTTGATAGATAGGGGCAAGTCCCTATCCTATAAAATGCGCCCCTTTCAGGGGCAATGGATTGCAAATCGCCTGCAGAATGCCGCCTGCCAAGGGTTGGGGTAGGGGCAAAAAAAAAGGATGATACGAATCACTCGCACCAGCCTCTCAAAGAATAATGTTAACGAATGTTGGTTTTTGCCAAAGCCAAGAAGCTGAGGAAGGTCATCAACATGACACTTGCCAACATTGCGATAGTTTCAAAATCTAATAACATAATCTTTACCTTAAAATCTATCAAACTACTAACCTAATGAAAAAACATTGCATTCTCTCGAACACGATGCAAAGGTAGCTATTTTTGCATTACTGCGCAAATGTTATGTAACATTTTTGTATAAAAGGCTGATAAATTGATTTAAATCAAAAGAAACGCGTGGTTTTTGCTGACTGTTGCCGTTTTTGCGGGCCGAAATGGGCTTCGCGGCGGCGTGCGGCAAATGCGCGGCGTGCGTGCGGCAGACGGTGCATGCGCGTGCATCAGCTGCGCTGTGCGTGTGCCGCAACCGCTGCACGTTGCAAGAAAGTGTCCGCAGAGTGTTAAAATAGATAAAATAAGGAGGCCAACACTTTGTCGTTTTGTGTAAAATATATAAATTTACACCCGTCAAATGAAATGCGGCGCGCATCGGCGTTTGCCGCACACCATAGAAACACACACCATGACACGGCGCAGGGGCGTAGCTCCGGTGGCCTGTGATAGACACACATGATTATACTATAAACCTTATAAGTGATGAAAATACACGTCAAGACATGACCCGGCTCGTGAAGTCGGTGCGCCGTGCGCCGCGCAATGAAGGTGCACAACACAGAGAAATATCAATATTTTACTAAAAACCTAAAGTATGAAAGACTTTTCGGAAAAACTGAATCAAGGAAGAATCGCAGGGCTGGCGTGTGCCATAGCCTTGTGCGGCAGTCCGTTGCCCATAGCAGCAGCCCATGTCGCCGGCACATCGCCGACGGCTGGCATCAGCGTGCAGCAGGCCAAGAAGACTGTGAAGGGCCGTGTGATTGACGAGGCTGGCGAGCCTCTCGTGGGCGTGAGCGTGAGAGAGAAAGGCACGCAGAACGGCACCGTGACCGACATCGACGGCAATTTTGCGCTCGCAGTGTCGGCAGGCGTCAACAGTCTGGAGGTGAGCTATGTGGGCTTTGCCACTGCCACCGTGCGTCCGCAGGCGCAAATGACGGTTACGCTCAAGCCTCTCGACAGCCAGCTCGACGAGGTGGTTGTGGTGGGCTACGGCACGCAGAAGAAGGTGAACCTGACGGGAGCCGTGGCTTCGGTTGACTTCACCAAGGAGGGTTCGCGCCCCGTGACAACGGCAACGGGAGCACTGGCCGGACTCACGGCGGGCTTGCAGGTGATACAAAGCTCGGGCCGCCCCAACAGCGAGGGCTTCGGCATACAGATAAGAGGCAACGGCACGCTCAACAACTCGTCGCCTCTCGTGCTCGTTGACGGCATGGAACAGAGCCTCGACGACGTCAACCCCAACGACATCGCCACCATTTCGGTGCTCAAGGATGCCGCTTCGTGCGCAATCTACGGTAACCGTGGTGCCAACGGCGTTATTCTCGTCACCACCAAGTCGGGCGAGGCCGGCAAGACGCGCGTGACATATTCGGGCAAGTTCTCGTTCAACTCGCCTTCGCGCCTCGTGCGCTTCGTGAGCAACTATGCCGACTACATGGAGTTCATCAACGAGGCTTCGGCCAACGTGGGCGGCAACGACATCTTCTCGTCGGCCACGATACAGAAGTGGCGCGATGCCGAGAAAGACCCCAACGGCATGTCGGAGTCGGGCTATCCCAACTATGTGGCCTATCCCAACACCGACTGGATGGACGCCATTTACAAGACCAAGATGATGCAGGAGCACTCGGTGTCGCTCAACGGCAACGACCGCCGCACCAACTACAACATCTCGCTCACCTATCTCGACAACCCCGGCACGATAGCCAACTCGGGCGTGAAGAAATACTTTCTCAACATCAACGTGAAGACCAACGTGACCGACTGGCTGCAGGTGGGTGCCCACGCGTGGGGCAACCACACCGACCAGGACCGCAACGATGTGGGCAACCTCACGGCATGGAGCTTCCTGAAGGCCACGCCGGGCATGTATCCCTACTATGACGGCAAGTATGGCGGCCCCGAGGCCACCGAGGAAGACGGAGCCGTGGGCAACCCGCTGCTCAACCTCAACGGTCAGGGCGACTCCTACTACAAGTCGAACCACATTTATGCAACCACGTTTGCACAGGTTAAGTTCCTGCGCGACTTCACGGCCAAGACTCAGTTCGGCTACGACCTCTACCAGACGCGCCAGAAATACAGCTCCATGGGACACGACTCCTACAGCTTCAGCCGCGGCAAGTATGTGCAGTTTGCCGGTTCGGTGGCCGACCAAAACGTCTATATGTACAACAACCAGTACTACAACTGGAAGTGGACCAACACGCTGGCATGGGGACACACCTTCGGCAAGGTGCACGATGTGGCTGCACTCGTGGGCTTTGAAGAGGGCAAATACTACGACAGCAACTCCGATGTTCAGAAGAAAGGCATCATCGACCCGAAGATTACCGACCTGAGCACCGTTACCAATATGGTATATATTAGTGGTTCAGACACGCAGAACCGCTTCCGCTCGTGGTTCGGCCGCGTCAACTACGCCTACGCATCGCGCTACCTCTTCGAGGCCAACTTCCGCTACGACGGTTCGTCGAAGTTTGCCCCGGGCAACCGTTGGGGCTTCTTCCCCTCGGTGAGCGCAGGATGGCGCGTGAGCGAAGAGGAGTTTGTGAAGAACTCGTTCCTCGGTGCATTCCAAAACCTAAAGTTGCGCGCTTCGTGGGGACAGCTCGGCAACAACGCAGTGGGCGACTATGCCTACACCACCAACTACAACCAGCGCTACACCATAATGAACGACACCAAGGTGGGCGCACTCTATATGGGCACGCTGCCCAACAACGACATCACATGGGAGAAGACCTCGACGCTGAACGTGGGTATCGACTTCTCGACGCTCTCCGACCGACTCTGGGGTACGGTTGACTACTACGACAAACTCACGTCGGGCATTCTCTACCGTCCCGACCTCTATCTCACGCTTGGTGAGAAGAGTTCTCCTTACGAGAACCTTGCCGAGGTGAGCAACCGCGGACTTGAAATCACGCTCGGATGGCGCGACCGTGTGGGCGACCTCCAGTACAGCGTGACGGGCAACGTGACCTTCAACCGCAACCGCGTGACCAAATACAAGGGCACACTTGAGCGTGGATGGACAACCGACGCCAACGGCAACCGCGTATACAAGAGCAACATCGGCGAGGTGTCTACCGGCGGTGACAACCGAATACTCGAGGGACACCAGATTAACGAGTTCTACATGTATCACACATACAGCGGCAACGGCAACTATTTCAATGCCGACGGAACGGTGAACATCAAGGGCGGTCCGAAGGACGGAATGATACGCACCGAGGCCGACATGAAGTGGCTGCAGGCCATGATAGACGCGGGCTACACCTTCCTGCCCAACCGCAACGTGGCAAAGAATGGTATATGGTATGGCGACTACATCTTCGACGACCGCAACGGCGACGGTGTCTACGGCGACAGCAACGACCAGGACTTCTACGGAGTGTCGCGCGACCCGAAGGTGAACTTCGGTATTCAGGCTTCGGTGTCGTGGAAAGGCATCGACTTCTCGATGAACTGGGCCGGCGCGGCAGGCTTCAAGACCTACTGGCGCGAGATTGGACAGAACGCGTGCGCAGCCGTCTACGGACTGCAACTGCCTAAGGAGCAGGCCTACGACCACTATTTCTACGACCCGGAGAACCCCTCCGACCCGCGCACCAACATCTCTTCAAACAACCCGCGACTCACTCTCAACAACCCGAGTCAGAGCGACAACCTGCACAGCAACCTCTATCTGTATGACTGCAAGTTCATAAAGCTGCGCAACCTCACGCTCGGCTACACTCTGCCCGCATCGGTGTCGGGCAAGATCTACGCACAGAACATACGCTTCTATGTGTCGGGCGAGAACCTGCTCACCATAACACCGTTCAAGGGAATGGACCCCGAAATGCGCGCCGGACAAGGCTATGCCACCATGCGCCAGCTCGCCTTCGGAGTTAACGTAAGCTTCTAACCATCAACGATTACATTTATGAAAAACAAGATATACAGAAAGTTGTCGGGCATGGCCATTGTCGCCGGCGGGCTTATGCTCTCGGGATGCAGCGCCGACTTCCTCGACACGGCACCCACCAACGAGGTGAGTTCCTCGACAGTATGGACTTCAAAGAACCTCGCCGACCGCGTGGTGAACGGCATATACGAACACATGACCTACGAATACCGCTCCAACCCGTGGATAACACTATATGATGCCTACACGGAGATAATGGACGAGGACGTGAACTGGGTGAACGGCAACGGCCCGATAGTAATGGGTTCGTCGACGGCCAGCAGCGGATGCTACGCCGACAAGTGGAAGAGCCTCTACGAAGTGGTTTACCGTTGCAACGACGTCATCGACCATATAGGGCAGGTGCCCGACATGACCGATGCCGAGAAAGACAAGGCCGTGGCCGAAGCCAAGTTCTGCCGCGCATGGCACTACTACCGCCTCAACTGCCTCTTCCGCGGAGTGCCCATATATACAGAGGTGTATGACAACACCACATGCACCAAGGCCCGCAGCTCGGCCGAGGATGTTTGGAAACAGGTGGTGGCCGACTGCACCGACGCAATAGCCTCAGACAACCTGCCGGCAAAGAATGCCACGGGCGACTCCAACTGGGGACGCGTGACCAAAGGCTGCGCCTACATGCTGCGCGGACAGGCTTATATGTGGATGAAAGACTACGCATCGGCCGAGAAAGACTTCCGCCAGCTCACCACAATGGGCTACAAACTCTTCGACGACTACGGTTCGATGTTCACCGTGGAGAACGAGAAGAACGACGAGTACATTCTCTCCTACCAGTACACCGAGGACGATGGCTGCGGCAATTTCCTTAGCTGGACGTTCGGAAACCGCTGCTCCAAGGGATATTCGTGGAACAACTACATTCCCAACCCCTATTTCGTTGACTCCTACGAGTGCAAGGACGGCAGCAAGTTCAACATCGACGACGTGCTTCCAGGCTATTCGAAGATGACACCCGAGCAGCGCGCCGTGTTCTATCTGCGCGACAACATGACCGAAGCAGAGAAGACCGCAATGGCCGACAAGGGCGCCGACATGTCGAAATATCTGCCCACCGGCAACGAGGCACGCCTCGCCAAGGTGTATAACAACCGCGACCCGCGCATGACGGCCAACTTCATCACGCCTTACTCCACCTATCTCGGCGGCTGCACCGGCGTGGACATCATCTACACTCTGCGCTGGCCCTACCGCGGAAGCGACGCTGCCGAACCCTACGACCTGCGCACCGACACCAACGACAAATTCTACTATCTGTGGCGCAAGTTCGTTTGGACAGGCTCAGCCTTGAAGAATCAGGACTTCTCACCCATTGACATTCCCGTTATGCGCTATGCCGAAGCTCTCCTGAGTCTTGCCGAAGCGCTCTGCGAGCAGGGCAAGTGGCAGGAGGCAGTGCCCTATGTTAACCAAGTGCGCAAGCGCGCCGGAGTGGGGCTTCTGTGCACCGACGGCAGCAATCCGGCCACCAATGTCACCTCGCAGGCCGACATGCGCGAGCGCATCCGCGACGAGTATGGATGGGAACTTGCAGGCGAAAACACCATGTACTTCAAGGAATTGCGTTGGGACACGTGGAAACACAAGAAGTTTGAGTGCGGCAACGGCATGACCGAGATATGGGGAACGAAACGCTACACCAACACCTACCAGGGCGATTACAGCAAGCTCTGGCCCATTCCGCAGACCGAGTGCGAGCGCAACCCCAACCTCCAGCAAAACCCCGGATGGTATTGATTTGACAACAAAACACTGCGGCCGCGCGCCGCAAAAGCACGGCATCCTGCCCCTCTTGGGCGGGATGCCGTTTGGTTTTGCACCCGCCGGCAACTGCCGTCAAGTGTGCCCGAAGCTGAAATAATGGTTAAAATGGAGGCGCGTTTTGCCGGAGTGACAGAATAAATTGCTATTTTTGCCAAATTAAAATATAATTGGAGAAGAAAAAATGAAGAATCTTAAGATTGTATTGGCATTGGCATTCGTGTGCCTCTGCCCGGCTGTTGCCAGTGCGCAGAGCATCGGCGACATCCTTTCAGGAGTGGCAAAGGCCGTAATCGGCGACAAGGCGACAACCGAAAGCTCGATAGTAGGCACATGGACTTACTCGGGTCCGGCATGCGAATTCGAGAGCAGCAACTTCCTTTCAAAGGCAGGCGGCAACGCTGTGTCGTCGAAGATTGAGAAGAAAATCACCCCCACACTGAAGAAACTCGGCGTGACCGGCATCAGCTACACCTTCGACAAGGACGGCAACTACACCTCAAAGATAAAGTCGCGCGAGACAAAAGGTACCTATAAATTCGACAGTAGCGCCAAGACAATAACCTTCACCACATCGCTGGGAACATCGTACACGGCCTACGTAACCACCACCGGCAGCACAATGAGCTTGCTCTTCAACGCCGACAAACTCATGACCGGCCTCAAGGCAATATCGAGTGTCACCTCAGGGCTCAGTTCTACGGCTTCGATACTCAGCTCCATCGCCGGAAGCTACGACGGTATGCGTCTCGGCTTCAAGCTGAAGAAATGACACGGCCACGGCCCGCAGCCGCAGGTCAAAACAATATTTGCAGGGGGACAGGAAACCGCATTGCGGCCTCCTGTTCCCTTTTTTCGTAAAAAATACCGCCCGCCGCACAACACTACCACATGGCACAATCGTTTGAAGCACTGCACAAGCGCTACATGCGCTACCTGAAACTGGAGCGCAATTACTCGCCCAACACCATCGAGGCTTACGGTCGCGACACGGCCATGCTCGGTTCGTTCATGCGCAGCGAGGGCCTCGCGGCCGACGAGGTGAGGCTCAGTCATCTCGAGAGTTTTGCCGCTTCCATTCACGAACTGGGCGTGGGGGCGAGCACGCAGGCCCGGATTCTGTGCGGAGTGCGCTCGTTTTTCCGTTTCCTCGTGCTCGACGGCACAATCACCGACGACCCCGCCGAACTGTTGGAAGCCCCCGTCACGGGCGAACATCTGCCCGAAGTGCTCTCCACCGAAGAGGTGGACATGATGGAAAACGCCATCGACCTGTCGAAATGGGAAGGTCAGCGCAACCGTGCCATAGTTGAAACGCTCTTCTCGTGCGGTCTGCGCGTGTCGGAACTAGTCACGCTCAAGTTTGCCGACGTGTTTGCCGACGAACACTATCTGCGCATATTCGGCAAGGGCGGAAAGGAACGTCTCGTGCCGATATCCGACAGGGCACTGCACGAAATACGCCTCTGGCTCTACGACCGCAACGTTATGCGCGTGAAACCCGGCGAACAGGAGTATGTCTTTCTCAACCGCCGCGGAGCCCACCTCACGCGCACTATGGTGCTGATAATGGTGAAGAAGCTCGCCGCCGACGCCGGGATTAAGAAGACAGTGTCGCCCCACACGCTGCGTCACTCGTTTGCCACGGCACTCCTGCAGGGCGGGGCCGACCTCAGGGCAATACAGGAAATGCTCGGACATGAGGACATTTCAACCACGCAGATTTACACCCACATCGACGCCTCGCAGCTTCGCCACGAGATACTCATGCACCACCCGCGCAACAGGCCCAACCCCGGCGGCGGATGACCATGCGCTGCCGCCTACGGCAGGAAACCTTGCATAATGATGCACGAAATTGTGAAAAACGATAAAAACAGTACTATTATTGTGCATATTGACGCATTGTTATGAAATAAAGATGTAAATTTGCAAGCAAGAATGTAAAATGCGCAAATTATAACGGAATCTATATTATTTTTCAAATAGTCAATTTATGAAACTAAGAAAACTGATGTTGGCGGCGTTCGTGCTCCTCGCCGGACTCGCCCAGGCACAGATGATGCCGTCAATCCCCGTCGATCCCGACGTGAGGATAGGCAAGCTTGACAACGGACTGACGTATTACATACGCCACAACAACTGGCCGGAGCACCGTGCCGATTTCTACATCGCGCAGAAGGTGGGCTCCATCCAGGAAGAGGAGAGCCAGCGCGGACTGGCCCATTTCCTTGAGCACATGTGCTTCAACGGCACCGACAACTTCCCGGGCAACGCCGTGATACGCTACTGCGAGAGCATCGGCGTGCAGTTCGGACGCGACCTCAACGCCTACACCTCTATCGACCAGACGGTGTACAACATCTCAAATGTGCCCACAACACGCCAGAGTGCGCTCGACAGCTGCCTGCTGATACTGCACGACTGGGCCGACGGACTCACGCTCGACCCCAAGGAAATCGACCAGGAACGCGGCGTGATACACGAGGAGTGGCGCCTGCGCACAAGCGCATCGAGCCGTATGTTCGAGCGCAACCTGCCCAGCCTCTACCCCGGATCGAAGTACGGCGTGCGCTACCCGATAGGTCTTATGTCGGTAATCGACAACTTCAAGTATAAGGAACTGCGCGACTACTACGAGAAATGGTATCATCCCACCAACCAGGGCATTATCGTTGTGGGTGACGTAGACGTTGACCACGTGGAGGCACAGATAAAGAAACTCTTCGGAGGCATAACCAACCCGAAGAACGCCGCACCCATAGTTGACGAGCAAGTGCCCGACAACGCCGAGCCGATTGTGATTATCGACAAGGACAAGGAGCAGCAGAGCAACGTGCTCGAGCTCATGTTCAAGTATGAAACATTCCCCGACTCGCTCAAGAACAACTTCGCCTACCTCGTATACAACTACACCATCAATGCGGCAATGAGCATGCTCAACAACCGCCTCACCGAGGTTGCGCTCAACGCCGACTGCCCCTTCGTGGGAGCAAGTGCCGACTGTGGACAGTTTATCTTCGCCAAGACGAAGGACGCTTTCGACCTCTCTATCATGCCCAAGGAGCTTAACCTTGCCGAGGCAGCACTCAAGGCCGCCTATGTTGAGGCACGCCGCGCAGCCGAGTTCGGCTTCACCGCCACCGAATACTCGCGCTTCACCGAAAACTACCTTAGCCAGCTCGAGAAGCAATACAGCAATAAAGACAAGCGCACCAACGCCGCCCTCTACGAACCGCTCAAGGACAATTTCCTCGCCAACGAGCCAATGCCGTCTATCGACTACACCTACGAGACGATGAAACAGCTCGTGCCCGTGCTCCCCGTGGAAATGATAAACGAATTCATGAAGGAACTTGTGCCCGCCAACGACAGCAACATGGTGGTGCTGAGCTTCAACAACGAGAAGGAAGGCAACGTATATCCCACACGCGAGGGCCTGCTCAATGCCATCAAGCAGGCACGCGCCGAGCAGATAACCGCCTATGTTGACAACGTGAAAAACGAACCGCTCATTGCCAAGAAACCCAAGGCCGGCAAGATAAAGAGCGAAACCAAGGACGCCAAACTGGGCTACACCACGCTGAAGCTCTCCAACGGCGCAACTGTGATACTGAAGAAAACCGACTACAAGAAAGACCAGGTGCTGCTCAATGGTTGGGGCATCGGCGGAACAACCCTCTACGGAAAGGCCGACTACGACAATCTGAGCGCATTCAACGACGTTATCGGAATGAGCGGACTGGGCGTGTTCTCGTCTACCGAACTGCAGAAGGCTCTCGCCGGAAAGATAGCCAATGCCGACCTGCGCCTCGACGGACAGCTCACCACTTCGGCATCGGGCAACTCCACACCTAAGGATGTTGAGACAATGTTGCAGATGCTCTACCTCTACTTCACCGACATCTGCAAAGACCAGAAAGCCTACGACAACCTCATGTCGCAGTATGAAGTGGCACTCAAAAACCGCGCCATCTCGCCCGACGCAGCACTGCAAGACTCGCTCAACGCCACCATGTATTCGCACAACCCGCGCGTGGCTCCGATGACAGTGGAACGTCTGAAGAACGTGAACTACGACCGCATCCTGCAGATTGCCAAGGAGCGCACAGCCAATGCAGCCGCCTGGACATTCGAAATCGTGGGCAACTTCGACGAGGACAGCATCCGTCCGCTCGTGTGCCAGTATATCGGCGCACTGCCTGCCAAGGGCAAGATTGCCAAGGGCAAGCGCGAGATAAACCTCGCCAACGGCGAAGTGCAGAACGTGTTTAAGCGCAAACAGGAAACTCCCAAGTCAACCGCCTACATGTATTGGCACAACGAAACGATGCCCTACACACTCAAGAACGACATCCTTGCCGACGTGGCCGGACAGGTGCTCTCAATGGAGTATCTCGCCAAGATACGCGAAGAGGCAAGCGCAGCCTACTCGGTGGGAGCGCAGGGATCGGGTTCGCTGGGTGAAAACTACCACAACTTCGGCATCTTCGCCTACTGCCCCATGAAGCCCGAGAAGAAGGAAATAGCCATACAGATAATGAACGAAGAGGTGAAGAACCTCGAAACCAAGTGCGACGGCGAGAAGCTCCAGAAAGTAAAGGAATATATGCTCAAGCAACTGGGCGATGCCGAGAAGACCAACGGCTTCTGGCTCGGCGTGATTTCCGACTACTACCGCTTCGGCCACGACGGCTACACCGACTACAAGAAAACCGTTGAAAGCCTCACCACACAGGATGTGTGCAACTTCATGAAGGAATTCAACAAGGCCGGCAACCACGTCACCGTGATGATGCTGCCCGAAGAATGATGCACCGGTGCACCCACGGCGGCACGGCATGAGGCCGCGCCCGTGACGCACCCATACAGATATGTTTTAAAAAGAAGCCTTGTTTGCGGTTGCAAACAAGGCTTCTTTGCGTTCCGACTAAGGCTTCTTTGATGAGCAAACAAGGCTTCTTTGCACTGCAACTAAGGCTTCTTTGCAGATGCCACCATTTTCCGTCGGCGTGAAATGCAATCCTGTTTGCTAAAAAACGCCACGGGTTGCGCCTTTCTTTGCCGTAATTCATGCAAAAAAGCGTAACTTTGCCTTCCTATTATCAACACGGCGCGGCTGCGCCACACAACATGACATACCACGAACTTTGGCACTCAATAGTGCCGCTATACGACCCTTCGGAGGCACAGGCCATTGTGCGCCTTGTGCTCGACGACGCTTTCGGCCTTTCGCTTGCCGACATTCTCTGCGGCGGCGTTGAGGCTCTATCCGACGACAACCGTGAGAGGCTCTGCACGATGATGCGCCGCCTTGCCGATGCCGAACCGGTGCAGTATGTGCTCGGCCATGCCTATTTCTGCGGCCATCGGTTTGAGGTGAAGCCCGGAGTGCTCATTCCCCGGCCCGAAACCGAGTGGCTTGTGCAGCGCGCCGTTGCAATCCTCGGCGGCAGAGCAGACCGTGCTGCACGCGTGCTCGACATAGGCACGGGCAGCGGATGCATTGCCGTGAGCATAGCCCTCGACGCACCCTCTGCTGAGGTGGAGGCGTGGGACATTTCGCCCGACGCGCTTGCCACGGCGCAAGGCAATGCCATTAGGCTCGGGGCCGAGGTGGAATTCCGGCTGCAAGACACCCTTTCTGCGCCGCACCACTGCGGGCGTTGGGATGTGATTGTGAGCAATCCGCCCTATGTGTGCCACTGCGAGCGCGCCGAAATGTCGGCCAACGTGCTGCGGCACGAGCCTCACACGGCACTCTTCGTGCCCGATGCCGACCCGCTCCTATTCTACCGCAACATAGGCATCTACGCCCTCACTGCCCTCACACAAGGCGGCACGCTGCTCTTTGAATGCAACACCCGTTTCGCAGCCGACACTGCACAGATGCTCACCGGAATGGGCTTTGCACGCGCAAGCGTGGTTGACGACTGCTTCATGAAGCCGCGCTTTGTTGAGGCCGTGCGCTGAAACGGATAGCTTCTGCGTCCATTGTAGGAAATAAACCAAACCGGAAAACGATGTTTTCAAGCAAAAACAAAGAAATAACTGAGCAGGAAGCCCTGTCGCGACTGTCGGCCATGTGCTCGCGGGCCGAGCATTCTTCGGGCGAAATGCGCGAGAAGATGCGCCGTTGGCAACTG
Organism: Dysosmobacter segnis; assembly: GCA_963602915.1. Taxonomy (GTDB): domain Bacteria; phylum Bacteroidota; class Bacteroidia; order Bacteroidales; family Bacteroidaceae; genus Prevotella. The sequence continues at coordinate 51,645 of CAVCLB010000007.1, read as the reverse complement.
CCGGCCGATGCCGCCGAGCGTGTGGTTGAACGGCTAGTGGCCGAACGTTATATAGACGACAGCCGATTCTGCCGCCTGTTTGTGCGCGACAAACTGCGCTTCGACCGTTGGGGGCGGCGCAAGATTGAGCAGGCTCTCTATCAAAAGGGCGTAGATGCCGCCACAATAGATGCCGCCATAGAAGCCGTGCCCGACGAAGATTGGCTCGAAGCCCTGCGCCCGCTGATTGCCGCCAAACGACGTTCGCTGAAAGCGGAAAACAAATATGAGGAGTCGGCCAAGCTCATGCGCTTCGCCATGGGACGCGGGTTTGACATGAGGTTTGTGCGCCAGTGCATCGACGATGCCGACGAATTGTGCGGCGACGATTTCTGACGTTGCCTACGGGGAAGCGGAGGCTACGCCTGGTCAGCTGCGTCGGCGGTGCAGCACAAAGTCGAGACACTCGTCTAGAATCTTCACCCTTGCCACGCGCATCACAATATAATAAAGTGCGGCGGCCATGACCACGCGTGCCGCGAGCAGCAGCCACAGGTTGGTTATGGCCGAAGTGGCCATGAAAGTAACTGCCATTACGGCTGCGGCGGCAAGCGCGAAGGGCAGCACGTCGGCCGCGAACATGCGGTAGCCGTAGCCCGTGAGCCGCCTCACGAAGAACAGCCACACCAAGAGCCATGCCACGTTGAGCACCACATAGGCCGCCACCATGGTGCGTATTCCCCACGGCCAAATCGCGGCCATCATGGCAATCTGCGCCACTCCGAGCGAGAATGTGCACCAGAAGAACGTGCCCGAACGGCCCTTGCTTATCACCATGTTGGAGAAAAGCGTGCATATCGGGGCCACAGCACCGCTCACGCAGAGCATCTGTATGAGCCGCGCGCTCTCCAACCATTTGTCGGTGAGCGTGACAACGATGAATTCGCGCGCTATAAGACCGAACCCCAGCAACAGCGGAAACGTTATGAATGCCGTGAAGCGCATCATCTTGCGAAACACGCGAAGCTGCCGCTCGACATCCGAACCAAGTCCTACGAGCACGGGCTGCGCCACTTGGGCCACCATGCTCTGCACAAGTGAGAAGCACTTGTTGTTCCATTGGTAGGCCTGATTGTAGTTGCCGGTGTCGCGCGGAGAGAAATAGTGGCCCAAAAGGATGTTGAGCACGTTGTTGTTGACGTGTGTCATGATTGTGGTGGCGAGTATCTTGCACGAAAAGCGGAACATCCTGCGCACCGGAGCAAACGTGATGCCCCTCGTGCTAGGTCTCCACGGCGAGTAATGCCATTGCAGTGCGGTGTTCACCGACACGTAGACGAGGCCCTGGGTGGCAAGCGACCAGTAGGCCATGCCGCCGAAAGCCATGGCAACGCCCACCGCACTCGACGACACCGCGGCCACGGCTGCCGCCTTGGCTTGCTGCTTTGCCCTGAGATTCTTGAACAACCAGGCCGACTGTGCAGTGCCCAGCGAGGCCACCACGATGCTCAGAAAAGCGTAACGGCACAGTGGCACCACACTATCGGTGTGGTAGTAGCGGCCTATGAGAGGCGCCGAGAAAAAGAGAATGAGATAGAGCGACACGCCCATGATAATGTTAAACCAGAACACCGAGTTGTAGTCTTCGTCGCGGGGCTCGCGCAAATTGGTGAGCGCCGTGCGGAAACCGCTGTCCTGCAAGGCCGTGGCCACGAGCGAGAAAATGCTTATCATGGCCATCATACCGTAGTCTTGGGGCAAAAGCAAACGCCCCAGCACTATGCCGAAAGCAATGCCCACAAGCTGCTGCATGCCGCTGTTGAGTCCTCCCCACATAAGGCCCTTGGCCGTCTTCTCCTTTAGTGTTTCCATTAGCAAACGTGTCTTGACGGCTGCAAAAGTAGCTATTTTAATCCATAATATGCCGAAGTGACGATTAAAATAGCTAACTTTGCATAAGTTAGGCATCGCCTCAGCAATCCGAGCAAGCTCGGTTGCATTCGGCTCGCGCTAACTTTGCAAAGGTCAGCCTTCTCCCCGACACTCACGGGCAGCGTCGTACAGAGCATCATACAGTGCGGCAGGGCCGACACACAACAGCGATAACACATAAAAAGCAATGAATATAGAACAGCAGATAACCGCTGCGGCCGCCAAGGTGGTGGCCGGGCTCTACGGGCAGGAAGTGCCTGCCAAGATGGTACAGTTGCAGAAAACCAAGCGCGAGTTTGAAGGAAACCTCACCCTCGTGGTGTTCCCCTTCCTCAAGATGTCACACAAGAAACCCGAGGATACGGCCCGCGAAATAGGCGAGAAGCTCGTGGCCGAGTGCCCGGCAGTGGCATCCTACAACGTGGTGAAGGGATTCCTCAACCTCGTGGTGGCCCGTGAGGCGTGGCTGGGACTGCTCAACGACATCGATGCCGACCCGAAATACGGCGAGAAGCAGGCAACGGCCTCTTCGCCGCTCGTGATGATTGAATACTCATCGCCCAACACCAACAAGCCGCTCCACTTAGGACACGTGCGCAACAACCTGCTCGGATGGTCGCTGGCACAGATTATGGAGGCCAACGGCAACCGCGTGGTGAAGACCAACATAGTGAACGACCGCGGCATACACATCTGCAAGTCGATGCTCGCATGGCTCAAATGGGGCAACGGCGAGACTCCCGAGACAAGCGGAAAGAAGGGCGACCACCTCATTGGCGACTACTATGTGGCATTCGACAAGCACTACCGCGAGGAAGTGGCCGCACTCAAAGCTAAATACACGGCAGAGGGAATGAACGACGAAGAGGCCGAGAAAAAGGCCAAGGAAGAGTCGCCCCTCATAAAGGAAGCACACGAAATGCTCGTGAAATGGGAACAGGGCGACGATGAAGTGCGCGCGCTTTGGAAGAAGATGAACGACTGGGTGTATGCCGGATTCGATGAAACCTACCGCGCACTCGGTGTGGGCTTCGACAAGATATACTACGAGTCGAACACTTATCTCGTGGGAAAGAAAAAGGTTGAGGAAGGACTTGCCAAGGGACTCTTCTTCCGCAAGCCCGACAACTCAGTGTGGGCCGACCTCACTGGTGAGGGCCTCGACCAGAAACTGCTGCTCCGTTCCGACGGCACCAGCGTCTACATGACACAGGATATAGGCACCGCCGAGATGCGTTTCGCCGACTTCCCCATCGACAAGATGATTTATGTGGTGGGCAACGAGCAGAACTACCACTTCCAAGTGCTCTCCATTCTGCTCGACCGGCTCGGTTTCAAGTGGGGAAAAGAACTTGTACACTTCTCCTACGGAATGGTGGAGCTGCCCAACGGCAAGATGAAGAGCCGCGAGGGAACCGTTGTCGATGCCGACGACCTTATAGCTGCAATGATTGACGACGCACGAAAGACAAGCGATGAGCTTGGCAAATTCGGCGACATGACCGAGGAAGAGCGCGCCGAAATAGCACGCATCGTGGGTCTGGGAGCACTGAAATACTTCATACTCAAGGTCGATGCACGCAAGAACATGCTCTTCAACCCCGAGGAGTCAATCGACTTCAACGGCAACACCGGTCCGTTCATACAATACACCTACGCCCGCATACGCTCCATACTGCGCAGGGCTGAGGCCGAAGGCATCGTGCTTCCCGAAAAGCTCGCAGCCACAATGCCGCTCAACGAGAAGGAGATAGAGCTCGTGCAGAAAATCAGCGAGTTTGGTGCGGCAGTTGAACAGGCAGGCAAAGACTACTCGCCCAGCGGCATAGCCAACTACTGCTACGAACTGACAAAGGCTTTCAACCAGTTCTACCACGACTATTCTATACTCTCGGCCGACACTGCCGACGAGAAAACGGTGCGCCTCGTGCTCGCCAAGAACGTTGCCAAGACTCTGCGCAACGGCATGGCTCTGCTCGGCATAGAGGTGCCCGAGAGAATGTAACAAAGCACTGACGACACCGATGCAGACCCTACAAAACCCGCCAACTTACCGCCACGACACCATGCTGCCGCTTCCTGCCGAAGTGACAGCCAATGCCTGGGCGGTGGATGCAGCGTGCAGCGGCAACCCGGGGCCTATGGAATACAAGGCCATCGACCTTGCCACCGGCGAGCAGGTGTTTCATTTCGGACCGGTGCACGGCACCAACAACATAGGCGAATTCCTCGCCATCGTGCACGCACTGGCACTGCTCGATAAGCAGGGCGTGACGGGAAAAACCGTCTACTCCGACTCCTACAACGCCATACTGTGGGTGCGCAAGAAACAGTGCAAGACAAAGCTCGAGCGCAATGCGCGCACCGAACAGCTCTATCAGGTCATCACCCGGGCCGAAAAATGGCTGCGCACCCACACCGCCAAAAACGAGGTGGTGAAGTGGGAAACCGCCAAATGGGGCGAAATACCGGCCGATTTCGGACGGAAATGACGCTCCGCAACGCCACCAGCAGCACATCGGCATGCACACCACAGGGCTTCGCTGGAAAATAATTTGACATCATATTTGTGACTATCGGCTGCAAATCGCAACAAAAGGTAGGCAAAAGTCTCTTGTTTGGAGATTTTTGCCTACCTTTGCATTATATTTTACCGCGCGCCTGAGCCGTCTCCACCGGTAGGCAGCGGATGCGTACCGCTGCCATGTGCGGCACAAGTTCAATAGGCAAGGCAATATTTGCGTTTTTTCAGATAACACACACGCTTATGAAAATATCTACTCTCAAGAAATCGTTTGCGGCACTCGCCATCGCGGCGTCGCCGCTTGCCGCCGCCAGCGTGGCGGCACAAACCACCACCACAACACTGCACATCTACGACGAGGTGACATTCTACGACCAGTATCTCGTGACCAATCTACCCGACGAGGCGAAAGACCTCGACGACGGAATCTTGCGCCACACCACCTCGATGTATGCCGTGCGCCTCACCGACGAGCAGCTCGCGCAGATAGGCACAACAATCAATATCAAGGCACGCGTATATGCCTGCTGCGACAACTACGACCGCGTGGGCAACATGAACATAGCACTCGTGCCTAAGGGTAGTGCATCCTACAACTACGACGACGTGCAGCGCATTGAGATAGGACGCTTCATCACGCCGTTTATGAACATGAACCGCTCGCCCAAGTCGGTGTCCTACCGATATAGCATGGACTATCTGAGCTACATACTGCGCGACCGCCGACTGCGCGACAAGTACGACCTTTGGCTCGAATACGAGATTTACGGAGTGCCTTATGCAGCCCAGGAGCAGATTTCGGGATGCTCGGGACGCGTCGATACGTTCCAGGGTTCGCTCGACATAACCACCTCGACACCGGCCGCCGGCGAAGTAACCGACAACGTGCTCGTGCCCATTGCCATGAAACATCCCGAATATCGGGGCAACGACCTCAACAACTACAACGAGAATGCAACCGACACTATAGGCAAGACCACCAAGACTTACACCTTTGAAGTGCCCGAGGACGTGCAGGACGCACAGCTCGTCATCGTCACCTCCAACCACGGTGCGGGTGGCTATCTCGACTCCGACGGCGTGCCACACTATGGCGAAGAGTATTGCCGCCGCATGCATTTCATCTACTACGACGGCGACCTCGCGCTCACCTATCGCCCCGGCCGCACAAGCTGCGAGCGTTGGCGCATATACAACACCCAGTCGAACGGCATCTACGGAGCTACGTCGAAGACCGACGAGGAGTGGCAGTCGTTTAGCAACTGGTGTCCGGGCGACGTGATTGACAACCGCATCATACACCTCGGAGCAGTGAAGGCGGGCACACACAAGGTGCGCATCACCGTGCCCGACGCCGAGTTCAACGGCAATGCCGAGGGTCAGCACGACGGCAACTTCCCCGTTTCCATTTTCTTCCAGGGCCTCACCGACGGCAACCTGTCCACCGCCATTTCGCAGGCAAGCATCCAGACAGTGCCGGGCAAGGTGAAGTTCGAGTGCCGCAACGGGCTGCTCTCGTTCAGCAGCGATACAGCCATAAGTTCGGTTGAGCTTTACAGCGGCGACGGAAGGCTTCTGCGCCGCAGCTACGGCAACTCGCCAGTGAGCCTCTCGGCCTATGGCAAGGGACTGTATGTGGCTAGTGTGGAGCTGGCCGACGGTATGGTAGTGACACGAAAGATAACATTCTGACACATATCTCCCGCCGCCATTATGACGGGAACATACACGAAAAGGCGTGGCCGGGGCATTGCCCTTGCCACGCCTTTTGCATGGTTGCCAGCGATTTACTTGTCGCCGTCGCGCGAGATGAAGCGGAATGTTCCGGGTTCAACCTGCCACCGCTTGCCTTTGAGGCGCAGACTCACAATGGCAGTGCGGCGCGGCGACACGCGGTCTTGACTGTAATGGGTGTGCATCACATACATCCATCGGCCGTCCTTGGTGCGCAGCAGGTCGCCGTGTCCCGTTCCCGCCATGCCGGTGTTGTGCTGCGAGATGAGCGGTTGAGGCTCTTTCTTCCACGGACCGAGCGGTGTCGGGGCCGTGGCATAGCCCACGGCGTAGTGCTTGCTGCGGAAGTCGTTGCACGAATAAAACAGATAATATGTCTTGTCCACCTTCACTACCGTAGGTCCTTCGCACACGGGCCATTCGGCGTTTTCGGCATTTTCCCATCCACCCTCGGCGTGTATGCACTCGCGTGCGGTGTTCTCGCGCACCGACATGAGGTTGTCGTCGAGTTCGGCAACATATATTCTGTTGCCTCGGTCGAGGCGCACATGGTAGAGATAAACCTTTCCGTCGGTGTCGGTGAACACGTAGGGGTCTATCTCCCTAACCGGAGCTTGTATGCGCCAAGTGGTGTCGGCGTGCTGGACAAACGGCCCGAGCGGCGATTGCGAAGATGCTATCGCGATGTGTTCGTTGGCGCAGTAGGCCATGAAATAGTTGTCGCCACGCTTGAACACCTGCGGAGCCCAGAAGCGGTTGGAGCCGTAGGTGTTGCCGTCGAGGGCGAATCCGTCGCGCTCTCCGGCCGGACCGGTCCAGTGCATCAGGTCGGTCGAGGTGTAAGCCCAGAATCCTTCGTCGGGCTTGGGGGTCGTGCCGTAGAGGTAGTAGGTGCCGTTATCGGCAAATATTGTGGGGTCGGCCATGTGTATCTGCCCGAATACGGGCTTCGGTTGCGTCTTGGCCACGGTGCCTCCGGCCGCTTCCGGCCATCCGTCGCGCCAGTCGATGCGCTCGAGCCAGGTCACGCGTCCGGCGTCGGGGTCGCTGCGCTGGTAGCCGTGCATGGGCATCCAGTCGGTGCCCTCATCGTCGGTCACGATCTCAGCATTGTGTCCCGGCCCTGCCACGAGGCTGTCGCCGCTGACGAGCGTTTCGTAGTCGCCGTCGAGAAGGCGGTCGCCCGACTTGGTGTAGTAAGGTCCGAACAGGCTCTCGGCCCTGCCGTAGGTAACGTGGTAAGTGCTGCGCGCGCCTTCGCAGCAGGTTCCTGCCGAACCGAAGAGGTAGTAGTGCTGTCCGCGGCGGTATATATAGGTGCCTTCCATGAAGTTTGCCGCCACCTTTTTCTTCTCTGCCCCCGGCTTCACGGCGAGCCCGTCGGCGGTGAGTTCAATGCCGTATATGCCGTGGAAACTGCCCCAGAACAGGTAGTTGCGGCTTCCGTCGGATATGAAGAAGGGGTCGATGCTGTTCTGCACGCCTATCTGTCGGCTGGTGAAGAGGGCCCCGTGGTCGGTGAAAGGTCCTTCGGGCCGGTCGGCGGTGGCCACCCCTATGCCGCAAGTCCACTCGCCTCCCCACACCGACTTTGAGTAGTATAACACATATTTGCCGCCTATGCGGTTGATGTCGGGAGCCCAGATGCCGCCCTCGGCGTTCCACTTCGGGCGGGAACTGTCGGTGAATGCCGTGCCCACGAACGTCCATTCGGTGAGGTCGGCCGACCGATATATGGGCAGATTGCGCACGTCTTCGGTGGCGTAGAGGTAGAAATAGCCGTCGTCGGCGCGTATCACGGTGGGGTCGGGCAGACTTGTCGTCGTGACTGGATTGTTGAATGTGCCGCCGTCGTGGGCTGCACATGGCAGCGTGGCGAGTGCGGCGGCAAGTGCTATCAAGGGTAGTTTCTTGTTCATTTGCTTGTGTTTGCTTTTGTTGTGTGTATGTAAAACGGCGCACGGCGCGGGTTGTCTCCGTGCGTGCGCCGTTGCCGTTATCGTTTTCTTGTGAGGAAGTCGGAGGTGCGTGTGGGCGAGTAAAGTTCCCAAAGCGATGCCACTGTCCATCCCGGGGCGAAGATGTCGTTGTAGAATCCCTTTCCGTTGCGTCCGTAGTCCCATGTGGTGTGCTGCACCACCTCGGGGTAGAATCCCTCCACGCCTATGCCGCAGAGGCGGTCGGTGGTGGGAAGGAGCTGGCTGAGCGAGTTGTAAATCACGTTGTAGATGCGTGCAAACCGGCTGTCGGCACCGTTTTCTCCAAGCCATTTCACTATGTGCGGAAGCTCGAATACGAACACGTCGATGTGGTTGTTCTCAACCGAAACGTTGCCCCATCCGCGGCTCTTGAAGCCGAGGTCGCCCAGCATCTGGCCTTTGGCGAAGGGCACATCCCACAGGTAATACCACGAGAGTGCGAAGTAGGCGGCGCGCCGGCACAGGTCGGTGTAGTGCTTGCGCTCCTTGGCGTTGCTCACCATTGCCATGTAGTAGGTGGCGGTCACGGCGCTTATGGCGGCCTCCTTGTCTTCGCAGTTGGCGTCGAGCGTCGATGAGAAATAGTCGCTCTTCGATATTATGTTGGCCTCGAGATAGTCAACCGTGCGCTTGGCTGCGGCCAAGTATTTCTTCTTGCCGAAGTATTTGTAGCCCATTACGAGTGCCGACGTTGCCGAAGGCGTGCTTCCCGCGCTTGCATCTATGTCGGAGGCATCGTCGTGGAACTTGCGTGCGAAGCTTCCGTCGGTCTTCTGTATGGCAACGAAATTGTCGAGCAACGTGCTGATGCGCTTCTCCCATTCGGCGTGTTTGCGGCCGTACCGTTTCTCGTAGTCGAGGTAGAGAAGCACTGCGTAGACTCCTTCCGACTGCTGGCGTATGGAGTGTATGGCCTCGTTGTCGGCCGGGATGCCGTGCTTGAAGTCGACGTCGCCGTGCAGGTAGCCTGCGGCGGTGAAGCCGTTGGCCAGGAACGAGCTGAATATCTCGTTGCCGATGCGCACGAGTTCGGGGCGTGCGTTGGCCTCGCCATACTCCACGGCGTTGAAGGCATTGAGCAGCACACGGCCGCAGAATCCTATCTGCATGTGGGGATAGGGCTTGCAGTCGGAGCATTTTATGGTGTGGCCGGAGTTGAATTTGAGTGCGTAGTCGTCAACATACGATGCGGTGAAGTAGTTGCTCATGCCATCTTTCATCTGCTGCGGCGTGTAGAGCGGCTTTATGGGCTGCGGCGCGAGGCGGTCGAAACAATATTGCCATGTGGCGGTCACGAAGTCGCCGTAGGTTGCCTGCTGGGTTTTGCGCACCCGCCATGTCACTGTCTTGCTCTCGCCGGGCTTGAGGCATGCGAATGCCTGCACCGGGGCGGCAAGTGTTAGCTTGCGTATGTAGCGGCGCGGAGTCTCGGTGTAGGGGTAGCCGAAGGTGAGGCTTGCCGTCTTTCCGTCGCCCGAGAAGCCGAGATATCCCACCGAAGTGCGTCCCGACACTATCACCTCGCCCTCGGTGTGTGTGGTGAGAGCCTCTTCGGGCGCGTCGGGCTGGCGCAAGACGGTCATTCCCTCGCCCGTCTTGGTGTTGTAGACACCGCTGAGCGGCGACGAGAGCCGGTCTTCGCGGAAGTTCCAGCTCTTAGATGTCTTGTAGGAAGGAGCTTCCTTCGGCGACCTCATGTTGCGGTGATACCAGAATCCCGGCAGGTAGTATTCGCAGTCGTCGGAGCTGAGCGAGGTGCCGGCCTCGGCTCCGAAGTTGAAGTAAACTGTCTCGCGTGCGGTGAAAGTCACCCTCACCGTTTCCTCGCCGTCGGCCTCTTTGGCCACCGTGGCGGTGATGTCGAGCGGCAGACGACCCTGTCGTGGCACTAGTTTGCCGTTGTTGTCGTCGAGTGCGTAGGTCTTTGCCGGATTGCCCGGCTGCTTGATGCTGACGTGTGTTTTCATGTCGATTGCGCTGGCATTGTGCGCGGTCATGGCTATGGCGGCGCACAAAAGTAGTCGTAGTGTCTTTCTCATTTCTTTAGGATTGTTTTTGGATGATTTTTACTTTTAGTTTTTTCGGTATGCGTGTGCATGGTATTTCCAGTAGGCAAAAATAGCAATAAGTTGCGTGATACGGCAAAAAAAACAGGTCAAAAAAGCGAAAAAACAAGTCATCGCGCCGCATTTCGGCTTTTAGTGACGGTGAAAAAATAAGTTGGTATGATTTGCGGATTATATTTTTGAGATGTTTTGGGCTCTTGAAGAGGGAGCATAGCGGGCTATGTGACCGATGAAAGAGACCAAAACAGCCAAAAAGATGAGCCGAACAACCATAGGTAGATGTATTTCACAGTTCTCAAATCATACCAAGTTATTTTTTTACCGTCACTTATTCAGAGTTTTTTGGTGCGTCAACGAAAAGGCGGCGGCACGCGTGAGAGCCTTTCCCTTGCGTGCCGCCGCCATTGTGTGGTGGTAGTGATGGCGCGTGGCTACTCGCCGCCGCCGTTGTATTGCTGTTGCATGTCGAAGTCCTGCTGCCCTTGCTGGTCGTTTTGTTGTGGGCGGCGTTTCTGCTTCATGTTGCCGAAATTCCATGTGGCGGTGACGCTAACACGCCTTCCGCCCCGGCGGTGTATTTGGTGGCGCGTGAAGTTGTCGCCGCTGGTGAACATCTCAAACTTGCGTGAGTCGAGCAAGTCGCGGCAGTTTATGCTGAGCGTTATGAGCTTGTTGAAGAAGTTTTTGCGCGCTCCGAGGTCGATGCTGTAGTTGGCCTTGCGGTAGCCCTGGGTTATAACCTGGCGCGCATTGTAGCGTCCGGTGGCCTGCACCGAGATGTCGTAGGGCAGGATGAGGCTTGCCGTCATGCGCGCGTTCCATGTGAAATTGTGGTTGCCCTCGCCCGTTACGGTCTGGTTGTCGATGTCGTAGCTGAAGCCGTTGAGCTTGTAGTAGTAGGCATTGGCCGATGTGGTGAGGTCGAGTATGCGGAAGAGCTTGTTCTTGAGCGTCATTTCCAGGCCCGAGCTGAGGCTCTTTGCCACGTTCATCGAGGTGGAGTAGAACAGTCCGTCGGAAGAGTTCTTGTAGCTAATGCGCTGTATCACGTCGGTGGTGGGGCGGTAGTAGGCGCTGAGAAGGAGCGAGTGCTCGGTCCAGGTCTTGAGATAGTTGAGCGAGAAGGAGTTGCTGTATTCGGGCGTGAGCAGCGGGTTGCCGAACGACACGGTGGTGGCGTCGCGCGTGTCGCGGAAAGAATTGAGCTGTCCGCCCCACGGACGGCGCAGACGGCGCGTGTAGTTGAGCTGCAGCTGCTGCGACTCGGTAATCTGATAGGACATGAATAGCGAGGGGAAGAGCTGGAAATAGTCTTTCTTGAAAGGCTTCTCGCGCAGCGACGCGTCGTGTTCCTGTTCCCAGGTGTAGCTCTCGGTGTTCACACGCCAGTATTCGCCGCGCAGTCCGGCCATTATGCCGAGCTTGCCTATGCGGCCGTTGAGCGTGGCATAGAAGGCGTGCAAATCCTGGTTATACTTGAAGCGGTTGTAGAACAACTTGTCTTCGGTGGCGTTGTCGCCGCTCCACGACGTTGCGTCGGCATACGATTCCTGCGGCGTGTTCTCCCTTGAGAACTCGGCCTGATAGCCTGCTTCGAGCTTGAGGTTCTTGGTAATCTGGTTCTCGTAGTCGAGCTTCAGCTCGCTGCGGCGGTTGTTTATTTGGTTGGGGCGGTACTGGTAGCTGTAGGCCACCTCGGGCTTCAGTCCATATCCGGTGCTTGTCACGGTGGAGTCCTGATACCAGTTGTCGCCGTCCATGCTCCACTTGCTCATGTCGGCGGTGAAGTCGATGAAGTGCTTGTCGCTGAAATTGTGGCGGTAGCTGAACTCGCCGTAGTACATGCCCATGTTGTCTTTGGTGCGTGTGAGGCGGTCGAGTGTGTAGGGCATGAGCTCTTCGCGTTTGGGTGTATATATATAAGGTGTGGCGCTGTTGCTGCGTCCGCCGCCGCGCATGAGCATTCCGCTGAGCGAGAAGTCGTCGTTCTTGGTGGCGTGCAGCGTCAGTCCGGCGCGCGAGAACATGTTGTTGCCCCACTGCGAGTCGTCGCCGCGGTAGGTCTGGTCGTAGGTGTCGCTTGTCTGTTCGCTCTGCGAGTAGCCGGTGTTGGCCCGGTGGCGGTAGCCTATGTTGAGATAGGCGTCGAGCAGACTGCTGTTGTAGTTGATGTTGAAGCTTGCGTTGGCTCCGCCGCGCGTGTCGCCCCCGGCCTGCAGCGAACCGTAGTAGCCGGCCTTGCGGTCTTTCTTGAGCACGATGTTGATGATGCCGGCCGAGCCTTCGGCCGAGAATTTGGCCGAGGGGTTGTCGATTACCTCTATGCGCTCGATGCTTTCGGCGGGCAGCTGCTGCAGAATTTGGGCGCGGTTGTCGCTGTTGAGGCCCGAAGCCTTGCCGTTTATCCACACCTCGACGCTCATGTTGCCGCGCAGCGACACGTTGCCGTCGTTGTCAACCTCCACCGACGGCACGTTGTCGAGCACGTCGCTGGCCGACTGTCCGGCGTTGCTTATGAGCTGTGCCACATCGAATGTCTTGCGGTCTACCTCGAGTTTCATCGTCGATTTCTGTCCCGTCACGGTCACGCCGCGCAGCTGGCGCGCGTCTTCGGCCATGTAGATGAGGCGGAAATGCTGCTCGCGGCTTGCCTGTGTGAGTGTGAACTGGCGCGCCACTTCCTTGTAGCCCACGAAAGAGAGGGTGAGCGTGTAGTTGCCGTATTCAAGTCCGTCCACGCTGAAATTGCCGTCGGCATCGGTCATTCCGCCCCCGGCGAATTTGCCTCCGTCCTGCTGTGTAACCTTGACGTTGACGAATCCGAGCGGTTCTGAAGTCTGCTTGTCGAGCACTTTGCCCTTCACAAGTCCTTGTGCCGACGCAGCAATGGCGAAGAGGCACAGTAAAATAAAAATAGTAGTACGTTTCATAATCTGTGCATTTTGACGCATTCCGCTCCGCCGACGTTTAATGTTTGCAGCGATGTTTAGGCTTTTTTAAACATTGTGCAAGCCATTGTGGCCGCCTATGGCGGCTGCGGTGCGTGCGTGCAGCGGCCGGAGCACGCTCGTGCATCATGCGGTGCACGGGCGTGGCGCGGTTGAGGTGCGCCGTCAGAGAGCCTTGCGCCACTCTGTGGGAGTCATGCCTGTGCCCCGCTTGAAGAAGCGGTTGAAGTGTTGTGAATATTGGAATCCTAATGAGTAGGCCACTTCGGTGATGCTCTTCTCGGGCATGGCGAGTGCGTCTTTGGCCATGCCTATCACCTTTTTCTGTATTATTTCGAGCGGCGAGTGTCCCGTTTCCTTTTTCACGAGGTCGCCGAAATAATTGGGTGAGAGGTAGCATTCCGAGGCGAAATATTTCACCGTGGGCAAACCGTTGCGGCATGCGTTGTCGTCGGCGAAGTATTCGTTGAGCAGGCGTTCAAACCGTGCGAGCACGTCGCGGTTGGCACTCTCGCGCGTGATGAACTGCCGTTCGTAGAAGCGCATGCAGTAGTCGAGGAGCAGTTGGATGTTTCGGCACACGAGCTGTCGGGTGTGCTTGTCGATGGAGTGGCTCAGTTCGGCTTGTATGGCATCCACGCAGTTGCGGAAAATCTGTTTCTCCTCTTCCGACAGATGGAGAGCCTCGCGCACGTCGTAAGAGAAGAAATTGTAGTGGGAAATGTCGCGTCCGAGCTCGGTGCCGCGCATGAGGTCGGGGTGGAAGAGCAGTCCCAAGGCGTTGGGCTTGTAGTCGGGCTTGTGATTGACGGTGACGACCTGACCCGGGGCGAAGCTCGTCACCGTGCCTTCCTGATAGTCGTAGGGCTGGCGGCCGTAGGTTATGTCGCCGCAGTAGGTCTGCTTCAGAAACAGCGAGTAGACCCCGTAGCTGTAGGTTACTTTGCCCTGCAGCACATGCAGGGCTTTTGACATGTCGACGATGGCCACGAGCGGATGCCGCGTTTCAAACCCGAAGAGCTTGTTGTAGTCGTCGATTGTGTCGATGTGTATAATTCTGTCGTTCTCCATGTTGTAGTGCTTTGTTTTCACCGTTGCGGTTGCAAAGTTATCCATATAGCTCCATACAGGCACTACCAATATTACGTTTTCTCGGGCCGTGTGCCGTTGTTCTCTGCTTTCGGCATTGCTATATGTAGAATGGAAATAGAATAACAAGGATAACGCTACAACAGTTGCTCAATGCTGTCCTTGGTATTGCCCAGCATTTGGGCAATAGCCTCTGTCGTCATTCCGCTTTCCTGCATGCGGAGAATCATGGTTCGAAGCATTTCGTCTTTCTCCTTTAATTGCCCTTCCTGTTCTTTTAACTGTCCTTCCTGCTCTTTTAATTGCCCTTCTTGTTTTCTCAGTTGTCCGTCCTTTTCCTTTAATTGTCCTTCCTTTTCTTTTAATTGCCCGTCCTTCTCTTTCAGTTGTCCGTCCTTCTTCTTTATTTCTTCGTCCTTTTCCATAAGGAGGGTGTCTCTTGATTCAATCTCCTTGAAAAACTCGTCTTCGGCGTTCATCTGGAAACGGAGTTCAGGGTCGGCGGCGGCCGACTGCAACCGGCGCACAATATATTCCATGTCGTTGTCGCCCTCAAACTGTTGGTCGTCAACCTTTATTACTTTCTTGTCGTCGGCCACGTTGGTCTGGTCGAACAGGCTGAGCACCTTTTCGAGGTTGTTGTTCACCCTGCCGTGCAGTAGCGGAATCTGCACGATGATGCTGTCATGTTGCAGACTTTCCACGAAGGGGTCGGGCATACCTTCCTTCACCTCGTTGCCGTCGTAGTCGCAGACATGGTGGTTGACATAGAATATAGGCTCGTTCACCTCGCCCACGCAATGCCCGAGCAGGTAGATGGCCACCATTGGAATGGCAAACCGCCCGTGTGCGTCCTTGCGCATGTTCTCCTCGTTGTTGTATTGCAGGGCAAGGTAGCGGCGGAAACGGAGCGTCTCGGTGGGCAGCCATGTCTTCTGAAGCTCGATGAGCATAAGGTATGGGTTGCCGCATTCGTCGAGGACGGTTGCGGCAAAGTCGATGCGGAACATGGAAATCGTCTCCCTGCGCGTGAGGTTGGCATATTCGTTACGGCGTATTTTCACGTCGACTACTTTCTTCTTGAGCAATGCAGAAAGAATGGTCTTGGCGATGCGGTCGTCTTCCATTATATACTTGAAGACGGCATCGTAGAGCGGATTGGCAACATATACAACCATAATCTTATTCTTCGAGTTAGTTGTTGTGAGTGAATAACGCTCCAAATATACGTTTTTTTGCCGAAACAGGCAAACGAAACAACGTGAAAATGCAGCATCGGCCGAAACGACAGACACTTGGCAGCGCGGGTCACGGCGTAACGTCCGGGCGGCCGATGTGTTGCATAATGCACATGCGCGAAGCAAATTTTGTGGCAAACCTTTGCGTTTCGGAATATATTTGCTAAATTTGCCGACAGTAGATGCCGCGTCGGCACAAGACGCGTGCGGAACATGGAGAAACGTGTGAACAACGGCAAAAACCGCAGAAAAAACGTTATTTATTATGGTAAAGCAAATATTCTCAACATTGGCGCTTGCCGCACTCGCAGTGACGGCCGGCGCACAGACAGTGCCTAACCGCCTGCTCGTGCACCAGAAATCGGGTGCAGTGGCAGCACACCGCGTGAACAGCGTGGACAGTATCACCTTCGCCACGGTGGAGGGCGACGTGCGCGCCGACGTGACATTCAACAAGTATGCAACCGGAACCAGCGGCGATACCGTGTGGGTGGCGGTGAAGCAAACCGACGACTGTGTGGCATACCGCATCGACGTGCGCCCCACGGCACAGGTGGGGGCATACAGCGACGACGTGCTCGCACGGTGGTTTGAACTGTATGGCGGCACACAGTTTAGCAGCGATTTCACCAACGCCGAGATGACTGGCTTCGACACTCCGTTCAAGGCCGGCACCGACTACACAGTGTTCACCGTGGCCTACGACGGCTACGGCACGGCATGCGACGCATCGCGCGCACGCTTCACCACCCCGTCGGCCGAACTTGTGGGCGACCCGCAGGTAGTGTGCACCGTGGAAAGCTCAACAACCACATCGGTGAAGTTCCGCTTCAAACCCAACGCCGACGTGTCGGAATATTACATATATATAGACAAGAAAGGCCAGGCCGACGCAACGTTCCTGCAGTGGGCTCCCATGTTCGGCTTCTCCAACATGGGCGACATGATTAAGCAGTTCAGCGGCGAGAACTATACGGGCACGTACATAAAGGAAATCACCGGACTGACACCGGGCACCGACTATGAAATGTTTGTGCTGCCGCTCGATGCCAACGGCAACTACGCACCGATTGTGAAGACCGAATGCGCCACCAAGAAAATGGGCGGACAAGGCGAGGCCAAGATGACAATAACCATAGGCGAGTTTGGCGGCGACGCAACCACCGGCTACTATCAGACCGTGACCTACACGCCCAACGACCAGACTGCACTCCACCGCGACATGCTCATCGAAAAATCAGCCTACGACAAGTCGTGGGGCAAGGACAAGATAGTGGAATATCTGAAGACCGACAACGAGTATGACCCCTACTGGGACCAGTATGGAGTTGATGAGGCTCAGTGGAACGCATCGCCCAACACCACCTACTATGCAGCGTCGATAGGCAAGAACGCCAACGACGAATGGGGCGAACTCGTTATGGTTGAGTTCACAACCCCGTCGAAGGCTTCGTCGGTTGACGCAGGTGCAGTGCCACAACGCGTGGCAAAAGCACAGGCTCCGCAGACCGGACGCGCACCCAAGGCAGCAAAACGCGCGGTGAGCCTTGTAGAGGCAGAATAACATCGCCATAGAAATGCAGTGAATGACTGCTTGCCACACATGCTTCTGTGTTGGGACAATATGCAGTTGTTCTATATATAATAAGGTGGACGGGCCAAAAACAACCTGAACTTTACGGATTGTCTTGCCCCGTCTGCCTTTTGCTTTTTCTTTGCGCCCTGGCCCCGTAAGCCTGATTGTGCGGCGGAGTCGGCGTAGGGTGGGGCAACACCTGCAGCATCGACGTCTGTCGGCACGCCGGGTAAACACCGCCACTAAGGTTTCATCCGTCACCCAGTAAAGCCCCTCTCTTTTCATTTTTCTTGCCGTGCGGCCACACAATTGGCAGAGTGAAAAGCAGAAGGCAAGTAAAAATGCGATTTGTAGGCGATTTATACAAAATTAACCCTAAATATTTGCTTGAAAAGATTATTAATTTATAAATTTGCAACAAAATAGAAACTGCTATGAGGAAATTATTACTTTCTACACTGCTCATGCTCGGCCTTGCCCTCACGGCAAACGCCCAGCTTCCTTCGGTGACACTGAAGAGCATCGACGGAAAAACCGTACGCACCGACACTCTGTCTAACGACGGCAAGCCGTTTATAATCGATTTCTTCGCAACATGGTGCAAACCGTGCAACCGCGAACTGTCGGCCATAAGCGAGGTGTATGAAGACTGGCAGGAAGAAACGGGCGTGAAGCTCTATGCCGTGAGCATCGACCAGGCTCAAAACATAAACAAAGTGAAGCCTCTCGTTGACAACCACGGGTGGACTTACGACGTGCTGCTCGACCCGAACAGCGACTTCAAACGCGCACTGGGCATCCAAACTATTCCCTATGTCATCGTGTGCGACGGCAAAGGCAACATCGTGGCCAAACACAACGGATATACCGAGGGCGCAGAAAACGAACTCATCGAGAAAGTGCGCGAACTCGTAGGCAAGAAATAACACACCCGACCGTAAAGCCACATGGATTTCTATAAAATACTGCCGCTTGCACTTGCGGCAATGACGGCGGCTTCGGCGTCGGCACAACTAGAACAGAAAGACAAGATTACCGTCACCGGAAGTATCCAGAGCGACATCCTTATTCCGCAGGAAGACAACAACATCGGAACAGGAACCTACGACGACAAAGTGCTCACCAACACCTATGCCGAAGTGCATGCAATGAGCAAATATGTCGATGCAGGCGTGCGTTTGGAATATCTCGACCACCCTCTGCCCGGATTCGAAAAGGATTTCAAGGGTTGGGGCGTGCCTTATTATTATGTAAAGGGAAAACTGAAGAACGTTGAACTCACGCTCGGAAACTTCTACGAGCAGTTCGGCTCGGGATTTATCCTGCGCACCTATGAGGAGCGTTCGCTCGGTATCGACAACTCACTGCTTGGCGGCCGCCTCGTGACAACCCCATTCAAAGGCGTAAGAGTGAAGGCCGTGATGGGCACACAACGCCGCTACTGGGACTACAACGCACTCGTGAGCGGTGCCGACTTGGAACTGAGCGTTGACGAGTGGTTCAAGAAAATGCAGGAGTCGCGCACATTCCTCACCCTCGGAGCATCGTGGGTGAACAAGCATGAACACATTTCGAAGACCATCTACGCCGACCCGACACACACACTCAACCTTCCCGAGAATGTAAACGCCTTCGACGTGAGGGCCAATCTGCAGAAAGGCGACTTCAATATACTCGCCGAATATGCACAGAAAACCGACGACCCGTCGTTCGACAAAAACTACCCCTACATCTACCGCAAGGGATATGTGGCCATGCTCTCGGCTTCTTATTCGCGCCGTGGCATGAGCGTTCTGTTGCAGGCAAAACGCAGCGACAATATGTCGTTCCGCAGCAAGCGCGACGAGAGCGGCACATCGTCCTTCATCAACCACCTGCCTGCATTCACAATGCAGCAGACCTACGCCCTCGCCGCACTCTATCCCTATGCCACACAACCCAACGGCGAGTGGGCATATCAGGCCGAAGTGGGCTACAAGTTCAAGCGCCACACCGCACTCGGTGGCAAGTATGGCACAAGCGTGAAGCTTAATTTCTCGCACATACACGCTCTCGACCGCAACAACCATGAGGGCGGCGCACGCGGAACCGACGGATATGGATCGGCATTCTGGAAATGGGGCGACGAAACCTACTATCAGGACATAAACGTGCAGGTAGAGAAAAAACTCTCAAAGTCGTTCCAACTCAACCTCATGTATATGAACCAGTTCTACAACAAATCGGTAATCGAGGGCGAAGGAGGCATGATACACTCCGACATCGTGGTTGCCGAGGGTAAATACAGGTTCAACAACAAACTCACACTGCGCGGCGAAGCGCAGTATCTGCACACTAAGCAAGACCAGGGCGACTGGTGGTACGGACTGCTTGAGCTCTCCGTTCTGCCGCATTTCATGTTCACCGTGAGCGACCAATACAACGGCAACACGCCCTACTACACCACCGAAGGTGCAATCGATGGCACCCGTGGCACACACAAGGAACACTACCTCGCCGGCTCAGTGACGTTCACCACAGGCGCACACCGCCTTCAGGTGGGCTACGGCAAGACCCGCGCAGGCTACAACTGCTCGGGAGGCGTGTGCCGATATGTGCCCGCAAGCAAGGGCGTGACAGTGTCTTACAACTATAACTTCTGAACGACTGCATGATGAAAAAGAATATATTTTACAGTGTTGTGGCACTTGCCACGGTGGCGCTCACCACAGCCTGCAGCGACATCGACCCCGACAAGCGTACGACCTATGTGAAACCCGCCGAAGTGGGACGTGCAGTTTTGGTTGAAGATTTCACCGGACAGCGTTGCATCAACTGCCCCAACGGAACCGAAGAAATAAACAAAATAGTTGAAACCTACGGCGAAGAGAACATCATAGCAGTGGGCATTCACAGTGGACCTCTCGGTTTCAACGGCAGTACCCGATATCCCGTGGGTCTCGCAACCGACGAGGGCAACATCTATTATAAGAACTGGGACAGCCAGAGTAAGCTCGGTCAGCCATGGGTAGTGTTCAACCGCGACACCGAACCAAACGAAGATTACAGCACATGGGCCGACGACGTGACCTACGAAGTGCAGAAGAAAGCTGCTCTGTCGCTCACCGTTAACAACACCTACGACGCTTCATCACGCCAGCTCACCACGTCGATAGCATCGTTCGGAACCGACGGCAACACCACAGGCAAGCTGCAGGTGTGGCTCGTTGAAGACGGAATAACCGCCATGCAGATGATGCCCAACGGCAAGGTGAACGCCGAATATGTTCACAACCACGTGTTCCGCACATCGGTAAACGGCACTTGGGGCGAAGACATCAAGGTGCAGGAAGGCGTCAACACGCTCAACACCTACACTTATACGCTGCCCGACAACTACAACGCCGACAACGTTTCGGTGGTGGCATTCGTCTATAACGACGGCGGAGTGCAGCAGGTTACAAAGAAATCAATAACAGAAAAGGAAACAAACGATTAACTCTCAGTTTTATGAAAAAGATATTTTTGCTTTGCGCCGCATTCTTGGGCGCGCTGGCTTCGTTTGCCCAAAGCGACACCGACTACGCTCGGGCATTCAGCTTTGTCAACGAAGACGGCACCGAAGTGGCTTCCGGTTCAGACGTGACTCGCACCAATGTCGTTGACGATCCGCTTGAGCTTTATCCCGGAATGATAGAGTCGGGGCTTTATGTAAAGAACAATTACGAGGGCGATGAAGTGCTCGGAGTGGCCTTGCGAGTGAAACTTACGCGCATCGACAGCGGCACTTTCCAATATTGCTTCCCGCAATCTTGTCAGACAGCAACATCTCCGCTTATCAACGAAACGAGTGCCGGGGAAATGGATGCAGACTATGCCAACAACTCACTCCAGACCGAGTGGTATCTCAACAACCTCACCGACTACGGACAGACAAATGCAGAACTCACCCTGCTCGTGAACGTTCAGGAAGAATATCTCAACAGCAAGGGACAGACAAGGAAGCGTTGGGCATACAAGGCCGACGGCCCCACTGTCAAGCTCAACCTCGTAAACCGCGACCCGACGGCCATTAATGGCGTGACCGACGAAACCGCAAAGAAAGCCGTGGCACGCTATGCCGTAGGCGGACAGCAACTCTCGTCGGCTTGCAAAGGCATCAACATCGTGAAATATTCCGACGGAAGCGTGAAGAAGGTTAACGTGAGATAACTGCACAAACAGACAAAGTAGTTTTTATAAATAAGTTTTTACAGTATGAAGAAAATTTTACTTCCATTGGCAGCACTTCTCCTGTCGGCGACAGCAGTAAGTGCACAGAAGGTCTTGGACAACAGCATGCTCAAGAAGTTGCCCAAGAAGACAACACTCCTTTCTGAAGCATTCTCTGGCGTGAAGGCCAACGCCCCCAAGCGTGCCGAGGCCTCCATCGAGAAAAACCAGCGTTATGTCGGCAACACCAACTCCGACAATGTTTCCACTCTCTTCGGCTTCCCCGGAACCGATGCATCGAAAATCGGAACAATCCTCAGCTCGTCGTTGCTTTCCGACTATGAGGGATGCAAGATTCTTGCAGTGCGCTTCCCGCTCAACAAGAAGCTCGGCAATGTGAAGGCTTTCGTGGCCAACACAAGCGAAATGCAGTCTGACTACACCTACAATGTGGGCGAATACCTCACATCGCAGGACGGAACTGCCAACAAGGTGATTACAATAAGCAGCAGCCAGATTACTGCCATGAACTACAACACCATAACGTTTGACACTCCGTACACCATTCCTTCAAACCCGCAAGACCTTGTTGTGGGTATGGAATACACCCAGAAGAGCACACAGAGCGGTGGCAAATACACCGATGACTGCTACAATTTCTGCGCCGGTGAGGCTTCCTCTTACGGTGGACTTGTTGCCTATGGAAAAATCTACACCGACCAAACCGAGGCTGGTTGGGTTCCCGTTGCATTGAGCGACGGCACAAACAGCATGCAGGTTAACCTCTGTCTGCAGATTCTTGTAGAAAACCCCAACGGTTTTGTGCAGGACATCAACATCACTGCAAGTCAGGTTGACAAGCATTTCGTGAAGCCCAACGGAACATTCCAGTTTGCTTTCGCATGCAAGAACTCCGGTTCTGAAGATCTTGAAGCAGGCGACTACACCTTTGGATTGGCTATCGACGGCAATGAAATAGGTCAGGTTACAGGCAACAAGACCCTCGGCTCCGACCAGGAGGTGCTCGGCGTAAATGTGAACGTGCCTGAAATCGAAGACGGCGCACACATCTTCAGCCTCTATGTAAAGAGCATGAACGGCGGCGCACCCACCGGTAAGCTCAACAACGACACTGTTTACACAGTTCTGCGCACTTTCTCCGAGTCGATACCTCACCACAAGCAGCTCGTGGAGCACTTCACTTCGCAGTGGTGCAGATACTGCCCCAAAGGCTACGACGTGCTCAATCAGCTTTGCAAAGACCGCGACGACATCGCTTGGGTGTCTATACACGGCGACCTCAGCACTTCTGCAACCGACGAATACACAATCAATGACTCGCAGTACATCACCTATATCTCAACAAGCGGTTATCCAGCAGCCAGCTTCAACCGTTACTATCACTATGCACAGGACAACTATAGCTCAGGTTATATAGGCCTTCTTATCTCAGGTTATAGCTCTGTAGAAGACGGCGCAGCCGACTTGAGCGACATCATCGACGAAAGCAACGCCTATGTACCCGCAGTTTGCTCGCTGGGCATCACTGCCAACTACAACGACGGACTCCTCGACGTTAAGGTAACAGGTAAGGGTGTGAAGAACGCATCCAAGATTCTTGACGACGGTGTGCTCACTCTCTACCTCACAGAGGACGGACTTAAGAGCCGCCAGCTCAACGGCACCAAGTGGATAAACAGCTACTCACACAACAACGTGCTGCGTGCTATCCTCACCAACTATGCTTGGGGTGACAACATCAAATGGGACGGCGACAACTTCACAATGGAATACAAGGGCATCGAAATACCCGACGACTACGACTACACACAGATGCACGTCGTAGCAGCCGTAAGCGCTCCTGCATTCTATTATGACGCTGCCAACAAGGCTCTCTACCTCTACACCTACGACAACACCGACCTCTGGGTTAACCAGTGTAACTCTGTAGCCATCGCCGACGGCGAGACAACCGGCATCAAGAGCGTTGACACCAACGACAATGTGAAGGTTGTAGGCCGCTACACTGTTGACGGTCGTCAGGTTTCTGCTCCTGTCAAGGGCGTGAACGTAGTGAAGTTCTCTGACGGAACTACAAAGACTGTCGTTGTTAAGTAATACACGGCAATAAGAATACATTCGGGCGGCACGGCCACACAAGGCCTCCACAGCCGCACCGTCACCCAAGCGGTGGCATGCAAACCCTCTGCGGGGAATGCGTGCCGCCGCTTTTTTTTTGTGCACGTCCGCTTTCTGCCGTGCCGCCGCGCCCGTCAGCGTTTGGCTGCAAAGCCCCGACACGCACTGACATTATATTAATTAAACCTAAAAAAACGGACTTAATTACACGCTTCGCCATTTACTCGCTATCTTTGTAATGCAAATGCCGTGTGCGCAAGAGCCCTTTGTCACGCCCCGAAAGAGGACGTTGCAGAGGCGGTGCGTGCCATGGCTGACAACAGTGAAACAACTAACTCACAAATTACTACAATGCAGAAGAAGAACTTGCTACTCTTGTCGGCAGCCTCGGTGCTGCTTATGACATCTTGCTCGAAGCTCGGCCCCCTCTCGGCCGACAACTTCACCGTAACCCCAAACCCGCTCGAAACACAAGGTGGAAAAGTGCCCGCCACGGTGAGCGGAGTGTTCCCCGAGAAATACATGAAGCGCAATGCCACCGTAACAGTGATACCCGAGCTGCGCTATGCCAACGGAATGGTGGCCAAAGGACAGCCTTCCACGTTCCAGGGCGAAAAGGTTATGGGCAACAACCAAACCATTTCCTATCGTGTAGGCGGGCGTTACACGATGAAGACAAGCTTTGATTTTGTGCCCGAAATGCAGAAGAGCGAGATGTATCTCACATTTGATGCACACATGGGCAGCAAGAAGTGCGACGTGCCTGCAGTGAAAGTGGCAAACGGAGTAATAGCTACTTCTGAGCTTTACAAGAAGACTTTGTTGAGCGACGGAGGCTGCATCGCTCCCGATTCGTTCCAGCGTGTAAAGACACAGAAGCAGGAAGCAAACATCCGCTTCCTCATCAATCAGGCCAATCTGCGCAAGACTGAGTTGAAGAACAACTCAGTGCAGGAATTCGTGCAGATGCTCAAGAAAATCAACGCCGACCGCGAAGGTTTCAACATACAGAACGTTGAGGTTGCAGCCTATGCCTCGCCCGACGGCGGTGTGAAGTTCAACGACAAGCTGGCAAGCAACCGCCAGGACGTGTCGGAGAAATATGTGAAGGAACAACTCAAGCAGACAAAGGTGAATGCCGACGTGGATGCACACTACACAGCACAAGACTGGGACGGCTTCCAGCGCCTGGTGCAGGCGTCGAACCTGCAGGACAAGGACGTGATTCTGCGCGTGCTCTCAATGTATAAAGACCCGCAGGAGCGCGAACAACAGATACGCAACATGTCGGCCGGATTCCAAGACCTCGCCGACGGCATCCTGCCCGAACTGCGCCGCTCGCGTCTTGTAATCAACTACGAGACCATCGGACGTTCCGACGACGAGATACAGGCACAGTATAACAGCGATGCCACAAAGCTCAGTCCCGACGAACTGCTCTATGCCGCCACCCTTGAAGACAGCCGCGCAAAGCAGGAAGAGATTTACAAGAAGACCGCCGAGATTTACGACCGCGACTACCGCGCCTACAACAACCTTGCTGCCCTGGCCATAGCCAACGGCGACACCGACACTGCAAAGAAATATCTGCAGAAGGCCCAGCAGCTCGGCAGCGACACGCCTGAGGCAAGCGCCAACCTCGGTCTGCTCTCGCTCATCAGCGGAAATACGCAGGATGCCGAGGCAAACATATCAAAGGCCGCAGGGTCGGAGAACGTGGGTGCAGCCCTCGGAGCACTCAACATTGCCAAGGGCAACTACGCACAGGCCGAGAAAGACTTCGGCAGTGCCAACACCAACACCGCAGCCCTCGCGCAGCTTCTCAACAAGAACTACGCCGCAGCAGCACAGACTCTCGACAAGGTGGCCGTGCCCGATGCCATGACCGACTATCTGCACGCCATCGTTGCAGCACGCCGTGGCAACAAGTTTGCAGCTTCTTCCTATCTGAAAGATGCGCTCAAGAAAGACCCCACTCTGAAAGAGTATGCCGACAACGACCTCGAGTTGTCGCTTCTGAAATAACGTAATCACGCGGTGGAGGGTTGCCCGGCCATGGTCGGGCGGCTCTCCACCGTTGCTTTCCACACAGTCGTTTCCTGAATATAAAGATAAGGAATGAGAAAAATCCTATGCACATTCTCGCTCGCCCTGGCTCTGGTGGCATGCGGAACCGACGGCCGTCACTTCAAAATCGACGGTAGGCTCCTCCACCTCAACCAGGGCGAGTTCTATGTTTACAGCCCCGACGGCGCGTTTCCCGGCATCGACACCATAAAAGTGCAGGCCGGACGCTTCTCGAAGGACATTGCCTGCGACCGCCCATCAACGCTCATGCTCGTGTTCCCCAATTTTACCGAGCAGCCCATCTTCGCCTCGCCCGGCAAGTCGGTAGACATTAAAGGCGACGCATCGCACCTGAAGGAACTCACCGTGAAAGGCACCAAGGACAACGAACTGATGAACGATTTCCGCCAGCAGGTGGCCAACGCCTCTCCGCCCGAGGCCGTGAAATATGCGCGGCAGTTCATCGCCGACCACCCGAAAACGGCTGTCGGCACATGGCTCGTGCGCAAATATTTCATCGAAACCAGCACGCCCGACTATGCCGAAGCCCAGCGTCTCATAAAACAGATGCTTGCCGCACAGCCCGACAACGCCTACCTCAAACGTCTGCACGACATGACACGCCGCCCGACGCCGCCCGCCGCAGGCGCAGCACTGCCGCGTTTCACCGCCCGCGACATCGACGGACATCCCGTTACGGGCGAGTCGCTTGCTGCATCACCCGTTGCCGTGATATGCGTGTGGGCTTCGTGGAACTACCAGAGCATCGACATGCTGCGCATGGTATTGCAACGTCGCGACGAGAGTGGCGGCAAGATAAAGGTCGTGGGACTGTGCCTCGATGCCGATGCCAGTGCTGCGCGCCGTGCCTTGAAGCAGCAGGGATTCACGCTGCCCGTGGTGTGCGACGGCAAGATGATTGAAGGCCGCCTCTTCAGCGACCTCGGTTTCTACAACATTCCCGACAACATGCTCGTGCGCCAGGGCCGTGTCGTTGACCGCGGCATGAGCTACGACGAGTTGTCAAAACAGCTCAAGCAACAGTAAAACCCATCCACACCATGCTCGTAAAAACCTATTGCGCCGCAGTAAACGGTCTGGATGTCACCACGGTGACTGTCGAGGTGAGCCTCGTGGCAGGTGTAATGTACCGCCTCACAGGGCTTGGCGACGCCGCCGTGCGCGAGGGACGCGACCGCATAGCCGCTGCAATGCAGTTCAACGGCTATAAGTTTCCGCATGCCGACATAACCGTAAACCTCGCCCCTGCCGACCTGCGCAAGGAGGGAAGCAGCTTCGACCTGCCCCTTGCCGTGGCCATTCTCGCTGCGAGCGGCAACATCGTCACCGACCTGCTGTCGCAATATATGATTGTGGGCGAGCTCAGTCTCGACGGCACCTTGCAGCCCGTGAAGGGCGCACTGCCCATAGCCATACGCGCACGGGCCGAGCATTTCAAGGGACTTATAGTGCCCGAGCAGAACGTGCGCGAGGCCGCCGTGGTGAACAACCTCGATGTCTACGGCATGAAGTCGCTTGCCGATGTGGTGAAATTCCTCACCGGCGCAGCCCAATTCGAACCAGTTAGAATCGATACGCGCCGCGAATTCTACGAGCGGCAGTACAAGTTCGACCTCGACTTTGCCGATGTGCGCGGACAAGACAACGTGAAGCGTGCCATTGAAGTGGCCGCCGCCGGCGGACACAACCTCATAATGGTGGGCCCACCGGGCAGCGGCAAGTCGATGATGGCAAAGCGTCTGCCGTCGATTCTGCCCCCGCTCACCCTCGCCGAGAGCCTCGAGACAACGCAGATATACAGCGTTGCGGGCAAACTCGGGCGTGGCACGTCGCTCATCTCGCAGCGTCCGTTCCGCGCGCCGCACCACACCATATCCGAAGCCGCGCTCGTGGGCGGAGGCACAAGTCCGCAGCCGGGCGAAATCTCGCTCGCCCACAACGGCGTGCTTTTTGCCGACGAGCTGCCGGAGTTTAACAAAAGCACGCTCGAGGTGATGCGCCAGCCGCTCGAAGACCATAAAATCACCATCTCGCGCGCCAAATACACTGTCGAATTCCCATGCTCGTTCATGTTCGTGGCGAGCATGAATCCCTGCCCCTGCGGCTACTACGGCGACCCAACCCACCATTGTGTGTGCTCGCCCGGGCAGATACAACGCTACATGAACAAAATCTCCGGGCCGCTGCTCGACCGCATCGACATTCAGTGCGAGATTACTCCCGTGCCGTTCAAGGATATTTCGCGCTCGCAACCGGGCGAACCGAGCGCACAAATACGCCAGCGTGTCATCAAGGCACGCGAGATACAGACCGCGCGCTACGCCAACTGCAAGGGCATACACTGCAACGCCCAGATGACCGAACGCATGATACACGAATATGCCGAGCCCAACGAGGCCGGAATGGAGATGCTGCGCATGGCCATGGACAAGCTCTCGCTTTCGGCCCGAGCCTACAGTCGCATACTTAAGGTGGCCCGCACCATTGCCGACCTCGATGCCTCGCAGCGCGTAACCACGCAGCACCTTGCCGAAGCCATAGGCTACCGCACGCTCGACCGGGGCGACTGGGCTGAGCGAGGGTTCTGAAAAAAGGCAGAAACAAAACTCTTTGGACAGACAGACCGTACATGGTCTTCTGTCCAAATTCTGTTTAACAGGAAATACAAGCATTATGAATAATACCGAAAAGAAACATCACTACTCAGGACTTACCGATGCCCAGGTGGCAGAAAGCCGCCTGAAACACGGCGCTAACATTCTCACGCCGCCCGCCAAAACCCCGTTGTGGAGGCAGTTTCTCGACAAGTTTGCCGACCCGCTCATCATCGTCTTGCTCATTGCAGGCATCCTGTCGATAGGCATCTCGTGCTACGAATACTGGGGATTGGGCGAAGGCATTGAGACCTTCTTCGAGCCTGTGGGCATATTTGTGGCCATAATGCTTGCCACGGGCGTGGCCTTCGTGTTCGAACTCAAGGCCGACCGGCAGTTCTCCGTGCTCAGTCAGGTCAACGACGATGAACCCGTCGAGGTGATACGCAACGGCAACGCCACATCGGTGAAGAAGAAAGACGTGGTGGTGGGCGACCTCGTGGTGCTCAGCCAAGGCTGCGAAATACCTGCCGATGGCCAACTTCTTGAGGCAGTGACGATGAATGTGGACGAGTCTTCGCTCACCGGCGAACCCGTGTGCCACAAGACTGTGTGCGAAGCGGAGTTTGACAGCGACGCCACCTTCCCCTCCAACCATGTGCTGCGCGGCACCAAGGTTATGGAGGGGCACGGCATTTTCCGTGTGTGCGCCGTGGGCGACGCGACCGAAAACGGCAAGGTGTTTGAGGCTGCACAGATTGACGACAGCGTGCGCACGCCCTTGAATGAGCAGCTCGACGGCCTCGCCGATTTGGTGACAAAGCTCAGCTATGTGTTTGCCGCCCTCGTCATCGTGCTCAAACTCATGGTGTTCTTCAGTTGGAATCCCCTTGTCTGGACACTGGCCGTGCCCACTGCCGTGTTCTTCTGGATGGTAATATGCAAGTTTAAGAGTTGGAGCTGGAAGGCCGTGGTGCCGTCAATCATAGGCTATTTCGTCGTGTTGATGTGCATGGTGGTTTGTTTCCACAACATTCTTGCCCCCGCCGACCACATAGCCAGGCTCATAACCTACACGCTCGACACCCTTATGATTGCCGTCACGCTCGTTGTCGTGGCCGTGCCCGAGGGCTTGCCCATGGCTGTTGCCCTCAGTCTTGCCTACAGCATGACCCGGATGATGAAGACCAACAACCTAGTGCGCAAGATGCACGCCTGCGAAACAATGGGCGCGGCTACCGTGATATGCACCGACAAGACGGGCACCCTCACGCAGAACCAGATGCAGGTGCACGCCGCAAACTTCTATTGTCTTGACTCGCCCACGCTGGGCACCGACCGCGAAAGCCTTCTCGTTGAAGAGGGCATGGCCCTCAACTCCACTGCATCACTCGACTATTCTGATGCCAAGTCAGTAAAGGTGCTGGGCAACCCCACCGAGGGCGCGCTGCTTCTGTGGCTCAAAAGTCAGGGCATCGACTACCGTGACTTGCGCGAGGCGGCCGTCGTGACAGCCGAACTTCCCTTCTCCACCGAGCGCAAGTATATGGCCACGGTGGTAAAGTCGGCCTTGCTCAGTGGCAAAACGGTGCTTTATGTCAAGGGCGCGCCCGAGATAGTGGCCGGCATGTGTGCCCACATCGGCGGCGGAGTGAGCCGTGCCGACATCGACACTCAGCTCGCCGAATACCAAAACCAGGCCATGCGCACGCTCGGCTTTGCCTGCCAGGTGATAGACGATGACGCCAAGGCAATTGACGGCGGCCGGGTGGTTGCCACCAACCTCACCTTCATGGGCATTGTGGCCATAAGCGACCCCGTGCGCAGCGACGTGCCTGCCGCCGTGGCCGAATGTATGAATGCAGGCATAAACGTGAAGATTGTAACGGGCGACACACCCGGAACGGCCAAGGAAATAGGCCGCCAGATAGGGCTGTGGACAGCCTCCGACGGAGAGGAAAATATCATAACCGGCCCTGAACTTGCCGCCCTTCCCGATGCCGAACTCGACCGCCGGGTGATGACATTGAAGATAGTTTCGCGTGCACGGCCCATGGACAAGAAGCGTCTTGTGGAGTCGTTGCAGCGCAACGGGCAGGTGGTTGCAGTCACGGGCGACGGCACCAACGACGCACCGGCCCTTAAAGCCGCTCATGTGGGGCTTTCCATGGGCGACGGAACGTCGGTGGCCAAGGAGGCATCCGACATTACCATTCTCGACAACTCGTTCAGCAGCATCGGCAAGGCCGTGATGTGGGGCCGATCACTCTACCAAAACATACAGCGATTTCTGCTCTTCCAGCTCACGGTCAACGTGGCGGCCTGCTTCATAGTGCTCTTCGGTGCGTTCATGGGCGAGGAAAGTCCGCTCACCGTCACCCAGATGCTGTGGGTTAACCTCATCATGGACACCTTCGCGGCAATGGCACTTGCCTCGCTGCCCCCGTCGGAAAGCGTGATGCGCCACAAGCCTCGCGATCGCAAGGCATTCATTCTCAACCGTCAGATGTATGAAAACATCCTCGGCGTGGGAGGCTTCTTCTTCCTGCTGCTGCTTGCTCTGCTTTATGTGTTCGAGCACTCCAACGTCACCTGTCTGGCCGACTTGCTCCACCTGCACATAGGCCCTGCCGACAGACTCACGCCCTACGAGCTCACGCTTTTCTTCACGGTTTTCGTGATGACCCACTTTTTCTATCTCTTCTGCTCACGGGCTTTCGGCACGGGCCGCAGCGCGCTCCACTTCAAGGGATGCGAGGGATTGCTTGGCATAGCCGCCATGATTTTCGTGGGACAGATAGCCATGGTCGAGGTTCCCGGCCTTCAGAAGTTCTTCAACGTCACCGGACTGCGCCTCGACGACTGGGTGATTATCATCGTCGGGTCGTCATTTGTGCTGTGGGTGCGCGAGCTGTGGAGCCTGACAAAGCGCGTGCTTCACGGGCGCAGTGCCCATAACTGACCCTTAAGCAGTTGCGTGGCACGTTTTTTGCAGTTCACAAACGACACTCCGACAAATACCCAAAGTAATAAAAACACTATAGAAATGGATAAGAAGACAACCCCGGTGCTTCTGCTCACCGGTTATTTAGGAAGCGGAAAAACGACACTCCTCAACCGAATCCTCGGCAACACCAAGGGCTTGAAGTTTGCCGTTATCGTCAACGACATAGGCGAGGTGAACATCGACGAGACCCTCATCGAGCAGGGCGGCGTTGTCGATAAGGCCGACGACAGCCTTGTGCCGCTTTCCAACGGGTGCATCTGCTGCACGCTCAAAATGGATCTCGTGCAGCAGCTCAGCGACATCGTGTCGCAGCAGCGTTTCGACTACATCGTGATTGAGGCCAGCGGCATTTGCGAGCCCGCCCCCATTGCGCAGACAATAAGCGTCTATCCCACCATGTATCCCAACCTTGCCGAGAAGGGCAAGGCCAGCGTCGATGCCATTGTCACCGTGTGCGACGCCCTGCGTCTGCGCGACGAGTTTGGCGAGGGCAAGGAACTGCAGCGCACCGACCTCGACGAAGACGATTTGGCAAGCCTCGTCATCGAGCAGGTGGAGTTCTGCAACGTCATCCTGCTCAACAAGGCTTCTGAGGTGACACCCGAAGAGTTGGGCCGCATACGCGCCATTCTGCATGAGATACAGCCCAAGGCCGAGATAATTCCGTGCGACTACGGCGACGTTGACTTCGACAAGATACTCAACACCCACCTCTTCGATTTCAACAAGGTGGCCACTTCGGCACGATGGATAGAGGCCGTGGAGGCCGACGAAGACGACCTCGAGAACGAGGAGGAAGGCGAGGCTTTGGAGTATGGCATAAGCACATTCGTCTACTACCGTCGCCGCCCGTTCAACCTTGCCGACTTCGACGACTTCGCAGCGCGGCTTCTGCCCAAGAGCGTAGTGCGCTGCAAGGGACTGTGTTATTTCGAAGATGAGCGCGACACTTGCTATGTGTTCGAGCAGTCGGGCAAGCAGGTTTCAATACGCAATGCCGGAAAATGGTATGCCACCATGCCCGAGAAGGAGCTCAAGGAGTTTATGAAGCGCAACCCCGATGCCGCCCGTCTGTGGGACGACGAGTATGGCGACCGCATGCAGAAGCTCGTGTTCATAGGTCAGAACATGGACCGTGAGGCCATTGAGCGCGACCTCGACCGCTGTCTGCGGTAAGAAATTATTGGTGTCCGGTGACACTTTCGCAACCGGCAAGTCCCGTAGGGACGACATAGTATAGCGCAGGGGCTTGCCCCTGCGTTTATTGTTTTTATAAATTTGCCACTGTAAGGTAGAGTGTTCAAAATCCATATAATATTCTGCATCGTTTTTTATTATTGGTGTCCGGTAAAAACTTTGCAGCAGGTAAGTCCCGTAGGGACGACAGAATATAGCGTAGGGGCTTGCCCCTACGTTTATGTTTTAAACAAACTTTGCCCCTGTAAGGGGCGCATAATTCATTGTGATATTGAACTCTACGCCCCTTATGGGGGCAAAATATGGTGATGCTTGGTAGATAGGGGCAAGCCCCTATCCCATAATATTCGCCCCATACTGGGGCAATGGAGTGCTAACCATGCAACGGGCAAAAGTAAGCCCAGTATTTAAGATATCTTATAAATAACTGACATTCCACGTTTTGCAATGTCAGACCAATATTTTACCGGACACCAATAGTTTTTTATAGAACAATAAGCATAATTGCGAGACATTGCATTCATCAGCCCTGTAAGGGCGTAACAGTCGTAGCCCAGGGTGAGCCGTTTGCGATAGCAAACGGTGTAACCCTTGGTAAATGATTGATTTGCAAGGCTAGCCTGTAAGGTTAGCACAATATTTGAGGGCCAGTGTTGACCTTACAGGCCAACCTACTACGCCAACCATAAAACCCAGGGTTACGGATGTCGCTTCGCTCCATCCTCACCCTGGGCTGGGGTCGTGACGCCCTTTCAGGGCTATGATTACCGAAATTCTTCTGATAATCAAATAATTATAAACTTAAATTCATATAAAAATTCCGCACATTTTGTAATCAAATTTTGAACACCCTACCTGTAAGGGGCGCATAATTCATTGCGATGTTGAACTCTGCGCCCCCTACAGGGGCAAAATATAGTGATGCTTGGTAGATAGGGACAAGCCCCTATCCTATAATATTCGTCCCTTTCAGGGGCAGTGGAGTGAAAACCATGCAATAGGCAAGAGCAAACCCCGTGTTTTGTGATGTCTTATAAAAAAACAACCATTCCACGTTTTTACACTGTTCGGCCAATGTTTCACCTTACACCCATTGCTTTATTTTGTTGGTGTACGGCTAAAAAATATCGGTGTCACGGTTGTCTGTGGCCTACTGTTTTATCATGTCGGCGGCCTGTTTGCTCATATATGGCATTGCGTCTTTGGCCGCGATGCTGAAGCTTATGGTGCCCATGGCATAGGAGGCTATCTCATAAGGTTGGTAGACAAACTTAAGGCTGTCGCCCTGAAGCCACGGTTGGTGGGCGGGCAGAGGCACGAGTCCGTCGTCGGGCAGAATGATGTAGTTGGCGAGTGTGGCGTCGGTCACGACTTCCACGCCGCATGCCTTCACGCAGCGCAGCACGCTAGTGCGCAGCAAGGGTTGTATGGCGCGCAGCTTTCCGGGGTCGATGATGTCGTCAACGGGGCGGAAGGTGGTGCGGCTTATGTTGGTGCAATACGACGTGTATGAGCGGTGCGCGCCGCCGAGATAGCTTTCGTCGCTCACGCGATAGGTGATGTAGGCAGGCTTCACCTCCTCCACTCTCATGCTTACAAGGCACGACAGCGCGGGCATCTCGTGCTCTTCAAGGCTGGCCTCTTCGAGTTGCTTGCGCGAGTCGGCGAGGAAGCGCATCGTGCCGTTGCCGTAGTGGGCCACGAGCAGTTTGCCGTCGGCGGTGCTTCCGGCGTATTTCGGATATTCGGTTTGGCCTGCATCGTCGTCTGAATCGTTGTAGGGCAGATAGAGTGCTGCCAGTTCGCGGGCGATGTATTGCCTTGCTCCCTCGGCAAGACTGTCGTTGCCGCGTGGATAATCCACCTTGATTATGCACTTTATGCCGTTGGCCGTTGCCGAGTCGTAAGCCACGCTGTCGGTGGCAAACGTGTCGGTGGTGCTGTTCGACGGTTGTTGCTTGCATCCGGTGCCGCACAGTGTGGTGGCGGCAGCAAGGACAATGGCTGCAAATTGTAGATTCTTCATATCAATTATAAGGTTAGTTATACATTTTGTCAGGGGGCGTGTTGTCAGCGCAGCAGCATGGCGAGCAGCGGTATGCTGAGCATTGAGAGCAGCGTGGAGAGGAACGTGCCCTGTGCCATGCGCGTCACGTCGCGCCCGTATTTTATGCAGAACATCGTGCCGAACGAGGCCACGGGCATGCCCACGAGCACGGCGTTGACGGCTGCCGTGTGGGCATCGAAGCCCAACAGACGTATGAGATAGAACATGCCCACGGGCACTGCCACGAGGCGCAGGGCGCACATCATGTAGGTGGCACGGCATCCGGCCATGCGGCGCAGCGGCATTCCGGCTATGCTCGAACCTATCACGAGCAGCGATGCGGGCACCGTGATGTTGCCGAGCAGCGTTACCGACTGCGCCAGAAACTGCGGAGCGCGCCATCCGGCGCACACTATGGCCACCGACAGATAGGTGGCCACCATTGAGGGGCAGATGAGCAGCCGCCAGTCGAAGCGTCCGGCCGATTTGCCGCGCACGAACATCACGCCCCACACAAATATTGTGAGCGTGTTGGGCACGTTGAGTATGCAGGCATAAAACACCGAGCTTTGCCCGAATATCGAGGCCACGATGGGATAGCCTATGAACCCCACGTTGGCGTAGGCAATCATAAAACTGTATAGACCGCGCTCCTCACGCGTCACGGGCAGGGCGCGTGACAACAGTCCGGCCGCGGTAATGAGCACGGCATAGGTTATGCACCCCACGACAAGCAGCGGCACAATGCGGCTGCGGTCGGGCATGGTGTCGCCCATGGTCGATGATATTATGAGGCACGGGGCCGACAGTTGTATCACGAAGTTGGATAGCTTGCGGTCGAAATCCTCGTCCATGAGCTTCAGCTTTCTCGATGCGAAGCCCGCCACCACAAGCAGGAAAAGCACGGCCATTTGGGTCGCTACCGATTGTATGTCCATTGGCTTTATATTGTTTTTTGCAGTGCCCGTGCCGCCGTGCGGTGCACCGTGCGCTCCGTGCTGCGCGGCTTGGGCACTGCAAAGTTACCGCTTTTCGGCGAACCTTTGCCTAGTGGTGTGAGTGATTTTTTATTGGCAGCAACATTAGGTGACGATAAATAATAACTTGGTATGATTTGAGAATAGTGAATATACATCCCTGTCGTAGTAATTTTTTTTGACCGTCGCAACTTGCAAACTAGCGCGCCCATGCCGCTTCTTTCTGTCTTCGTGGCCGTGTTTTGACATGCGTTCACGCCCATGTAGGCTGTTTTGCGACGCAACAAAGGCTTGTTTGTCGTGGCGGGAAGCGTAGTTTGGCGCACGAAAAAGGCCTGTTTGCGGTGCAAACAAGCCTTCTTTTGGGTGCTTACTGCCGTTGGACGGAGCATGAAATGTCGATATGTAAAATTCAAACGCGTGAAAATCAGTCGCTTGCGAAAACTTCTCGATTTTTGCGTTTTGCGCCCTCAAAGTCGCGGTGCTGCGTTTCGTGGGCATTCTCGCGGCTTTTCATCGTCGCGAAATGTGAAGGGAAATTACATACTCTTGGCCTTGACTGGTTCGTTGGTGGTTACGAAATCCACGCCCTGCAAGAAGAAGCTCTTTATCTCGTCGGGGGCGTTCACCGTCCACACGTTGGTGGTGAGGTGCAGTTTCTTAGCTTCCTTAATCCACGAGGGGTTGTTGTTATACACCTTGCGCTCGTAGTCGATGCCCGTGTAGCCTGCTTCCTTGGCCTGCTTAGGGCTTAGGTCGCCTTTGAGATAGGCCACCTTGGCCTTGGGAGCGTGGGTCACGAGCCAGTCGCAGGCATGGCGGCTGAACGAGATATATTCGGTGCGCTTCTCGAGACCGGCTTCCTTCACCTGTCGCAGGGTGGCCTCCAGGCAACGGTCTTCGTCGTTTTTGTCGGTATGCTCCTTTATTTCGAGTATCAGCTTCATGCGTCCGAGCGTCTTGGCAGCGTCGAGATATTCGTTGAGGGTGGGAATGCGCTCGCCGTTCTTCAGGCGTTTGTCCTTTATGTCGGCGTAGTTGGCATCTTCAATCTTTATGCCTTCGATGCAGTCGTCGTGGAAAACCACCACCACACCGTCGCGCGTGATGTGCACGTCGAATTCCGCTCCGTACACGCCTATGTCGTGGGTGTTGCGCAGCGACGATATGGAGTTCTGTGCCGAACCCTCGGTTTTCCAGTAGCCGCGGTGGGCTATCACCTGCTTGCTTCTGTCCTTGGCTGCCGACGGGAGCAGGATGCCCGCCATGAGCAGCATTGCTAAAAACAATCGTTTCATAGTTTTTCGTGTGTTTTAATACGGTGTCATTTCATAGAGAGAAACGTCGGCCGCGTGGGCTTTATTGCATATTTAGCCTTTTTTAAACTTGCCTGCGTGCCGTGTGGCTCAGGCTGCGCTGGCAAATAATGGGCGCATGGCGGCGCGTTTCGGCTTTTTATGCGTAATTTTGTATCTTGGTTTTGCCACCAAACGCAAAAAGAAAACAACATGAAACCAGTTAGCAACAACATTTTCTCAAGGTGCACCCTCGTGACGATCGCGCTCATGGTGTGTGCCATGTTTGCCGCTTCGTGCCACGACGGGGGCGAAGAGCAGTACGATGTGGCCGTGTCGCAGTTTCATCCCGGCGACACCGTGCCCGTAAAGGCACTTAATGCGCTCGGCACCGATGCCTTCTTCTTCGTCGTGCCCATACCCGACACCATCTTCACGCTCATGCAGGGCAAGTCGTATAAAGACTACTGCACCGTGCCGCGCGACTCGCTGCGCTACTTGCAGTGTCTGCATGCCGACCGCAACGGCGTGACGATTGTTGGCGAAATGGTGCTCAACAAGTCGGTGGCAGCAACGGTGCTCGAAATCTTCCGACAGCTCTATGCAGCCAAATATCCCATTGAGCGCATGCGCCTCGTTGACTATTGGGATGCCGACGACGAACGGTCGATGACCGACAACAACTCCTCGTCGTTCAATTTCCGCTTCATCTCGCACACGCAGACCGTATCGAAGCACGGCAACGGACTGGCCATCGACCTGAACACTCTCTACAACCCCTACCACAAGTATGTGACCGAGGACGGCCAAACAAAGGAGATAATAGAGCCGGCAGCCGGTGCACCCTACCTTGACCGCACCAAGAACTTCGACTACAAGATTGAGAAGGGCGACCTCTGCTACCGTCTGTTCACACAGGCTGGCTTCACTTGGGGCGGCGACTGGGAAGACCGCAAGGATTATCAGCACTTTGAAAAGTAGAGACTTTATGCAGAACAAACTTAACGACATCAGTGTGCTCAGGGTGGTGGCCATGTTGTTGGTAGTATATTACCACATCATTTGCCCTTATTCCATGTGGCGAGCACCCGAAGGCGCGGGGTTCTATCTGCCCGAATATGTGGGAATTGCAACGGCATTGAGAAATATTCACATGCCGATATTCTTTCTTATAGCCGGCTATCTATTTGGCTATAAACGAATTAGGGGGGGGTACGCCGAGGCGCGCGGCTTCTTGCTCGGTAAGGCCGGGCGCGTGCTTGTGCCCTACGCTACGGTAGGTTTGCTGATTATTGCCCTTCGTCAGGGCAATTTGGGGCAATACTTCCGGGGCAATATTGATCATCTTTGGTTTCTCGTCACCATATTCGAATGCTATGCCGTGGGCAAGCTCATCGATTTTGTGCTGTGGGAAAAGCCGCGCACAAAGGCTGGAATGCTTGTTGCAGCAGTCATGGTGATGATGTTGCAGAGACTGTTTGCGCATCCTTTAGATGGCTATTTCATCGACGGTTTCTTCTTCTATCTTGCCGGAATGCTCGTTGCATCGCTCAATATCGACAGTCTGAAGAAACACCGCAAAACCTTTGCGTGGTTTGCAGCAGCGGCACTGGCATTGGTGGTGGCGGCGGCACTATATGGCAGTATGTATATGCCGGCCGGTGCAGTGTTTGTGCTTCTGGGCTTTATCCCGTTGCGCACGGCGCAAGTGGGCAGTCTGCCGCGATGGATGCAAAGCCTCGACAAATGCAGCATGGGAATATACATCGTGCACCACATAGTGATAAAGGGCATGAACAGGGTTGACATCTTGCACCACATCATGCAGACACATTACTACATTTATCCTACGGCACAGTTTGTTTTTGTCGTTGCCCTGAGCTGGGCCGTGACATGGTGGCTGAGGCATTACCGCTTTTCGCGCTATGTAGGATTGTGAAATGCTGCCTTTTGTGGCGTGACAATCTCAGCCCAGGGTGAGGATGGAGCGAAGTGAAATCCGTAACCCAGGGTAAATGATTGGTTTTTCAAGGCTGGCCTGTAAGGTCAGCACAGCCCGCAAATTATTATGCTGACATTACAGGCTAGATTTCTTCATCACCCGACTGCGCTGGGGACGATGGACGGCGAAGGCGGCAGTGGCCTAGCGTGGGGGCATGAAAAAAGGCCGCTTTCCGCATTGCCGGAAAGCAGCCTTCAAACTTTAGTATGTTATGAAAAATTTGAGAGAATCTGAAACTTCACAGTTTCGGTTTTTTGTTTTACTAAACATGATTTTTATTGTGAAAGCATAGAAATTTCAATCATTTGAGAATGGCGGTGCTCTGTGTCTGCCCCACGTCGGCGAAACCCCTTTTCAGCGAGTCGGCGCGTGCCGAATCGTTGAGCGCAACCGATGCCCCGTGGCTTGCAGAGGGGCTTGCCGGCACTTCGGTGTAGCTGTCGTTGCGCAACGAGAACTGTGCGGCGTTGCTCAGCGTGAGCACTATTGCCACGGCAGCTGCGGCCTTGTAGAGCGGAGCAAAACGCTGCTTCAGGGTGATGCGGCGCGCCTGCACCTTGTCGGTCTGGCCTATTGCCGACATCAGCCTGTTGTCGAAATCCTCGCCCAGATGGTCGGTCTTCGGCTCAGTCTGCTCGTAGACGAACAGGCTGCGGTATCGCTCTAGCTCGTGCGGCACGTTGAGCTGGCTGAAGAAGGAGCGCAGTATCTGTTCCTCTTCGAGCGTCGTCTCGCATTGCCAGTAGCGTTCGAGCAGTTGGTTGATGTATTTATAGTCCATATTTGTCGAGTTGGTCAAAACGTTGTTTTATTGTCTGCCGAGCCCTGAAGATGTTCACCTTCACCTGCTCCTCGCTTATGCCGAGGGCTGAGGCTATCTCCTTGTAGGCTTTTCCTTCGAAATCTCGCAGTTGCATGCAGCTGCGTTGCTTCTCGGGCAGAGTGTCAACCAGCGAGCGCACAATGGCCACACGGTCGTGAAGCTGTGCCTGTTCGAGCGGCGTCGAGGTGCTGTCGGCACGTTCGGGTGCGCTTTCGTCGAGCGAGGCCGTGCGGTTGTCGGCACGCCGGGTGCGGTCGAGGGCAAGGTTGCGGCACACGGTTGTGCAGTAGGCTTCTATCGATTCTATCTGCTCCCATTCGTCGCGCCGGTTCCATACGCGTATCAGTGTGTCTTGCACGATGTCTTCTGCCTCGGCCCGGTTGAGCGTTATGCGGAGGGCGAGACGGTAAAGCATGTCCTTCAGCGGCAGTACATCGTTCTTGAAACTGACTGTGTTCATTGTGCTCTCTGTAATGATGACGGTTGTGGAGGGGTTTTGTTACAAGGCCGTCGGTGCTTTTGCTTTCTTTAACATTCGGTGCCGTTCCGGTGTCAGAGCGTTACGGTTGTGCCTGCGCCGGTGCCGAGAGCCTCGGCATTGGTTATGAGCACGCGTCCCACTCCGGCTTCCACGGCCTTCAGGGCGTTGGCTATCTTGGGCAGCATTCCGCCCGAAACCACGCCTTCGGCGGCTAGCCTTTCATAGTCGGCACGCGTGATGCGCTCAATCACGCTGCTCTTGTCGTCGGGGCAGGCGAGCACGCCGGGCAGCTCGAAACAGTAGGTGAGCGTCACGTCGAAGTGCTGCGCGAGAGCCTTGGCGGTTTCGGCCGCAATGGTGTCGGCGTTGGTGTTGAGCAGGTTGCCGTTGCCGTCGTGGGTGAGCGGGGCGAGTATGGGGGTGAGTCCGGCCTCGGCCAGGGTCTTGAGACGTGCTGCGTCAACGCGGTCGATGTCGCCCACGAAACCGTAGTCGGTGCCATCGACGGGCGGGCGGCGGTGTGAACGTATCGTGTCCATGTCGGCTCCGGTGAGTCCTATGGCATTGGT
This sequence comes from Dysosmobacter segnis, assembly GCA_963602915.1. Lineage (GTDB taxonomy): Bacteria > Bacteroidota > Bacteroidia > Bacteroidales > Bacteroidaceae > Prevotella. The sequence continues at coordinate 11,170 of CAVCLB010000007.1, read as the reverse complement.
GCCGAGAGCCTGGAGGCGTGCCACGATGCCCTTGTTCACCAGTCCGCCGTAGACCATAGCCGCCACTTCGAGCATTTCACGGCTTGTCACGCGGCGGCCCTGCACCATGCGGCTCTCTATGCCGAGTGCCTCGGCGGTGCGAGTGGCGCGTCGTCCGCCTCCGTGCACGAGTGCCTTGAGGCCGGGAAGTGCGGCAAATTTCGTGAGAAGAGCATTGAGCCGTGACTCGTCGTCGACGAGTGCGCCGCCCACTTTTACTATGTTGAATGGCTGTTTCATAATTGTCGTTGCGGTGATGTGAGGTAGATATAAAGAAAGCGGTGGCATGGCCGGCCTTCGGCCTGCCGTGCCACCGCCGTGAATTGTGTGGCGGTTGTTATTCGAGGTAGGTGTAGCCGTAGAGCCCCGAGCGGTAGTTGGAGAGGAATTCCTTGCCCTCTTCGAGCGAAATCTTGCCTTCCTTCACGCTCTTTGTCACCCATATCTCGAGCTGGCGCACGAGTTTCTTGGGGTTATACTGCACATAGTCGAGCACTTCCTCTACGGTTTCGCCGTCGAAAATCTGGTCGATGTTGTAGTGGCCGTCCTTTACCGATATGTGTGCGGCGTTGGTGTCGCCGAACAGGTTGTGCATGTCGCCGAGTATTTCCTGGTAGGCTCCCACGAGGAATATGCCTATATAGTAGTCTTCATTCTTCTTCACCGGGTGCACGGGAAGCACGTGCGACGCCATGCGGTTGGTTACGAAGTTGGCTATTTTGCCGTCGCTGTCGCACGTGATGTCCTGCAGTGTGGCGTTGCGCGTGGGGCGTTCGTCGAGCCGTTGTATGGGCACTATGGGGAAAATCTGGTCGATTGCCCATGTGTCGGGGAGCGACTGGAAGAGCGAGAAGTTGCAGAAATACTTGTCGGCAAGTGTTTTGTCGAGGTTTTTCAGTTCTTCGGGCGTGTGCTTCAGCGACTTTGCCATGCTGTTTACTTCGCGGCACACGCTCCAGTACATGCTCTCAATCTCGGCCCGTGTGCGCAGGTCAACGATGCCGTGCGAGAATAGGTCGAGTGCTTCCTCGCGTATTTGCTCGGCGTCGTGCCAGTCTTCGAGCATGGTGCGGGGGTTGAGGTTGTCCCAAATGTCGTAGAGGTCTTTCACGAGCTGGTGGTCGGTTTCGGCCGGAACGAATTCCTCGCGCATCTCGGGCAGCGACGTTGTTTCGAGCACATCGATGATGAGCACGGAGTGGTGTGCGCTGAGTGAGCGTCCGCTTTCGGTGATGATGTTGGGGTGGGAGATGTTGTTTTTGTCGGCAGCATCGACGAATGTGTAGATGCAGTCGTTGACATACTCCTGTATGGAGTAGTTCACCGAACTTTCGCTCGACGACGAACGCGTGCCGTCGTAGTCCACTCCGAGTCCGCCTCCGCAGTCAACGAAATCGATATTATAGCCCATCCGGTGCAGTTGTATGTAGAAGTTGGCGGCTTCGCGCAGTGCGGTTTGTATGCGTCGTATCTTGGTTATCTGCGAACCGATGTGGAAGTGTATGAGCCGCACGCAGTCGTGCAGTCCCTTTTCGTCGAGTATTTGGAGTGCTTGAAGCAGTTCCGACGATGTAAGTCCGAACTTGCTGGCGTCGCCGCCGCTTTCCTGCCACTTGCCCGAACCGCTCGACGCGAGCTTGATGCGTATTCCTATGTTGGGTTTCACGCCCAGTTTCTTGGCTGCCGAGGCTATGAGGTTTATCTCGTTCATCTTCTCTACGACGATGAATATGCGTTTGCCCATTTTCTGTGCGAGCAGTGCGAGCTCGATGTAGCTCTGGTCTTTGTAGCCGTTGCACACTATTATCGAGTCGCTTTGGCACTGCACGGCAATCACGGCGTGCAGTTCGGGCTTTGATCCGCATTCGAGTCCGAGGTTGAACTTGCGTCCGTGCGAGATGATTTCCTCCACCACGGGCTGCATCTGGTTCACTTTTATGGGATAGACTATGAAGTTCTCGCCCTTGTAGTTGTATTCCTCGGCCGCCTTTTTGAAGCAGCTTGAAGTTTTCTCGATGCGGTTGTCGAGGATGTCGGGGAAGCGCAGCAGCACCGGCGGAGTTACGTCGCGCAGCGCAAGCTCGTCCATCACGTCGCGCAGGTCAATCTGCGTGTTGTCCTTGCAGGGCGTGACATACATGTCGCCGGCCTCGTTTACGCCGAAATAGGATGTGCCCCAGCCGTTGATGTTGTAGAGTTCTTTGGAATCTTCAATCGTCCATTTTTTCATTCGAGTGTCTTTAAGCGGTTTTGTCTGGTGGGTTGTAAGGTAAGGCTTTGCCTTGGTGCGTGCTCAGATGCCTACGAGTTGCCGCAGCTGTTCAACCGATTGGCATATCTTGTCGTAGTTGTCGAGCAGGCTCACGTCGAGTGTGTGGCGTGCCTTGAGGTAGAAATTCTCGCGTTGCGCGAGCTGTTCGGTGATGAATGTGCGCACCTCTTCGGGGCTTTTGCCTAGCAGCAGGGGGCGCACCGAGCGTCCCATCTGCAGATGGCTGTAAAGCACTTCGGGCGTGGCCTTGAGGTAGACGGTGTCGCCCTGCGTGTTCATGTATTCCATATTGTCGTAGAAACAGGGCGTGCCTCCGCCGCAGCTCACCACGACATCTTCAAATTCTGCCACCTCGTGGAGCATGTTGCGCTCTATGCGGCGGAACCCTTCCTCGCCGCATTCGTCGAATATCTGCTTCACGGTGCGGTGCATGCGCGTCTCGATATACCAGTCGAGGTCGTAGAAGGGCAGCTTGAGCTCTTGCGCGAGCGCACGCCCCACGGTGGTTTTTCCGGCTCCCATGTAGCCTATGAGCATCACTCTTGTCATTTCTTGCGTGCTGATGTGCCGCGCCGTTTGGTGGTTGTCGGCGTGGAGTTTACTATTTCCATGCATTTCTCGTAGGTGAGTTTGGCGGCGGTGGAGTGCAGTTCCTTGGGTATGCGGAAGTTCTTGCCGTCGTAGGCTATGTATGGGCCGTAGCGTCCGTTGAGCACTTCGAGCTTCGCATCTTCGGCGAATGTCTTCAAGTGGCGCTGTTCTTCCTGCTTGCGCTTGTCGTTGATGAGGTCGATGGCGGCATCGAGTGTTATCGACATCGGGTCTTGGTCTTTGGGTATCGACACATACTTGCGGTCGTGCAGCACATAGGGGCCGAAGCGGCCTGCGCCCACCGACACTTCTTTGCCTTCGTATTCGCCTATGGTGCGGGGCAGTTTAAACAGCTCGAGAGCCTCTTCGAGCGTTATTGTGCCTATGCTCTTGTCGGCGGGGAGCTGTGCAAAGCGCGGCTTCTCGTTGTCGTCGGCGGTGCCTATCTGCACCACCGGACCGTAGCGGCCTATCTTCACAAACACGGGATGCCCCGTGGTGGGGTCGTTGCCGAGCTGGCGTTCGCCTGCCTTGTGTTCAGAACGGGCGTTCATCACCTTGTCTACGGTGGGCTCGAATTCGCTGTCGAAGTGCTGCATCATGGTTGTCCACTCTTCTTTTCCCTCGGCAATGCGGTCGAACTGGCGCTCCACCTTTGCCGTGAAGTTATAGTCCATTATGGCGGGGAAGTTGTCCATGAGGAAGTCGTTCACCACCATTCCTATGTCGGTGGGTATGAGTTTGCCCTTTTCGTTGCCCGTTGTCTCCACTTTGTGTGTGGGGGTTATGATGAGTCCGCGCAGGGTGTCGATTGTGTAGGGGCGTTCTTCGCCCTTGCGGTCGCCCTTGTGCACATATTCGCGCTGCTGTATTGTGCTTATGGTGGGGGCGTAGGTGGAGGGGCGTCCTATGCCCAGCTCTTCCATTTTGTGCACGAGGCTGGCCTCGGTGTAGCGTGCCGGGCCTTGTGAGAAGCGTTCGGTGGCGCTTATTTCGCGGCGCACGAGCTGTTCGCCTTCGGTCATTGCGGGCAGACGGTGGGAGAATGGCGAGGCGTTGTCGTCGTCCTCGTCGGTGGATTCGCGGTAGACTTTGAGGAAACCGTCGAACTTTGTCACTTCGCCGTTGGCCACGAATTTCTCGCCTGTGGTGCTTATGTCGATTGTTGCAGTGGTTTTCTCTATCTGCGCGTCGGACATCTGGCAGGCTATCGTGCGCTTCCAGATGAGTTCGTAGAGGCGTTTTTCCTGCGCCGTGCCGTCTATTGTGGTGTTGCTCATGTAGGTGGGGCGGATGGCTTCGTGGGCTTCCTGCGCTCCCTTAGAGTTTGTATGGTAGGTGCGCGGCGAACTGTATTCCTCGCCGTAGAGCTTTGTTATTTCTTCTTTGCTTGCTCCGATGCACAGTTTCGAGAGGTTCACGCTGTCGGTACGCATGTAGGTTATGAGTCCGTTTTCATACAGTCTCTGCGCCACCATCATGGTTTGCGACACCGAGAAGCCCAGTTTGCGTGCCGCTTCCTGCTGCAGTGTCGATGTGGTGAACGGTGCTGCGGGCGTGCGTTTGAGCGGTTTCTTGGTGACAGAGCCCACGCCAAACGTGGCGGTCTTGCATTTCTCGAGAAAGGCCATGGCCTCGTCGTGCGTGTCGAAGCGCGTGTCGAGCTCGGCCTTCACCTCGGTTGCCGAGCCGTCGGGGTTTTCCTTGGCGAAGATGGCGTTGATGCGGTAGAACGGCGTGCTGTTGAAATTCTGTATTTCGCGCTCGCGTTCAACTATGAGTCGCACTGCCACGCTCTGCACGCGGCCTGCCGAGAGAGCCGGTTTCACCTTGCGCCAGAGCACGGGCGAGAGCTTGAAGCCCACGATGCGGTCGAGCACGCGGCGTGCTTGCTGTGCGTTCACGAGGTTCATGTCGAGGTGTCGCGGGTGGTTTATGGCCTCGATTATGGCCGGTTTTGTTATTTCGTGGAACACGATGCGGTTGGTTGCCACCTCGTCGAGGCCGAGCACCTCGCACAGGTGCCACGATATGGCTTCTCCCTCGCGGTCTTCATCGCTTGCGAGCCACACCGTCTTCGATTTCTTTGCGCTGTCCTTGAGTTTCTTCACCAGTTCTTCCTTGTCCTTGGGTATGACATAGTCGGGCTGGAGTGTATCTTTGTCTATGCTGAGTTCCTTTTTCTTGAGGTCGCGTATGTGTCCGTAAGACGACATCACCTTGTAGTCGGGACCCAAGAATTTCTCTATTGTCTTAGCCTTTGCGGGGCTCTCGACGATGACCAAGTTTTCTTGCATATCTTATTCTACTTCTTTATTTTGGGCGCAAAAGTAAGCATTTTTTTATTTATACATTATTATAATGTGAAAAATTATGTTTTATTAAAAAGCTTGCTCCAGCCGCCTTCGGCGCGACTTTTCAAGCTCTGTGGAGGTTGCTTTCTGCCGAAGGACACAAAAAAAGGAGAGCCTCCGCCCGTGGGCGTGAGGCTCTCCACCGTTGCCTGTCGTTTGTTCAGCCTACTTTTCAAGTTTCCCTTCAATTTCCTTCTGTCCCGTTGCCGGACGGCATCATTCACCCGAATCATCCTTAAAACCACACCTTGCAACACCGCCAGGCGGTGTGTGGCAAACAGAGTTCACCAGGAGTGGCATCGTGTCGGCGCAGCGGCGTCAGGTTTCCCAGGCGTATCCAAGCGAGCGTGAGCACCACCAAGATAACATAAGTAAAAACCGCTACAGACAAAGCTTTCCATGCCTTATCCTGTTCCAGTAAGTCGGTCGTCGTCAGTTCCCCGTCATTTCGGAATCCCTTACGCAGACTTCGGTCGTCGCCATCGGCTTGCCGTGCCGGGAGTCGAACCCGGTGCGGAGGCTTGACACCCCCGTCGGTACCACCCGCCAAGCAGCCTCAGGGTCGGTAATTCGTTGTTGTTCATTCCATTGGCACACCCAGAGCCGAGGCTATGAGCCTCTTGCGCATCGTGAGGGTCTCGTTGCCCAGGCGGCTCAGCAGGTTGTAGTAGCCGCCAATCTCGGTTATGTTGAGGGGTGCCGGCATGCGCGGCGTGACGGTAGTGGCCTCGCTGGCCACGCGCTGCAGTATCTGCAGGCGCAGGGCGCGCATCTCGTCAGACGTTTCGTTGGCTATTATTTCCGACAGTGCCGCGAGCAGTTTGTTGGTTGCATCCTCGTTCATATCGTTGCGTTTTTAGTGTGATTCTACATTTATTTGGTCTTCTTCTCGCCGCCGCTGGCGGTTGCTGCCGAGTAGTTGGCGCACGATGTACACTTGCACGCCGTCTGCGCTGCGCCCGTAGTGCTTCCGCCCGACGCTTGTTTGTCGGCTGCGCCGCCTTGCTGCGAGGTTGAGGCTGCCGGTTTGTTGGCGTTTATTTTGGCCACTTCCACGTCTTTTTCGTTGCTCGACTGTGTCTTCTGCACTTCCATGCCGCCCGAAATCAACGTCTTGGCAAGTTCGGCTGCGGCCTTAATGGCCTCGGTTGTCATTTCCGACGAAGCTTTTATTGCGTTGTCGCGTCCGGTGGCGGCGTTGTTGTCGGCCGTCTGCAGCAGTTCGCGCATGTCTATCTTGCTCAGCGTGTCGGCAAATTGCGGTGTCTTGGCAAGCTCCTTGAGTATTGATGCGGCCTGGATGTGCTGCGGCAGGGTGGCTCCCTGGGTGGGCATAGTCACTGTAGGCGCGCTCGCGTTGGCAAGCAGACTGTTTCCGCCGAGGTAGGAAGAGTCGAGGCTTGTGTGGTCGATGTCGGAGTCTTTCCAGTTCCAGAAGCGCGTGATGTCAATCAGTTCGCTCACGTTGGTCTCGCCGAGCACGGCCTCGCCAATCATGCCTTTCGTGGGCACCGACACTACGGTGCTGGGCACGCGGAAGTCGGTTGTGTGGTGTTTGTATATGCGGTCTTGCAGAGTGCGGCTCGAGAATTCGCTCTCCAGCACCTTGTCCACCTTCTTGTCGCCGTCGTCTGCGGCATTGCCGTTTATCTCTTCTACCATTGACTTCACCACGTTTTCGTCGTCGGGTATGTAGAATGGCAGCACGATGTTGTTGCCGTAGAAGCCGAGGGGCGAGAGGGCATCGACGCAGTTGAGCAGCGGATAGTTGGTTTCCGACATTCCGGTGTCGCCGTTGGTGTCCATTGATATGGTGTAGTTTTCTAGCATCAGCACCCGTTCTCCGTCTGAAAGGCCTTCCCACACCTTGCGCGAATAGTTGTAGGTGTTGTTGAGCACATGATGGTAGAGTTCTTCCACGCGGCGCAGTTCGGCCTTTGAAAAATACATTGTGCCCTTGCGGTGCAGTGTGGCCGTCATGCTGCGGCCGAGCGTTGTGCCTGCGTCGGTGATGTTGAATGTCTCGCTTCCGGTTTCGGTTACGTTCATGGTGACGTTGAGTGCGGCTGCGGCTATCATTTCGCTTTCGGTGAGCGACAGACTTTGCGACTCTATTAGCGACATCGCTTCGTTGTAGTGGTCGATGTTTTTAAGGTCATTGTCGCTGTCCTTGTTGTCTTGCGCAAAGTGCTGGAGCTTGGTGGCGAGGTTGCCCAAGGCCGCGTTCATGGCGTTGTTATACATGGTTTCGGAGAGCTGGTATACCGTGATAGGGTTGCAGTGACGTTCCACCACCACGCTGAAGGTTTTGCTCGATGCGCACCCTTTGGGTAGGGTGAAGCAGCAAGTGCATGTCGTTTCTGACACCTCGTCCCGTTTCTTCTCAACCAGCGCGCTCAGGTTTTGCTTGCTGTGCACCGTGGGCTGGTAGGGCGAAATCTTGGCATTGCAGTTGGAATGGTCTTTGTTGGTGGGATAGATGGTCTGTCCGTCGCTTGTGCGTAGGTAGATGTTCACGCTGTCTTCGTGCAAGAATTTGCCATTGAGGTTTATCGTCAGGCTCTTTTCGGTGGCCTTGTCTTCTTCCACCCAGTTGTTTGTGCAGAATATCTCGCGGCAGAGTGTGAGTGCATCGCGATAGCGGTAGGGCAGACAGTCGGCCAGGATGTCGGCGTAGCGCACCAGATTGCAGTAGCGGTTTTGGAAACTTGCGGGTGTCATGTCGCCCTGCTGATAGGTGGAGGCAATGTTGCCCGACGAGTCGGTCCCGTAGAACGGGATGAGAGAGAGCGGAACGAAGAGCACGAGCTTAACGTTGTCAACGCACGTCTGCAGCTTGTAGCGGCGCATCACTTCCCAATATTGCACCGTCATTATGTGCGAATGGTTGTGGTTGGCAATGAGTTTGGTGCTCACCGACTCGGCTTCTGAGCTTGTGGCCGTGCGTATTGCCACGCGGTTGGTTTGTGCCACGCGTGAGCTTGCGCTCGCTATGGTGGTTTGGAAACGCTCGGCTGCCTGCGAGGCGTCGCTGTAATTGCTCGTTGTCTGTGCGCTTGCCGACGACGAACCCTTGCTGCTCGCGCTTCCGGCATTGCCGCTCGCCAGGAAGAGCGTGCCGCTCACGCTGCGGCTTTTGGCCGATGTGGAGTATCGGGAGTTCTGCGATGCAGCTCCGGATTGCTCGGCTGCCTGCGAGAAAATCTCTTCTATGATGTCGTTTTGTGTCTGGCTTGTGGTGTCGTTCACGCGGTCGGTGCCGATGGTGTTGTCGTCAACGGTGTAGCTCTCAGTGCGTTCGCGCACGATGATGCGCTGTTCTTCGCCCGGCGCGAGGGCCAGCGAGTAGAGCAAGTCGCCCAGGGCGTAGCCGTCGGGCACCCATGCCTGCGTCATTCCCAGCACATAGCCTATGCTCAGTCCGTTGCTCATGCACAGGGCTTTGTGGTTGGATCGTATGTTGTTCTTGAATGCCGACACATTGATTGGCTCTGTCATGCTTATGCGGCTGGTGGTGGCTCCTGGCACCGTGAGGCGTTGCAGCAGGTTGTATCTGAACGTGCGTGCCGGTGCAGTGTCGGGATTCAGATATACGGGGTTGGCCCCTTCCTCGCCCTGCAGGCGCACGCTGGGCAGCGTCTTGGCCTCGGCTGCGGCCTTGCCGAACTTGTCGGCGTCGAGTGCGAATATGGTGTCGCGGCTCAAGTCGCACACCACGGTGCCGTCGGCGGTGTCGGGAAGGTGACTGATTATGTCGCTTGCCGAGCGCGTTATGGCCTGTTCGCCGTAGCTGTTGATGAAGGTGAACGTGAGAATGGACAGAAGGTTGTAACGCTCGGGCATGTGTATCTCGAACACGCCGTCGTTGTCGGTGTATGCCCTTGCCGGTTGTTGCAGGGCATCGAGGTCGTTCACCGAACTGAGGAAGCCCGTGAGCTGCACCAGTATGCCCACTGCTGGCTGCGTGCTGCCGTTTGTGCTCACCGTGGCCTTGCCTCTGATTGTCTGCGGCAGACCGCAGGTGTCGCTCAGGTCGAGTGTGCGCAGTCCGTCGATAATGCTTTGGTAGGTGCCCACCACCTCCGATTCCTGCACCGTTTCCTCAACCTCGGCAAACAGATGTGTGGGTGTTTCCTGGTCGGACATGTCGAGCGCGAACGTATCCGATGGCGTGTAAGTCTGTATGCGGTTGCCGTTCTTCGCCTCGGTCATGTATCGGTTTGCCTCTGCCTTTATCCTCCTCAGCGTCGAGGAGGTAACTTTCTCGTTTGTCCGTGAGCGTTTTTTGCTGCAAATGCGGTTTATGGTCGTAACGTCGCTATACGGTCTCAGGTTGGTGAGGCAGTCGGCGGCATCGGTCTCTCCCTTGTCGGGACAGATGCGGTAGATGCCCATTGAGTGCAGCGAATTGATGAGTATTGCGTTGAGGATGGGCTTTCTTGCGAATGCGTTGAGGTTGGCAAGGTTGCTCACCTCGCTTTTCTTCGGGCGCAGGTCTTTGGCCGTGGCGATGTGTTGTGTGATTGATTCCTCGGTGGGGCAGACGAATGCGCCGAGCTGACTCGTGGCGAGCGTCTTCATAATGTTGTGCAGCGTGGTGCTGTTGCAGCGTGCGAGGTCGTCAACGCAGCGCACTCCTGCCTGCACCATGAGCCATGCCGCGTCGGCGGTGATGCCCTCGATGCGCCAGAGGTCGGCCTGCCTCACCCACAGGTTCACCTGCTGCAGGGTGACGAGTTGCTCGGCCGTAGCCTTGCTGCCGCCTTTGCCCGCCGCGCTTTCCTGCTTCTTCTTCACGCTGTTCCATAGAGCGGTGCGCTTTGCCGGGGTGCATCCTTGCGTGAGCAGCGTGCCGATGTCGCAGATGCCTACCGATTTCAATATCTCACAAAGGCTCCGGCTTATGCCCTTTATAGGAATGAGGGAGCTTCCGGGTGAAGAGTTCTTGATTGTCGTGCCCATATTCGAGAAATTTATTATAGGTTAAAGATATAGATTTCGCAGTCGTGCCGCTGTTAGCACCGGTCTTTGTCGTTACCGTGTCAGGCCATTATATATGCGTCATATATTAATGTGTCTGTCGGCGGCAGTCGGCCGTTAGTTTTTGTTTCTGTTGCAAAGTAACTGAAAATCAGCATGAAACAATAGGATATTTTTTACATAAAATGGGATATTCTTTACATTCTGCTCTTTTGCATGCATATTCCCGCAGAAATGTAAGGTTTTTTGTCCGTGGGGAGGGAAAACTTGGTGTGGGGGAAAAGAAAAATCCTGCAAGCGGGAGAACTTGCTGGATTGTGTGTAGGATGCTTCAAGATGTGTTTTTGACATTATTGCCCTGTTTGTCAGAGTGCCGTGATTTTTGTTGAGCTTTTCTTTCAGTTCTAAAACAAACTGGCGCGAACTGGTGCGCATGTTGCCGAAATAGCGGTGGCTTTCCATGCTTTCAACAAAATCGTCGGTGCTCTGACTGTCGGAGTAGAGCGACAATGTTTCCGATTGCATAAGCGTTATTGTCGATGCCACATTGAATATCAGTCTGGTGTCGTCGTGAACATACGGTGCCACCAATGTAAGGTATTTCGTGCCTTCTTTGGTTTCGTCTATGTGCCTGAATAGGTTTACCGTTTCATTGTTCACCTGCTGGGCCTTTGAGCGGATTAAGGTGGCTTCAATGAGCCAATATCTTTCCCGGTTGTAAATCTCGATGTCGCCGATGTTGCCCGGTGCGTGGGAGTATGGAATTCCGGCTTCGTCGCAGATGTAGTTGGGTTTGTAAATGTATTCATCCCCAAAATAGGTGTAAGCGTAAAGGGTGAGCAAGAACTCAAACTTAACCGGGGCTTGGATGAACCAGAAATTGAACTGCTTAAGGAAGCACTTGATGACGTACTCAGCCGCGGCTATGTGTCGA
>CAVCLB010000006.1:0-64386 GCA_963602915.1 Dysosmobacter segnis | reverse complement strand
CCTGTAAGGGGCGCATAATTCATTGTGATATTGAACTCTGCGCCCCTTACAGGGGCAAAATATGTTGATGTCTGATAGATAGGGGCAAGCCCCTATCCTATAATATTCGCCCCCATACTGGGGCAATGGAGTGCTAACCATGCAAAGGGCAAAAGTAAGCCCCCGGGGTGCAGAAGTCTTATAAAGACCTGACGTTCTTTGTTTTACAATGTTAGACCAATATTTTTACCGGACACCAATAATTTCCTTTATCGTCACGCAGGTGTTTGGAATGGCTGAATTTGTTAAGAAATAGCATAATTTAGCGATATTTAAACATGTGAAATTGCCGTGGATTGAAAGTTTTTGGTAATCGCGCGCCGCGAAACTAGAATGTATAGCAACTTTAATAGGACTAGAAAAGGAATAGAAATTTAGTTTTCTTATGAATTATGTAATGATTGGCCGGACTGCCGTTTCAGGAGGCATTTCCGGTATGTTGGCCCGTACCCGGATACTTGCGGGCCGAATTGCGGGCGGCAAGGCTGCCCCTATGGTAGTGGCCGCAGTTGCGGCAATGTTGAATGTCGGCGTTGCCGACGCACAGGACTGGACTGGCTCTCTCCCCACCGACGCCAAAGGCAAGACGGTTTATCTGTGGAATGTGGGCCAGCAGAAGTTCCTTGGCAAGGGCGGCAACTGGGGCACCGAAGCCACGGTGGCCACGGTGGGCATCCCGTTCACACTGTCGCAGAACAGCAGCGAGTGGTTCCTGCAGTCAACGGTGAAGCAGCAGGACGGCACAACAAACGGTTATCTCACCTTCATGGACGGTCAGGAGTCTGAACACGACAAGGGCAATTTCTTCGTCGATCGTGCGGCTTCGGCCACGCTTTCGTCGCTTACGTTCACCGCAGTAGAGGGAAAGAGCAATGTCTACAACATCACCGTGACATCGAGCAACACCTCGGCCGATGCCGATTATCAAGGCACTTTCTATCTTTATGCCAACAACGGCAAGCTCGAAGGCGAGAAGACAATAGCCACGACAGAGGATGCACAGTGGATTATCGTGACCGAACAGGAGCGCAAGGACTACTTCTCGAAGGTGCTTGCAAGCGACACCAAACCGGCCGGAGCTACGTTTCTCGTGAAAGACAACGACTTCGCGCGCAACGACCTCAACGTGGCAAACTGGAAAACCGGGGCCGACCAAAGCGGCACTCTCGCCAACGGCACCGAAAACGTAACTCCCGACTTGGCCGTGCGCCAAACCGAAACGGTTTACACCTACACCTATTCAGGCCAGTGTCTGTGGACTTACACCACCATATTTGGAGATCACCATGAGGGCTACCATGACGTGACCAAGACGGTGACAACCACAAAAACTCCCGACGAGATGCCCACCGACTCGGTGTTTACGTGCGACGGTTACAAGCCGGCAACGTTCCACACGCATTCACCGTCGGAATGTACGCTCACGCTCGACAACAGCAAAACCACGTCGGTAGTGAATGTACTGAGAGAGGGCTACACCTATTATGTGGGCAACGGTATTGCCAACGGCGACGAACAGGAAACCAACGGCGACAAATGGACGGCTAGCATACACGGCAGCAACGGCACCGTGACGCAGACAATAGCTGCGACCGACATGGTGCGCAAGGGCTACTACCGCGTGAGCTGCACCGGATTCACCACCACGGCAAACGGCACTGCCTATATGTTTGCCAATGCCGACAACGGCAACGGCGGCGAGAAGACAGTGGCTTTAAACCATGTCGAGGGCACAGTGCCCACGACCTATGTGGGCGGTTCGGAATATCTTGACAACACGGCCAACCACTGCGACGTGCGCGCTACGGTGTATGTAGACGACAACCAGTCGCTCTCTTTCGGCGTGGGCGTGGAGAATGCCGATGCCAACGCGTGGACTTGTTTCGACAACTTCCAGGTGGAATATCTCGGCGACATCAATGAAACGCTCGTGCTCGACGAACTTCAGACAAGCAACGACTACCTGAACAACCAGCGCACCGAAACCGGAAAGGCCAACGTGAAGCGCACTCTCTATCTCAGCCGCACACTCAACGCTGGCAAGTGGAACTCCATCGTGCTGCCCGTGAGCCTTACCGCCGGACAGGTGAAGGATGCATTCGGCAGCGCAACACTGCTCTCCGAATTCAAGGGGGCTGACGAAGAAACCCCGTCACGCATCATCTTCTCGGGCGTCAACCTCGACCGCGACAACGACGACAACGTGGCAATAGAGGCAGGCCGCCTTTATATCGTCAAGCCCGAGGCCGACAATGCAATGCCCGAAAACCAGACTCCGCAGAAGGTCGAGGGAATGAGCGAGGCAGTGACATCCTACTACACCATCGTGGGCGTGCCCTTCGTGACCGAAGAAACCGAAATTCCGGCCATGGTGGAGCAGGACGCGAGCCTCGACGGACAGACAGTGAAGTTCCGCGGCACTTATGTCAACCACGGCGACGAACTCTTCATCCCGGCAAATTCCTATGTGTTGAGCGGCAAACAAACCGAAGGCTCGGTGGCCGGACTGTGGTATTTCCGCACCGTGGGAACAAAGACCAAGGGCTTCAGAGGTTGGCTTGAGGCCACACAGACCGACAGCGAGAAGAAAACCACGTTTGTTATAAACGGCATCGAAGACACAACCACCGCAATAGACAACGTGACTTTCGACACCACCGACGGCAACAAGACTGGCGGCTGCAATGTGTATAACCTCAACGGACAGCTCGTGCGCCGTGGCACGACATCAACCGAAGGTCTTGCAAGCGGCATATATGTGGCCGGAGGCAAGAAAGTTGTGGTGAAATGATGTGACACAAAGAAATAAAGACAAACGAAAATGAAAAAGACTTACATTAAGCCCGGCATGCAGACAGTGGCTGCCGGCGTTGAGGCTCTGATGATAGCGTCAAGCATACAGAACATCGAGGGCGACACGCAACACGGCATTGAAACGAACGACAAGGACGACTTCGAGGCCGGAGGTAACCGTAACGACAATTCGTGGAACCTCTGGGACGAATAAAAGTCCACACAACCGCCGCGCACCGGACATCGGTCTGCTTGCACGGCGCATAACGGCAAGGGCGGAAACTGCACATAAGCGGTTTCCGCCTTTTTTGTGTTGGCAGGTCGTAAAGCTTCGGGCAAATTATGCCGCAAGGCGCGGTTTTCACGCAGATAATGGCTAACTTTGCACTATGCTGACTCTGCCGTGGCAACCGAAACCGCAAGTGCATCGCGTAACTCGGGCCAGACCGGCCTCGGCGCAGCCTATACATCAAAAGAAAAGCATGACAGTTTATTTCTACCATACACAAGACATACAGTACATTCTCGGACGCATGAAAGAGGGAAAGTTCCCTTCGCACTATCTCTACGGTGCTGCACACCTGCCCGACGAGGGCATCTCGGTGGTGTGGCACAAGTCGAGCCGGGGCTTGCCCAGGTGGCGCGAGACTCTGCGCACGGCGTGGCATGTGCTGCGGGCAAGCCGTAGCATCGATGCGGTGTATGCCACCCACTACAAGGGACTGGAGCTTATTGTGCTGCTGCGCGCGCTCGGCTTGTTCAGAAAACCTATTATCGTGTGGCACCATCAGCCGGTGATAACGCCCCGGAGCCGACTGCGTGAGTGGGGCGGTAGACTGTTCTACCGGGGGCTCGACCGCATGATTTTCTTCTCGCAGAAACTTGTTGACGACTCATTGCATTCGCCCAAGGCGCGCAGGGAGCGCATGGTGGTGGGCCACTGGGGTGCCGACCTCGATTTCTACGACCGCATACGCACCTGCCGAAGCCGTAGTGGCTTCATATCCACGGGCAAAGAGCAGCGCGACCAGGCCACACTCGTCAACGCATTCAATGCTGCCGGATGCCGGCTCACAGTGTATGTGGGCATAAACAAAGACCCCTCTGTGCCCAATCCCAACCTTGAAGCGTTTGAGAAGCTTCGGCCTGCCGACAACGTGGAGGTGAAGAAAATAATGGGACTGCTGCCTTATGAACTCGCGGTTGAGGTTGACAAGGCGGCGTGTGTGTGCGTGTGCTGCAAGCCTACACGCTACACTGCCGGGCTCACCACCGTGGTTGAGGCTCTCGCCTTGGGCTTGCCCGTGATTTGCAGCCGCAATTCTCAGATTCCGGTTGACTTCGATGCGGATGGCTGCGGAGTGTCGGTGGCTTATCACGACGTAGAAGGTTGGGCGCGTGCCGCAGTCTACATCGAATCGAATCCCGACATAGCCATCGAGATGGGACGGCGCGGACGCGAGCTTGCCGAGAGCAAGTTCAACGACCGCCAGTGCGCCCGTGAGGTGGCAGCAGTGATAAAAAGCTGTTTGAAAACAAGGGAATAGAAGGGCAGAAAGCCCGTTAAAGTAGTAAAAGAAACAAAGGAGCGGAAACCGACGCGAATGCCGTGATGTGGGCCAATGGGCTTTTCACGGGCATGGCGCGTCGGTTTCCGCTCCTTTGTTTGTGCGTGTTTTAGTCGTAACTGATGTTTCTCAGTTCCTGGGTGTTGCTCTCGTCGGGCAACGAGGTAAGCATCTTTATGAGTTGTGCAGGCGTTGTCTTGCTTGTGGGGGCGAACTCGGCCGACTGCATGTAGCGCAGCATCGAAAGCCAGAATTCGCGTCCTTCGGCGTGGGCCGTGGCTTGCCGCAGGTCTGACATGCACACGAGCAGTTTGCCTTTGCCTACCGAAAGCTCAAACACTAGGCCGAGTTTGTGGTTGCGTTCCACGTTGTCTATAACCTGGACAACGGGTCGGTAGTCGTTCGGCGAAGCGTCGAGAATGAACGGACGCGAGTGTTTCACGATGTCAAACCACTGCCAGTTGGTGTGCTCTTCGGTGGCGAAGCTGTTGAAAACAGGGTGGCTCGGATTGGTGAGCAGACCGAGTGTGCCGGGCGACGGCGACTTGCCGTTGTTCTTGCAAATGGTGCTGAACATGCGGAAATTCCAGTAGTCGGTGGTAAACAGTCCGCCCACTGTCTGCCGGGCATACATTCCCTCGCGCGGCATGAGCAGCACTTTCGCGCCCTTTTCAAGCTTTGCCGCAATGTCGGCGGTGAGTGTGTCGGCAACGGTTATGCCTTTGCTGAGCTCGGCCAACTCCTTGTCGAAGTCGTGGCGCGGGTAAATCCAAATGGGATAGGAGTTCTGCTGCTGCGTTCCCTCCACTTCCACGCTCAGCGTCAACCGTTCGCTGCGGTCTGTGCTGCCTATTTTCGCGGTAATGTCGAGGCTTCCTGCGTCGGCAATTCCGCCGTCGGTCAGCGCGGCAATGGCGTTGCGGCCCTCGGCGCGGGTGTTGCCTTGGCTGTCGGCAAGCCTCCAATGCAGTGTGGCGGCCGACAGGTTGTGGTCGGAATAAGATGCCACCACGGCCTTGGCGGTTATCCGTTCGCCGTCGGTGAAGCAGTATCGGGGCAGCTCAAGCATCGGAACTGTGGCCGAACACCATCCCCGCCAACGTTCGGGGGTGACGAGATGCTTTGATTGCAGAAACGCGTCGAGTATGCCGACATAGGCCGAACCCTGTCCGGGATAGTCCTGGAGGTCGAGCAACTGGAACCCGGCTATGCCGCGCGAACGCAGACACATCTCGATGTCGGCCTTGTAAAGTTCAACCGCCCAAAGCCCCGACGCGCGGAAAAAGTCGTCGGCTTGGTCGCCCATTCCGGCCCGGGCGAGTCGGTTGGCGAATGTCTCCATGTTGCAGGGGCGCATCACTCCCGTGTATTGGGGCATCTCCCTGAAATTGGGGAAACACTGGTATTGTCCCGTTTCGTGGCTCACCACCGGCAGATGGGCATTGCGTGTGGCGTTGTCGAAGGTGGTTGTCGTGTTGGGATATTCATGGTTTATCAGTCCGCCCTCGTGTGCGTCGGCAAACGAGAACGAGCTGCGTGTGTGTGTGGAATAGTCGCCCCACGCCTCGCCTCCAATGCGGCAGGTGGCGATGAAGTCCATTCCGGGCAGTTCTCCCTTGTAGCCTAGGAAGCAGTTGGTGCCGAGTGTGTAGGCAATGGTGCTGTCGGCGGCGCGGAAATCGTCGGCAAAGCGTTTCATTTCCTGCTCCGATCCCCACAGTTCGTTGCCCAAAGCCATCATCACAAACGACGGGTGCTTGCCGTAACGGCGCACAATGTTAAGTCCTTCCTTGTGCAGAAACTGCATCAGACAGGTGTCGGCGGCGTTGAAATCTCCCCAGAACGGCAGTTCGGGTTGCAGGTAGATGCCGGCGGAGTCGGCTGCTTCGAAGCACGCTTCGGGCGGACACCACGAATGGAAACGCACATGGTTGATGCCGTATTGGCGCATGGTGGCGAAATAATTGTCCCATGACTTGCGGTCGGCGGGGGCGTAGCCGGTGAGGGGGAACACCGCAGCGTCGTGCTTTCCGCGCAGGAATGTGGTGCGGCCGTTTATTGTGAAGTGTCCGGCAGAGGCTTTGAAGTCGGCAATGCCGAACGTGGTTGTGGCTGTGCTGCCGTTGTCTGCCGTCAAGGTGAGGCGATAAAGCGTGGGATGGCAGTCGCTCCATTCGTCGAGTTTGCCTGCAATTGCGCTGAGCGGGATGCTGTATGGCGTTTCGCGGGCGGTGTAGTTGCCGCGCGTTTTGGTGGTGAATATGGTGGCGCCGGTGCGTGTGTCGGCCACCGAAATGGTTATTTCGCCTTTCAGTTTGCCCTCGCCCTCTACTTGGAACGAGCATGCAGGGCTTGCGTTGCCGCCTTCGAAGCGCACGTTGGCAATGCCCGTTGCGGGCCGGGCTTCTATATATAGGTCGCCTATTATGCCGTTCCAGTTGGTCTGTGTGTCCTCCGAACAGGCGTGCGACGATGTTATTGTCTGCTGCGGAATGCCTCCGCCGTTGTCAACTATTATGGTTATTGTGTGCTTGCCGGGCGAAAGAAACGGCGTGAGGTCGTAGTCTTGCGGTGTGGAGATGTTGTTGCATGTTCCGGCAAGGCGGTCGTCTACGAATACTGTCGTGTATTTTGTGCGCTCCATGTGGAGCTTTATTGTGCTCTTGCGCCAATCCTTCGGGATTGTAACTTCGCGGCTATACCACGCCCGTCCGGTGTAGGAAAACCGCCGCGAGAGATGTGTTGTCTCGTCAAACCGTGCCAGGGGCGTACCTTTGCGGTTGGTGTCGGTGGTGCCGGGAAGCGTTGCCGTCTCGTTGCCCGGGCGTTGCAGCATAGTGGCAACGGTCATGGTTGTGTCGCGGTCGAGTGCGAATTTCCATGTTCCGGCGAGGTCTATCTTGTGGTGTTGTGGCGTGGCTGCTCCGGCGGAGAGTGCCGCGAGGAGCGCGAGCGATGCGAGTATGGGTTTGTGCATGGTGTGGTTTTTATGTGTGTCAGGTTGTCGGTGTAGTATTGTTGAGTGCAAATTTACTCATAAAAGTTTTCTCGGTGAAATGCGCATGGGGCGAAATCGCGGTGCGGGCAACAAAAAACCGCCGTGCAAGAAACGCTTTTCTGCACAGCGGGTGATATAGAAGTATGATAAAATATGAAATAACTTGGTTATGAATATCTCAAGATTTGTCCCGGGCGAACACGCATTGAGCGTGTGATGTGGTTGAGTTTGCATATCTGATCGACCGTAACGCCGCGTTTGCGGGCTATGCTTTCGAGCGTTTCGCCCTTTGCCACCTTATGATAGAGCACTTGGTCGGTCAGGCCCGATGCGGTGCGTTCGTTGGCACTGTAGGCTCCTGTCACGTCTTCGCGTGAGTAGTTGCCGCCGTCTTGCTTGCCGCGCAGGCGTGTAGCTTCGGCAGATTGAGAGTCGTAGGTGCTGCGGTCGAAGGTGTAGTAGTCGCCCGTTACATCCTGTGCACGGAAATCGAACATCAAGGCGGGGTTGAGTGCCACTCCGCAGAGGCGTGTTTCGAAATGCAGGTGCGAACCGGTGCTTCGTCCGGTGTTGCCTCCAAGACCAATCACTTCGCCTGCTCTCACTTCCTGGTTTTCGCTCACGAGTTGTGCTGAGAGGTGTCCGTAGATTGTTTCGAGGCCGTTGTTGTGGCGTATCACGATGTATTTTCCGTAGCCGCCGCCCTCGTAGCGCACGATGCGCACCTTGCCGCTGAATGCGGCGCGTATGCTGTCGCCGATGTAAACCTTAATGTCGAGGCCCTTGTGCTGGCGTCCCCAGCGTGAGCCGAAGTTGCTTGTTATCACGCGGCTCGGTGTAGGCATGCAGAAATGTCTGAGGTCGATGCGGTAGCGGTCGGGCAACTCAATGGCGCGATGGGCGTATTTGTTGTCCCAATTCTGGTAGAGGTCGGATGAGGGATTTTCCATTTCCTCGCGTGCGACGATGCTTTTCAGCATTATTGTATCGACTGATTTCATCTTGCGGTCGACTGGCGCTTGGCGTGCGAGGAGGTCTTGTGCCTGTGCTGAAATTGCCGAAACGGCCAACAGGGCTGATATTGCTAATGTTTTGAATGTTCTTCTAAAATTCATGTTTTGGACTCGACTTTAAAGCTGGAACAAGTTTTTTGTTCCTTCAAAAGGTGGTCGTTGAACGTTGTTGTGCGTTCAACATCATTGGAGTTTGCAATGCAAAGATAGCAAAAATATTGCAAGATGATTACTCTGTTAACGGCTTTTATTGATTATTTAACATAAAAAGGTGCTCGTTTTTAATGTTTTGCATAAATTTTGCCGTATAGGTTGCTGTTTTAACTGTTTCTAAAGCACGGGTTGTGTTGCTGTGCTTTTCATCTATATGCATATTTTTTGCTCTGCAGCCGTGCGTTGTCTGTGTCGTTTCAGCTTATTGCCGCCCAGTTGATGTTGTCTTCGCGCAGTTGTGCGAGCCGTTTCCATAGCAGGGCGAAACGTTGGCTTGTGCATGTGGGGTCGGCATCGATTATGCGCTGCGCTTCGTCGCGTGCCACGGCCACAATCTGTCCGTCGCGTGCGATGTCGGCTATTTTCAGGTCGAATGCCATGCCGCTTTGCTGCGTACCTTCAAGGTCGCCGGGGCCGCGCAACTTGAGATCGGCCTCGGCAATGCAGAAGCCGTCGTTGGTTTCGCACATTATGTCGATGCGTTTTCTGGTTTCGGCCGATAGTTTGTAGTTGGTCACGAGGATGCAATAACTTTGGTCGGCGCCGCGTCCCACGCGTCCGCGCAGCTGGTGCAACTGCGAAAGTCCGAAGCGTTGAGCGTCGAGTATCACCATTACCGAGGCGTTGGGCACGTTCACCCCCACCTCAATCACGGTGGTGGCAACGAGTATTTGTGTTTCGCCGGCCACAAACTTGCGCATCTCTTCGTCCTTTTCTTTGGCCTTCATCTTGCCGTGCACCTTGCTGAGCTTGAACTCGGGGAATGCCTCGCAGAGCGTTTCGTAGCCCCGTTCAAGGTTTTTCAGGTCGATTTTCTCGCTTTCGGTGATGAGCGGAAACACGATGTAGGCTTGCCGTCCAAGCCTTATCTGCTGTCGTATGCCGTTGTAGAGCGACGTGAGTTGGTTGTCGTATTTGTGCAGAGTGTGTATGGGTTTGCGTCCGGGAGGCAGTTCGTCGATGATGCTCACGTCGAGATCGCCGTAGATAGTCATTGCGAGTGTGCGCGGAATGGGCGTTGCCGTCATTACGAGAATGTGTGGCGGGTTGTCGCTCTTGGCCCAGAGCTTGGCGCGCTGAGCCACGCCGAAGCGGTGTTGTTCGTCGATTACGGCCAGGCCGAGGCGTGCAAACTGCACCGTATCCTCCACCACTGCGTGCGTGCCAACGAGTATGTCGATGTCGCCCGACACCAGTCCTTCGGTCACTTCGCGCCGTTTCTTGCCCTTCACCATGCCTGTGAGCAGTTCGACGCGCACTCCGATGCCGCCCAAGAACGACTTTATCGTGTCGAGGTGCTGCTCGGCAAGTATTTCGGTGGGGGCCATTATGCACGCCTGGTAGCCGTTGTCTACGGCCAGGAGCATGGCCATGAGAGCCACGAGGGTCTTGCCCGAGCCCACATCGCCCTGCAACAGACGGTTCATCTGCCGTCCGGAGCGCATGTCGTCGCGTATCTCGTGCATCACACGCTTCTGTGCTCCGGTGAGATCGAAGGGAAGATTGTTGGCGTAGAAAGTGTTGAACAGGTTGCCCACACGCCCCATGACATAGCCACGGAACTTGCGGCGGTGGTCGCTGGCATACCTTAATATATTGAGTTGCACATAAAAAAGCTCCTCAAACTTGAGGCGTTCGCGCGCCTTTTTCAGTTCTATGGCGTTCTTGGGATAGTGTATGCAGCGCATGGCCGTGTCGCGGCTGGTGAGGCGCAGACGTTTCATTATGTCCTGCGGAAGCGTTTCTTCGAGTGGTGTGGTGAGTTTGGTGAGCAGTGTCTTCACTATCTTCTCCATCGTGCGCGAGGTGAGTCCCGCCTTTTTCATGCGCTCGGTGGTGGTGTAGTAGGGCTGCATGCCCATTTCGTTGAGCTGCAGCTGGTCGGCAGGTTCTATTTCGGGGTGCGCTATGTTGAACCTGCCGCCGTAGACGGTGGGCCTGCCAAACACGATGTAGTCTTCGCCCACGCGGTAGTTTTTGAGTATATATTGCGTGCCGCTGAACCACACGAGGTCGGCCACGCCGTGCCCATCGCTGAAGTAGGCGGTGAGCATTTTCTTGCGTGCCGACAGAGTTTTCTCCTCAAACGAGAGTATTTTGCCGCGTATCTGCACGAAGGGCATGTCGCTTGTGAGCTCGTCTATGGCATACACGCGGCTTCGGTCGACATACTTGTAGGGGTAGTATTCGAGCAGGTCGCCCCATGTCTTTATGTCGAGCTCGCTTCTAAGCAAGTCGCGTCGGTGCGGCCCCACGCCGGGCAGATAGGTTATGTCCTGTTCGAGAATGTCCATTAGGGATTAGTGTGGCCGCCTTCTGCCGCCGTGTGTTTGCCGTCGGCGTGTAGCTGCTTTATTATTGTTTCGGCCACGAGCAGGTCGAACGGTGTTGTGATTTTAATGTTTTCGCGGTTGCCGTCAACCATTGTCACGCTGTAGCCGGCCGCTTCGGCCACCGAGGCATCGTCGGTGAATAGCTCATTGTCGTCGGTGTCGAAAGCCTTGCGTGCCACCGCAATGTCGAAAGCCTGCGGAGTCTGCACGGCGCGGTAGTCTGCACGGCGCACGTTGTGCGGCTTCTCGGTGTCGGCCACTAGGCGCAGCGTGTCGGTGACGGGAGTTACGGGAATGGCCGCTCCATACTTGCGTGCCGCCTCATAGCAGCGTGCAATCACGTCGGTTGACACGAAGGGGCGCACGCCGTCGTGTATGGCCACCACGCCGTCGGCATCCTGCGGTATTGCGGCCAACCCGTTTTTCGACGACATGAAGCGCGTGTCGCCGCCGTCAACCACGGTGTGTTCCACGTCGAAACCGTGCTTGCGGCACAGTGCCCGCCAGTGTTCCTGCTGCGAATGGGGCAGCACGAGAATCACGGCCACCTCGCCGCTGTATTCCTTGAAACGCCTTATCGTGTGCATGAGCACGGGCGTGCCGCCCACGGGCAGAAACTGTTTGGGCGTGTCGCTGCCCATGCGCAGGCCTTTGCCGCCTGCCACTATTATCGCGTAGTCCATATCGTTGAATAATGTTTGGGCCGCACGAGGCGGCCGGTAGGGTGGTGTGTTGCTTTATTTGCGGGCCTCCTGCATGAGGTGGCTATACATCATGCCGCTCTCGATGGCGGCAGTGCGCTCTTCGCCTATGAGCAGCGAGAGTATCTTGTAGGTGTAGGGCAGCGTGGCGGCAGGGCCTTCGCCAGTTATTATGTTGCCGTCGAGGGTGAACAGTTCGTGGGTGTATTGCGCTCCTTCGAGGTGGTTTTCAAAACCGGGATAGCATGTGGCGCGCCGGCCTTTGAGCAGTCCGAGGTGGCCCAGCACCATTGGTCCGGCGCAGATAGCTCCCACGAGCTTGCCTTTGGCGGCATGGTGGGTAAGCGCGCGGCGCACGCCTTCGTGCTCGTCAAGGTTCTTGGCTCCCGGCATTCCGCCCGGAATGAGCAGCACGTCGGCATCGCTCAGGTCGGCATCTTCTATTTTAAGGTCGGCCTTGACGGTTATTCCGTGCGAAGTCTCGGCATACTCGCTGCCTGTGGTGCTTACTGTCTTGATTTCGACACCGCCCCTGCGGAGGATGTCAACGGGTGCCAAAGCCTCGATTTCTTCGAAGCCGTTGGCCAGAAATTCATATACTTTTGCCATAGCGTTTGCTTTTTGGCCGCGTGGGGTGTGGGTGGCGGCGTTTTTGCAAACTTACAAAAAAATATCGGTAATGTGCTGCCGCCACGGCTGCAAAGTTGGAGTTTGCGCCGCCGTGGTGCGCCTTTTTCACATTTGTTTGCTAAAAATGCGCCCCGTGCAACTGCGTCTGCAGCACACCAAACAGAAGCCGAAGCCCTAGCCAAGGCCTTGTTTTTGCGTGGCGAAGTGTGGGTTTCGAGGCGGTTTGGTGCGCGTTTCTGCCCAAACAAGGCTTGTTCGGGTGGCAAACAGGGCTTGTTTGTGTGGCGTGCAAGGCTTGTTTGCGGGCCAAGTAAGGCTTCTTTCATAGTAGAATAAGGCTTACTTCGGGCGCAATGTGTTTGTCGGGAATTCGTGATAAAGAGTTAATGCTCGGATAATCAGTAGGTTGTTGCTGTGCGGTCGATTTTGCGTTTTTCCGCATCGCATGTTTTGTCGTGTGTGATTTTGGTATTCTCGCGCGTTAACAAACATTCCTTAATGTTAATTAATATGGAATTTTCGCTTGCCGACGCTTTCTCTGTGCGGCATTGGTTGAGCTTTGCTGTAACTTTGTAGAGAAACATGCTGCCGTAGGGCAATGCGGGCATATCCGCCTAAGAGAGCCGCACGCGCAAGCATTGAAAACACATATTCTCAACAAATGGACAACCACAAGCCACTCACGTTTGCCCTGTTCGGCAACACCCACCAGCCCCGCAAGTCATCATCGGTAACACGGCTGCTCGACTGTCTGCACTCGCACGGCGCGAGGGTGATTGTCGACCGCGAGCTGCATGCCCTTCTCTCTGCCGAATACGGCGATGCCGTGGCAGGCGAGGAGGTGTTCGACGGCGATGAGTTCAGCGCCGATTTCGCCGTGTCGATGGGCGGCGATGGCACGTTTCTCAAAACCGCCGTGCGCGTGGGAACAAAAGAAATACCCATAATAGGCATCAACACGGGGCGACTCGGCTTCCTTGCCGACGTGCTTCCGGGCGAAATAGGCGAGGCAATAAATGCGGTGTATGACGGCAGCTATGAAATAAAAGAACACTCGGCCATACAGATAAGCACCGACGGCGAGCCCATTGAGAGCTGCCGCTATGCACTCAACGACATCGCAGTGCTAAAACGCGACGAGGCGGCGATGATAACTATACGCACCTGTGTAGACGGAGAATATCTCGTAACCTACCAGGCCGACGGACTGATTGTGTGCACTCCCACCGGATCGACGGCCTACTCGCTGTCAAACGGTGGCCCGATAATAGTGCCGCAAACCGGTTCGCTGTGCCTCACTCCGGTGGCTCCGCACAGTCTTAGCCTGCGCCCCATAGTGGTGAGCGGCGACAGTTGCATCACGCTCGACGTGGAATCGCGATCGCACAACTTCCTCGCCGCCATCGACGGACGCAGCGTAACGCTCACCGAGGGCACTACCGTAACCATAAGCAAGGCCCCGTTCACCACGCGCATAGTGAAGCGCGGCGGACAACGATATTTCGCCTCGCTGCGCGAAAAGATGATGTGGGGTGCCGACGCACGCAAGGAATGACAACAAAGCCAATGCAACAAGGATGACGATACGCAACCTTCTGAAACTGCCCAAGACGCGCTACCCGGCACGCGACATCATGCGATGGCTGTGGCGCGAATGGCGCGGCAACCGCGTGCAGGCTCTGCTCAACGCCTCACTCGGCCTTGCCGAGGTGGCACTGAGCCTCGGCCAGGTGTGGGCGGTGAAGCATGCCATCGACGTGGCGGCCGGTTCGGCGCGCGGGTCAATCTTTCTTGCCGTGGCACTAATGGGGCTGCTCATCCTGTGCAGCTTCGCATGCAGCGTGGCCGGGATATGGGTGCGCAACATTCTGGGCATACGCGCGCAGAACAGAATGCAGCAACGCATGCTCGACAGGCTGCTGCACTCGCAATGGCACAGCCGCGGACGGCACCATTCGGGCGATGTTCTCAACCGACTTGAAATAGATGTGGCCGGCGTGGTGGGCTTCCTCACCGAGACAATGCCCAACACTCTCTCGGTGGTTGCTATGTTTGCGGGGGCGTTCTTCTGCCTCTTCTCCATGGACCGCATGCTTGCCTGTCTGCTGGTTGCAATCATCCCGGTGTTCATCGCTGTGAGCAAGATATACATTTCACAGATGCGTCGCCTCACACGCGAGGTGCGCGACTCCGACAGTCGGGTGCAGAGCGTGTTGCAGGAAACCGTGCAACACCGTATGGTGGTGAAGACTCTGGAGGCGTGCAGCCTCATGGTGGGCCGCCTCGAAAGCACGCAACACAGGCTGAGAACCAATGTTGTGCGCCGCACACGCTTCTCGGTGTTCTCGGGACTCGTGCTCAACATAGGCTTCGCCTTGGGCTATCTCATAGCCTTTCTGTGGGCCGCCGTGCGCATGTCGGCAGGTTCGCTCACCTTCGGCGGGATGACTGCATTCCTGCAACTGGTCAATAAAATACAGAATCCGGCACGCAGTCTCACCAAGCTCGCGCCTGCTTTCGTAAGCGTCTTCACCGCCGCCGAGCGGCTCATGGAACTTGAAGAGGAACCGCTCGAGCCGCAGGGCAATCCCGAGTGGGTTGAGGCTCCGTGTGGAATAAGGCTCGACAACGTGGTGTATGCCTACGAAAACGGCACGCGCAACGTGATAGATAACCTGTCGTTCGATTTCCGTCCCGGCTCGTGCACGGCTATCCTCGGCGAAACTGGGGCCGGAAAAACCACGTTGGTGCGCTTGCTGCTCGCGCTGATGCAGCCCAACAGCGGCACGATAACCATTTACGACAAGTCGGGCGAGCACCTTCTCACACCGCTGTCGCGTTGCAATTTCGTCTATGTACCGCAGGGCAACACGCTGATGAGCGGCACCATACGCGACAATCTGCGCATGGGCAAACCCTCGGCAACCGATGACGAGATGAAGGAGGCGTTGCGGCGGAGCTGCGCCGACTTCGTGGCTGAACTGCCCGAAGGGCTCGACAGCGTGTGCGGAGAGCAGGGCGGCGGACTGAGTGAGGGTCAGGCGCAGCGCATAGCCATTGCCCGTGCGCTGCTGCGCGACCGTCCTGTGATGATTTTCGACGAGGCAACGTCGGCGCTCGACGGCGAAACTGAATGTCGGTTGCTGCAAAATCTGCTCGCCGACAACACCCGAACGGTGATTTTCGTCACCCACCGCCCGGCCGTACTAGCCTATTGTTCGGCCCAGCTTCAGATGTAACGCCTTGCCAAGGCAAGCCTCTCTGACGGGGAACATATATATAATATGAAAACAAAAACCGGCAAACAGCGCTTCGTGCAACTGTTTGCCGGTTTTCGTTTATGTCGGGTTCTTGGGCCGAACGGGCCGCAATGTCATATTGCTGCCACCTTCTTTCCGTCCACTATATATACTCCTTTGGCAAGAGCCACGGTGCGGTTGCCCTGCACTGTGCCGCTGAACACCGTGCGGCCAAGCGTGTCGGCGATGCGCACGGGGCGTGCTTCGGGGCTTACGAGCAGTAATCCGCCGTGGCGGGAATACACGTCGAGCTTGCTTCCGTACGCTGTTTCGTCTATGGCCGAGGGTAGAACGATGTCCTGTCCGTCTTTCTGATATATACGCACATAGTCGAAAAGCGTTTCATACTCGTAGTCCACGTCGCACGGTTTGGCCCAGCTTCCGTTGCCGACACTTTGGTTGAGTATCAGATAGAAGGGCTTGTCGAACGGCCACTGGCCCTTGTCGAGCAACGTCTGTTGGTTAGACTTGGCATAGGAGAAGGCCTTGTTGCCGTCAACATACCATGTGAGCAGCGTGGGAGTCCATTCCAGTGCAATGACATGAAACTCATCTGCGGTGGTGGCGAGGTTGCCCGAGTTGGGCAAAGCGAGCTTCAAGTCGTAGGTGGCATGCGTGTGTACGGTGTGATAGGAGATGTTTTCGGTGTCTATCTGTTCCCAGATGTCAATCTCACCGGCATTTGGCCAACCTGCCGAACCGTCTTGCGGCATCATCCAAAAAGCCGGGAAATTGCCCGTGTGCGGATTGGTTTTCAGTCGGCCCTCCACGCGTCCGTAGGTGAAACACAGCTTGCCTGCGCTCTCAATCGCGCCGCTTATCATCTCAACCTGACCCTCGTCGTCGTTGCTGTTGGCTATGCAGCGCGTCACGAGCATCCCGTCTCGGGTGAAGGCAGTGGCTGCCTGTCCGTCGGCGGTTTGTGCGGTGAAGCGTTTCCAAGTGGGATTTTCGCGTGAGCAACGGCTCCAGCAGCTAGCATCGGGCATGCTTCCGTCGGGCAGGTTGAACTCGTCGGCAAAGCGCAGCTTGTATTCTTCGCTTCCGTCGGGTGCGAAGACGGCAGTCAGAAGCACGTCGCCGTCGATGCTGTCCTTGGGTATTGCCAGTTCGATGTCCTCTTCTGCGCCGGCGGCTTCATACTCGTTCCATTGGCGGTTGCCGTGCAGATATTGTTCGCCTTTGAGGTTGTGGCCGTGGCGCACGGTGAGCTTTTCGAGCCGATAACCCTCGCATGGGGCGAGCGGCAGCACGCTTAGGGCCGAGCGGTAGGTCACTTCGGTGCCTATGCCAGTGTTGAATGCGCCCACGATGTGGCCTCCAATGCCGTCGGCAGTGAGTGTGCCTGTGTCGCCATGCACGTTTACTAGGAAATCGACGATGCGCCCTCCCGTGCAGTCAATGCCGTCGGTTTGGCCCTCACTGTATTTTCCTGCCGGGTCGATGTTGTCGGTGTCGAGCTTCAGGCGAGCCCGGTAAATGCCCGGGGCAGTGCCCGAAGGAATGGTGAACTGCGGCAGTGTGCACCCTGCGTCGGCCGCCGTAGTAGTCTGCCCGAGACTGTTTCTTCCGTTGAAGAACGAGTAGGCGAGCAGCTCACTGTCGGTGCCCGGCTTGCCGTCGCTGCCTGTTTCGGCAAAGAACGAGCCGTCCTGGTTGGTGTCGATGTAGAGATAGGCGTTCATCAGAGCGTTGCCCGTGTAGCCTATTGAGGCAGTAACGCTGTCGCCTGCCTTGCAGAATACTGTCTGTGGGGTGATGTTTTGGTAGATGCCCTTGCCTTTTTGGTCGACCACGAGGGCGGATTTTTCACCCGACGACGTGGTTAATTCAAAAAAACTGAGTTGGCTTCCCTCCGCATCCTTTGCTTCGAGGTCGTCGGCGAAGTTGAGTGCGTAGTCGCCTTTAGTGTCGCCTCCGCTTGCGTCGCTGCTGAAATAGGGCACGAAGCGCATGTCGCCGTCAACGAGTTTGGCCGGGATGGTGTATTCGTTGTCGCTGAACTGCGATGCACGCACGGTGATTTCCTCCCACTGGCGGTTCTCGTTCACGAGGCTGTCGCCGTCGATATTGTAGCCGTGGCGTATGACAAGGTGAGAGAAACGGAACCCGGGTGCAGGCTTGACACGCACTTTCAAGTCTTTGCCGAACGGCACTTTCTTGTCGGTAACGGCACTGCCGTCGCCCAGAAGGATGTCGCCGTTGAGTCCGCCTCCTAGTCCGTCAACGGCGCGGAACAGTCCGACTGTGGTGTCGTGGATATTGATGCGCGTGTCGACGATGATGCCTCCGTTGTCGGTAATCTTGTTGGTCGAGCTGTTGTTGCCGCCCGGGTCAACGCAGTCCCAGTCCACTTTGTAGCGCATGCGGTATATGCCCGGCTTCATGTCGGAGGGTATGGTGAATGCCGGCGGGTTGCTGCTGGGCGAATCGCTCACGGTGTTGCCGTCGCTGTCTTCGCCCTTGTAGAGTGCAAACGACATGAGGTCGCCCATGTCGGTTACGCCGCTGTCGTCGTAACCCACGTTGAATGCGCCGTCGTTGCCCTTGTCGATGTAGGCATAGCCGGCCATCCACGAACCGCTGAACGTCACTTTCGGCGTCACCTTCTCGCCCGGTTTGGCCAGGAAGCAGTTGTCCATGCGCTTTATGTAGAGCTTCTTCGAGGTCTGTTGTCCCGTTTCCACGCTCTGAGTTCCGTCTCCGCTGGTGAGCGATACGGCACTTGTGTAGCGGTCGGAGCGCGAGAGAGTGGCCTGTTCGTCGTAGTTTATGTTATAGGGAGTGCTTGAGAAGAACGGCAGCGGGTCGCTGCTGAGGATGATGTCGTCGATGTATGCGGCGAAATCTTCGGTCATGTCGTGGGGCGAGGTGGCGTCTACCACCACCAGAAGGTTGCGTATGGTGATGCCGTCGGAGCCAGATATGGGGAACACGGCATCGCACCATCGGTCGGCCGAAACCTTGCTTGTGCACTCACTCCAGCATTGTTCGGTGAGGGCAGGCTGCCATTGGCGGTCGTCGCGGTTGCCCAGGGCTATGAGCATGACCTTGCCGCCCTTGGGCGAGTTAATCTTCACATGCACATATTGTGTGGTCTTGCTTAGGGCGAACGGTTTTTTGAGGCCGACGAGAGCACCGAACGTGTTGCTTCCGAAGCGTGACCGCTGCACGGCGAGTATGCGGTTGGAGGTGTTGGGGGCGTAGCCGAGCAGCGCGTCGGTGTCGGTGAGATGGTTTTTCACCACTTTTGCGTTGCCCGTGAGCTTGCCGGTGCGGAACGGCGACTGCTCCCATGTGTCGTAAACGCCCACCGACTTGTAGCTGTCGGTGGTTTCAAAGTCGCACAGGGTGGTGCCGTTGCTCTGTGCCATTGCGCCCATTGGCAGTAGGGCGAGGGCCAGACTTATGTTTTTCCTTATGTCCATAATCGTTGGTTTGGGTGTTAGGTGTTAGTAAACCGACAGTGTGTGCAGCGTGGGGCAAGCCTTGCTGTCGTTGATAGTGATGCGCAGAGCCTTCACGGTGAAGCCGTTGCCCGAGTAGCTGTCGGATGTGCTTCCGTTGAGCGGAATGATGCGCTTGTAGCCAATGGTGGTGGTTTGTATGTTGGATGCGCGCCTTGTGAAGTTTTCACCGTCGTCGCTTGTCTCCACGGTGAAGCCCTTCACGCGCTGTCCGAGGCGTATGTATTCCATGAGTTCCACATATCTCACCGTTGTTGGCGTGTCCCATGTGAGCGTTATGGTGGCCTGGTTCACGCCGTCGTTTGCAGCCCAGTAGGTGTCTTTGTTGCCGTCGGTCATGTTTGTGGCGGCATAGTTGCGGTTGCTTCCGGCACTGCGTGTGTCGCTTACGGTAATCTTTGCGCTTGGCGCAAGGTCGTTGCCGAGTCGTGTTTTGAGCATGGTTCCCAGTTCGCCCATGCGCTCGACGGTGGCTGCGGGAAGCTCGCCGCTGCGGTCGGGAGGCAGATTGAGGATGAACGTGGCGTTGCGTCCCACCGTCTCAAGATACATCTTGAAGAGTGCTTCTGCTGACAATACCGTCTCGTTCTGCTTCCAGAACCAACCGCCGGTGGTGGCTTTTGCGTCGCTTTCACCCGGATGCCACTGCCAACCCTGTTCGTCGCCGGTCTCGGCATCGCCCATGGCCCAGCATGTTTCTCCGGCATATCCGCTCTCGTTGCCTATCCAACGGGCTTCGCCGCCCACGCCCCACATCACGCAGTCGGGCAGGAGATTGTGTATTGAGTCGCGCAGATTGGGAATGTCGTAGTAGGTCTGTGCGTTGTCGATGGTGCGTTTCTCGGTGCCCGAGGCGCGTCCGTAGGCACCTGCGTGGTCGCCTCCGGTGGCTCCGTCAAACCACATTTCAAACTGGCTGGTGCCGTATTGCGCCAGTTCCACGCACTGCGGCAGAAACACTTTCTTGGCGTAGTTGTCGGTGTATTTGCCGTTTTCGTCGGTTTCGCCCCAATACTTGCTGCTCAAGTCCCACGGCGAAACGTAGAAACCATATTTCATGCCGAGTGCCACGGCGGCTTCGGCGAAGTCCTTCGGAATGTTGGTTGCCGTGGCGTTGGCGTTGCCCGAATTGCTCACACAGTGGGTTGTGGTCTTGGTGGGCCACAGACAGAACCCGTCGTGGTGCTTCACCACGGCTATTCCGCCCTTCATTCCGGCAGCCTTGGCAGCCTCGAGCCATTGCCGCGGGTTGGGCTTCTTGGTGGGGGCAAACGTGCTTTCGCTCTCGGTTCCGTCGCCCCACTCCTTGCCGGTGTAGGTGTCCATGCCGTAATGGAAGAATGCGTAGAACTCGGTCTCGTTCCATTTGAGCTGCCGCTCGCTTGGCACTGGGAACACAGGACGCGGCTCGTTGTCGGGATTGGCTAAGCTTTGCTGCGTCAGCTTGAAGTCGCTTTGTGCCTGTGCAGCCATTGGTAGGGCGGCAAGGCACACTGCTGAAATCAGGATAGGGATTTTTTTCATAATATTATATAGGTGGACTTTGTGAATTTTCAGGTAAAAATCAATATTGGCAAAGGTAGCAATAAAAATCGGATTAACGGGCCGTGTGCGTGCATTTTAACCCTCGTTCTGCCAAAATCATGCCTTCGCCCGCCCTTTGGCAAGCCGTCAGTGGCGGCGTGCGGCGTGCGCGCCACGTGCGTGCAGCGGCTGATGCACGTGCGTGCTCCTTGCGCTGCACGCGTGTGCACCGTATGCCGCACATGACAGACACGGGTTCTCGGCAGCACATTAAAAGAA
Source organism: Dysosmobacter segnis (assembly GCA_963602915.1). Lineage (GTDB taxonomy): Bacteria > Bacteroidota > Bacteroidia > Bacteroidales > Bacteroidaceae > Prevotella. Next base: position 43,529 of record CAVCLB010000006.1, on the reverse strand, counting down.
AGAAAATCTCAGTAAAAAGGCAGAAAAATGCGACAAAGAAGCCATTCTGCGCAACTTTTTGTACTTTTGTGCGTTCTAAATAATAAGATGATACACTTAAAAGACATAAACAAAACCTACCGTGGGGCGCAACCGCTGCATGTGCTCAAAGGCATAAGTCTCGACATAGACGAGGGAGAGTTCGTGTCGATTATGGGGGCTTCGGGCTCGGGAAAGTCAACGCTGCTCAACATTCTCGGCATACTCGACAACTACGACTCGGGCGAATACCGCCTGGGCGACACCTTGATAAAGGACCTAAGCGAAACCCGCGCCGCCCAATACCGCAACCGCATGATTGGCTTTATATTCCAGTCGTTCAACCTCATACCGTTTAAGACGGCGGTGGAGAACGTGGAGTTGCCGCTCTTCTACCGGGGCGTGAGCCGCCGCAAACGCCATGCCCTTGCACAGGAATACCTTGATAGGCTCGGACTCTTGCCCTGGGCCGACCATTATCCCAACGAGATGTCGGGCGGACAGAAGCAGCGCGTGGCCATAGCAAGGGCTCTCATAACGCAACCGCAGATTTTGTTGGCCGACGAACCTACGGGCGCGCTCGACTCGAAAACCAGTGTCGAGGTGATGGAACTGCTCAAAAAGCTCAACACCGAAGAGCACATCACAATCGTGGTGGTTACTCACGAGAGCGGCGTGGCCAACGAAACCAACAAGATAGTGCACATAAAAGACGGACTGATAGGCCGCATCGAGGAGAATCTCGACCACCATGCCAGTCCGTTCGGCATAAACGGAGTGATGAAATGAGCCTCCGCCCGCAGACAGCGGGCACGGGGCTGCACAACTTTCTGCACATGAATCTGGAATTATTCAACGAAACATTCACCACCATAAAGCGCAACAAGCTGCGCACCGCACTCACGGGCTTCGCCGTGGCATGGGGCATCTTCATCCTCATCGTGCTGCTCGGCGCGGGCAACGGACTGTTGAACGCACTGGCAAGCAACCAAGGCAACTTCCTAGCCAACTCGATGATGGTGTTCGGCGGCTTCACATCGAAGGCGTATGACGGGCTCGCCGAGGGGCGCAGCATAAAGCTCAACGACACCGACCTGGGCGTGACGCGCAACGGTTTTGCCGACAACGTGGAGGAGGTGGGGGCCGAACTGCTGAAGGCGGGACAGACGTTTACTTACGCGGGAAACTATACTGCCGACGTAAGCGTGAACGGAGTGTATCCCAACGAAATCACCATTAACAAGCGGAAAATGCTGCGCGGACGCTTCATCGACCAACTCGACATGCGCGAGCAGCGCAAAACCGTCGTCGTGAGCAGCAACATCGCCAAGGAACTCATGCCCGACGACCCGCTCGCACTCACCGGCAAAACGGTGAAGGTGGGCAACCTCGGGTTTCTCGTCGTGGGCATATACCGCAGCGAAAGCAACGGCATGGGCAACGACGCGTTCATCCCCTTCACCACGTTCCGCACCATATACAACAGCGGCAACGAGGTGGGCAACATCGTTTTCTCGTTTGGCAACCTCGACACCGAGGCCGACAACGAAGCCTTTGAAACTGCCTACCGCGCACGGATAAACTCTCTGCACCGCGCAGCGCCCGACGATGACGCCGCCGTGTGGATATGGAACCGCTTCACACAAAACATGCAAATGAACACGGCCAACGGCATTGTGAGCACTGCACTGTGGATAATTGGCATCCTTACTCTGCTCTCGGGCATCGTGGGAGTGTCCAACATCATGCTAATAACGGTGAAGGAACGCACGCGCGAGATAGGCATACGCAAGGCAATAGGGGCCACGCCGTGGTCGGTGCTGCGCCTGATAATGGTCGAGAGCATAACAATCACCACCTTTTTCGGTTATGTAGGCATGCTGCTAGGCATAGCTGCCACGCTGTATATGGATGCCACCATAGGGCAGACTGCCATTGATACGGGGTTGTTTCAGGCAAGAATGTTCGTCAACCCCACCGTGGGCATAGGCGTATGCGTGAAGGCTACGCTCGTGATGATAGTCTCGGGCACGATTGCCGGACTTGTCCCGGCACGGCGCGCGGCACGCGTAAGACCGATAGAGGCTCTGCGTGCCGAATGAAAGGAGAACTGCAATTATGATGAGATTTGACACTGACAGACTGAAGGAAATACTCGACACGCTCTCACGCAACAAGTCGCGCACGTTTCTCACGGGCTTCGGCGTGTTCTGGGGAGTGTTCATGCTCGTCGGACTGATAGGTGGCGGGCAGGGACTGAAGCAGTTGCTGCAGGCCAACATGGACGGCTTCGCCACCAATTCGGCAGTAGTGTGGGCGCAACCCACCACAAAACCCTACCACGGATTCCGCAAAGGACGGCAGTGGAACATGAATTCTAACGACGTGGAGAGACTGCGCCAGCAGGTGGGCGAGCTCGATGTGGTTACTCCCGAACTGTCAAACTGGGGGGCAAATGCCGTCCGCGGCGACCGCAAGGCAAGCGGAGTGATAAAGGGTGTGATGCCCGAAATGCAGCAGGTGAGCACGCCCAGCATGTTCTACGGACGCTACATCAACCCCATGGACATTGCCGGACGTCGCAAAGTGTGCGTCCTTGGCAAGAAAATCTACAAGCAACTGTTCCCCAACGGAGGCGACCCGTGCGGCACACTGGTGCGCATCGACTCGATATATTATAGTGTGGTGGGCGTAAACTACGCCTCGGGCAACATCAACATAAACGGCAACGACGAGGAGTCGGTGCTCCTCCCGTTCACACTCATGCAGCAGGTGTACAACAAGGGCAATGCCATCGACCTCATTTTCGTCACCGGAAAACCCGGAGTTACCATGAGCAAGCTCTCCGGAAAGATACGTTCGGTGGTGGCGGCAGCGCATGATGTGTCGCCCGATGACGATAAAGGAGTGATGATGTTCAACACCGAAGCCATGTTTTCAATGGTTGACAGCCTATTCCGGGGGGTGAATTGGCTCATCTGGCTTGTGGGAATCGGAACGCTGATAGCGGGTGCTATTGGCGTGTCGAACATCATGATGGTGACCGTCAAGGAACGCACCGTGGAGATAGGAATACGCCGCGCCATCGGAGCAACGCCGCGTGGCATTCTAGGGCAGATAATATCGGAGAGCATTCTGCTCACCGCAGTGGCCGGAATGAGCGGCATCCTCTTCGTGGTGATGGTGTTGCAGCTGCTCGAAATGGCCAACACCACCGACGGAATAGTGGCAGCACGCTTCCAAATTGACTTCGCCACGGCCGTTGGGGCAGTGGCATTGCTCAGCGTGCTCGGCATACTCGCCGGGCTCGCACCGGCTCTCCGCGCCATGCACATAAAGCCTGTCGATGCCATGCGCGACGAGTAGGGCTGCGCAGAAGCCCCTAAAGGCAGAATGTAAATGAATGAATAAAAACCGAAGAAAGACATATATGAAAAAGTATTTCAAGTTTATCGTGGCCGCACTGGTGGCTCTCGTGTTCATAGGCATGTTCGTGTTCCTCTACATAAAGTCGCGCCCTCAGCCCGTGGCCTACGATGAATTCACCGTCAAGACAATGGACATACGCAAGACAACAGTGGTTACGGGCAAGATAGAACCGCGCAACGAGGTGGCAGTGAAGCCCCAGATAAGCGGCATCATAACCGAACTGCTGAAACAGGCGGGCGAAACCGTGGCCCAGGGCGAGGTTATTGCCAAGGTGAAGGTAATCCCCGACATGTCGCAACTCAGTTCGGCGCAGGCACGGGTAAGGCTCGCCGGCATCAACGAGAAGCAGGCGCGCACCGACTATGAGCGCGAGAAGACGCTCTACGACAAGGGACTTGTGTCGGCAGACGAGTATGACAAGATTGCACAGAGCTACCGCCAGGCACGCGAGGAGACCGCCGCCGCCAACGATGCGCTTGAAGTTGTGCGCGACGGAGTGTCGAAGACAAACGCATCGGCAAGCTCCACGCTCGTGCGTTCTACCATAACCGGAGTGATACTCGACATTCCCGTGAAGGTGGGCAACTCGGTTATTCTCTCCAATACGTTCAACGACGGAACCACAATAGCGTCGGTGGCCAACATGAACGACCTCATTTTCCGCGGCAACATCGACGAGACCGAGGTGGGACGCCTCGTTACTGGGATGCCTATGAAGATTACTCTCGGGGCCATGCAGGACATGAAGCTCGACGCAACACTCGAATATATCGCCCCGAAATCAACCGACCAGAACGGTGCCAACCAGTTTGAAATAAAGGCGGCAGTGCGTGTTCCGTCGGCCGACAAGATGCGTTCGGGCTACAGTGCCAATGCCGAAATTGTGCTTGCAGAGGCAAAGAACGCCCTCACCGTGCCCGAAAGTGCCATTGAATTCAGCGACGGCGACACTTATGTATATGTAGTTAAGGGCTCGGGCGATGCTGTTTCGTATGAGCGGCGCAAGGTGGTTACGGGCTTGAGCGACGGTATAAACATACAGATAAAGAGCGGACTGAAGGCGGGCGACCGCGTGCGTGGCCCCAAAAAGGTGAGCGACAGCACTGCCGACTGAGCATGACAGCACCCGCAACAGGGCATGACCGTAGAGTCAACTGTGCGTAGCGGCGCGCCACGGGCGTGCTGCCGCCGTGTGCCGCTTTGCATAGTCGGCTTTGCACTGTGGCTTATTATTCGTTGTTTATCCTAAATTTAAATTAAAAAACTTGGTCGGGTAATAATAAGTTTCTATTTTCGGCGTTGGAAAAACAGTACCATCACAAGTTGACATGATAAGCACAAACAACAATTATTGCGTCATCCTCGCAGGCGGCAAAGGCCGCCGTCTGTGGCCCGTCAGCCGCGAGGAGCGTCCCAAGCAGTTCATCGATTTTTTCGGGACAGGGCGCACGCAGCTGCAAAGCACATACGACCGGTTTGCCCGGATTGTGCCCAAAGAGAACATATATGTTAACACCAACGAGTCGTGCGCGGCTCTCGTACGCGAGATGCTGCCCGACCTTCCGCCCGGCAATCTGCTTGCCGAGCCCATACACCGCAACACTGCGCCGAGCGCAACATGGTGCATTCACCGCATAATGAAGCTCAACCCCGATGCCAACATCGTGATAACGCCTTCCGACCAGGTGGTGTTCGGCGACGAGGCATTCAGCCGCAACGTGAACGAGGGGCTCGAATTCGTGGCCTCGCACGACTGCCTGCTCACCATGGGAGTGCGTCCCACGCGTCCCGAACCGGGCTACGGCTACATCCAACTGGGCGAGCCTGTGTCGGGAGATGTGTTCCGCGTGCAGTCGTTCACCGAGAAACCCGAGCGCGATTTCGCCCGGATGTTTGTGGAAAGTGGCGAATTTTACTGGAACACGGGCATGTTTCTCACCAACGCACGCTACGGTTTCGAGTGTTTCAGCAAGCTCCTTCCCGAGGTGCTGCGCAATTTCGACAGGCTGCATCCCGACTATTCTATTGAGGCGGAGAATGCCTACATACACGAGAATTTCCCCTCATATCCCAACATATCTATTGATTACGGCATACTCGAGAAGTCTGACCGCGTGTGCGTAATGAAGTGCGATTTCGGATGGGCCGACCTTGGCACATGGCACAGCATGTACGAGGCGAAGAGCAAGGGAGAGGGCGACAACGTGATAGTGGACAGTGATGTGCTGCTCGACAACGCCCACAACAACGTCATAAGGATGCCCAGCAAGGACATTCTTGCCGTTGTGAGCGGGCTCGACGGCTACATTGTGGCCATGCACGGCAATGTGTTGCTGATATGCCGCAAGGACGATTCGTCGTCGAACATACGCCGTCTGATCAACGAAGTGCAGATGCGCAAGGGTGGGGAATACGTCTGACCCGCTGCTATAATGCTATAAAATATAAAAGGAGAAAGCGTGCCGCCGTGTGGGCGGGTGCTTTCTCCTTTTGCTTTTTTGCGTGCCTTGCGCAGCAATGCGGCTTGGCGACGGTGAAAAAACACATTAAAGTTCGTCAAGGTCGGTGCCAGTGCGCTCCATGATGTTGGCCGCCATGCAGTCGGCGGCGTGCACTATGGCCACGAGCGGATAGAGCTTCTGTGCGGTGTCGAAGCTGCGCACGTCTTCGTAGCTGTTCTGGTTTACGCCCCACGCACCCATGTGCCATCGTATGGCGAGCATCTCGTCGTCGCTCAGGTCGAGCCCGCTGCACAGCACAAGCACGAGCGATTTCTCGCCGTGGCCCATGGGGAAATTCTTGTAAGACACCTTGTAGCCTTCGCTGTCTTCCCACATTCCGAGCGCGTTCTTGCGCTTCTTCACCGTGCGTTTGTATATGTCGCTCTTGCACACGTCGTGCAGTAGCGTGGCGATTACTATGCTGTCACGCTTCACCTCGTTCTCGAGCGAGGGCTCGAGGGCCTTCATGCTCTCCCAAATGGCGAGTGCCGCCCGGCATGTGTTGAGCGAGTGGCGCACCAGTCCGCCCTCAGTGTTGAGGTGATGTCCTGCCGATGCGGGTGCGGTGAAGAACCCCAGGCTCTCCAAGTCTTCTATCACTTCCTCCACGCCGTCGCGTTTCGTGGAGCGCAGCAGTTGCAGAAACTCTTCCTTTTCTGCGCTTGTTTTATCGTTCATAGTTGTTGTTATTGTTGTTTGCGGTTGCAGATTCGGGCTTTTCTCCGGCTGCATGAGTGCGTGTGTAGGCTGTGTGTGTGCCGTGGCGCGGCCTTGTGCCGGAAAGAATGACGGCTGCCTCGAGTTTCCCCGGACAGCCGTCGTAGGTAAGTTGTCGTTGTGTAAGTCGGAGTGTTTAGAGTTGCTTGAACTCGCCGTATATCTTTGCGGCAATCTCGCCGAACTCCTCTTCGCTGAGTTTCAGCTTGGGGTTGGAGAATATCATGTCCTTTTCCGACTGCATGGGAACGAGGTGTATGTGTGCGTGCGGCACTTCGAGGCCGAGCACTGCCATGCCCACTTTCTTGCAGGGGAATGCGCGTTTGAGCGCAATTGCCACTTTCTTGGCAAAAAGGTGATACTCGGCGAGCTCCTCGTCGTCCATGTCGAATATGTAGTCAACCTCCCGTCGCGGTATGACGAGGGTGTGTCCCTTGGCTATGGGGTTGATGTCGAGAAACGCGTAGAACTTGTCGCTCTCGGCACACTTGTAGCTCGGTATTTCGCCGGCGGCGATTTTAGAGAATATGTCCATGATGGTGTCCTCCCTTATTCGATGCTGATTTTGTCGATGCGCAGGTGTATTGTGCCGCGCGGAATCTTTATTTCCACCTCGTCGCCCACTTTCTTGTTGAGCAGTCCCTGTGCAATCGGGGTCTTGATTGAGATTTTTCCCTCGCGCAGGTTGGCTTCGCTCTCGCTCACGATGGTGTATGTCATCTTCGCCTTGTTGGTAAGATTGGTCATTTCCACCTTCGACATTATCTGCACCATGTCGGTGCTTAGACGCGAGAGGTCAACTATTTTCGCCTCGGCGATGGTAAGTTTGATGCGGTTGATTTTGTCCTCCAAGTGGGCCTGGGCCTCTTTTGCGGCGTCATACTCCGAGTTCTCACTCAGATCGCCCTTGTCGCGGGCTTCTGCGATAGCGGCCGATGCCTTGGGGCGCTCTACTGATTCGAGCTGTTTCAGTTCGGCCACGAGCTTGTCGTAGCCTTCTTGTGACATGTAAGCCATAATTTCTTTTGTTTTAAAATGTTTTTCAATCGGACAATAAAAACGAGAATTCCGACACTGGTCTTGCTGTCGGAATTCCCCGTTTTTGTTCTCCTGTAAATATGATTTCGGCTGCAAAGTTAGGCAAATAATTCCGTATCGGCAAATTTTCTGCCGCGCTTTTTCGGCGTGCCGCAGCTGCTGCACGCGCGTACTCCGTGCGGTGTGTGCGCGTGCATCGTATGCGGTGCGTGCGTGGTGCGGCCGATGCACGTCGTGGCAAAATATTGTAAGCCGTATTAATAAAGGCTAAATGGTTTTGCGGCGCGGCCAGTTTTTCCTACATTTGCCGCATGAAACAGTTTCTCGCAACACTCGCCATTGCCGTTGCCGCTGCTCCAGTGCAGGCGCAGCGCAGGCATGTCGTGGCCGACATGGACACGCGTCTGCCAATAGCGGGTGCTGTGGTGGCTGCCGACAACGGTCTGCGTGCTTCCACCGATGCCACGGGGCATTTCGCAATGAGCATGCCTTTCACGAGTGCCACGGTGTCGCGCAAGTATTATATGCAGCGGCGTGTGGGGCAGGCCGAGCTTGCCTCCGACACGATATGGCTCATTCCGCAGGAGGTAGTGTTGTCGGAGGTGGTGGTGACAACGCCCGGAATACAGTTTGACAGCCGTGCCGCACTGCGCTCGGTGCGCGAGAATGCCGCGCTGCCCAATCCTTCGCAGGGCTTCAACTTGCTTGGCATCATACAGTCGCTTATCCCCTCGAAGAAGCAGAAACACGCCGCAAGAGTTGAGAAACTGAAGAAAGTGCTTGACAAATATTGATCTTTAATATGAAAAACATAATTATTAAGTGCGCCGCCGTAGCCCATTCGGCCGACATCGCGCGGCTCATTATGCTTGCCATGAGCGACGACTGCTGCCGCTACTTGGCTGGTGAAGGACACACTCTCGACGATTTCCTCCGCATGATGGAGCGTCTCGTGCGCATGGACGACTCGCAGTACAGCTGGCGCAATGCCCTTGTGGCACTCGACGGCGACGGATCTGTGGCCGGGGCATGCGTGGCCTACGACGGAGCCGACCTGCATCGCCTGCGCCAAAGGTTCTTCGAGGCGGCAAGCGAGTGCTTGCAGCGCGACTTTACGGGCATCGCCGACGAGACGTTTCCGGGCGAGTATTACATCGACTCGCTTGCCGTCTATCCGCAATACCGCCGCCGTGGCATCGCCGCCGCGCTGCTCAAGGCCATGTCGCAGCGTGCCTTTGCGATTGGATTGCCCGCTGCGTTGCTTGTGGATAAGCAAAATCCCAACGCCGAGCGGTTATACTCGTCGCTGGGATTTCGTCGTGTGTCTGATGCTGTTTGGGGCGGACACGAGATGCGGCGCATGCACCTCACGCCCGAAGGGGCTGCGTTCTGATTATATTTCACGCGTGCGTTGGCGCAGCCACTCGCGTTCCTCGTCGTCGAGACAGGGCGCAAGGCGGCTGTAAACAAGCGCGTGGTAGGCGTTGAGCCATTCGCGTTCGTCGGCCGAAAGCATCTCCACCACTATCGGTTCGGTGTCTATCGGGCAGAGCGTGAGCGGCTCAAACTGATCGAACTTTCCGAATTCTGTCTCGCGGTAGGGCACGGTGAGGAGCGTGTTCTCTATGCGCACGCCGAAGCGTCCGGCAAGGTAAAGGCCGGGTTCATCGGTCACTGTCATCCCGGCCACTATGGGTGCGGGCTTCCATTCCATGCGTATCTGGTGCGGACCTTCGTGCACGCTAAGGCAAGAACCCACTCCGTGGCCCGTGCCGTGCATGAAGTTCATGCCCTCGCGCCACATTGCCTCGCGCGCCACGGCATCGAGTTGGGTGCCCGCCGCGCCCTCGGGAAACTTGAGGTTTTGCAGTCGCAGGTGGCCTTTGAGCACGAGTGTGTAGACGCGCCGCTGCTCCTCGGTAATCCGTCCGAGCGCTATTGTGCGCGTTATGTCGGTGGTGCCGTCGGCATACTGCGCTCCGCTGTCGAGCAACAGAAATCCTTCGGGGCGCAGGGCAGCGTCGGTTTCGGGTGTTGCCTCGTAGTGCACGATGGCTCCGTGGGCTTCATATCCGGCTATGGTATCAAACGAAATGTCGCGGAACAACGGTTGTTCGGCACGCAGCGAGCGCAGTTTTTCGCTCACGCTAATCTCAGTTTGGTCGCCTTTCTCAACCGCTGGCAACAGCCATCTCAGGAATTTCACCATGGCCACACCGTCGCGCAGCATCGCATTGCGGAAGCCTTCGGTTTCGGCACTGTTCTTCACCGCCTTCATTGCCGGTATGGGCGACGGCGCAAGTACGGTGTTGTGGCGTGCGGCAGCCTGCATGAGCGTGTGGTTTGTGGTGTCGGGATCTACAAGGATTGTGTTGTCGGCGTAATGCTCCAGAGCCTCTTTCACGTTGCGGTAGGCGGCAGTATGCACTCCCTCGGCGGCGAGATAGCTCTCCACCTCGGGCGTGAGCTTCTCCTTTTCAATGTAAAGCGTGGCCTCGTGGGGCGTGATTATCAGGTAGGACACGAACACCGGCGTGCAGTGCACATCGCTTCCCCGCAGGTTTAGCGTCCATGCAATGTCGTCGAGCGGAGCCACGAGCATGCCGTTGGCACCGCGTGCCAGCAGTGCATGGCGTATGCGATCGAGCTTGCTGCGGCACGTTTCGCCGGCGTATTCAAGCGGTTGTATGTATGTTTTCCCCGTGGGTATGGCGGGCCGATCGGCCCATATCCGGTCGAGAATATCGAGGTTGGTGCGCAGAGTGATGCCTCCACGACTTGCAAGTTCGCGCTTGAGGTCGGTCGCCTGGGCCTCCGACACGCACAGTCCGTCAATTCCTGCCTCGGCAGGGTCGCCCTTTTCCACCTGCGATGCAATCCATTCGCCAATGCCGGGAGTGCCCGCCACGCGTTCGCGCATGAGCGAAATTCCTGTTCCGGCGAGCTGTTCTTCGGCGGCAAGAAAATAGCGCGAGTCGGTCCACAGGGCCGCGCTGCGCAGCGTTATCACCGCAGTGCCTGCGCTTCCGTCAAACCCTGTTATCCATTTGCGGCCTTCCCAACGTTGGGGCACATACTCGCTCATGTGCGGGTCGGCACTCGGAAAGATGAATGCCGACAGATGCTCGCGGCGCATCTTGGCCCTGAGCATGGCGATGCGCTCCCTTATGGTGTCTTTGTTCTCCATTTGTGTGCTTTTTAACCTATATGTCTTACAAACTTAACCATTTTCTCGCGGCGGTGCAAATGTGCCGTTTCTTTCGCCCGAAAATTAAGATTAAACAACATATTAAAAACATTATAAATAATCGATTGTGAAAAAAAAAGAGTAACTTTGCAATACACAACCGCGTGAGGTTGCACATAGAACAATTCATAAACACAAATAAATTTAAAGTTATGGCATTTTTAAGTAATGAGAAACTGTTGATCGTCGGTGCCGGCGGCATGATTGGTTCCAACATGGTACAGAGCGCTTTGATGCTCGGTTTAACCCCCAACATCTGTCTTTACGACATCTATGAGCCGGGAGTTCACGGCGTATTCGACGAAATCCAGCAGTGCGCATTCCCCGGTGTTAACGTTACTTACACCGTAAACCCCGAAGAGGCATTCACCGGTGCCAAATACATCATCTCCTCAGGTGGTGCTCCCCGCAAGGACGGCATGACCCGCGAGGACTTGCTCAAGGGCAACTGCAAGATCGCAGCTGAGTTTGGCGACAACATCAAGAAATACTGCCCCGACGTTGAGCACGTTGTGGTTATCTTCAACCCGGCCGACGTTACAGCCCTCACAGCTCTTATCCACTCTGGTTTGAAGCCCAACCAGCTCACATCTTTGGCCGCTCTCGACTCCACACGCCTGCAGCAGGCACTCGCACTGGAGTTCGGTGTGCAGCAGGACAAGGTTACAGGAGCCCACACCTACGGCGGTCACGGCGAGCAGATGGCTGTGTTTGCTTCGCAGGTAAAGGTTGACGGCAAGCCGTTGGCAGAGATGGGACTCTCTGACGAGCGCTGGGAAGAAATCAAGCACCACACTGTTCAGGGTGGTTCTAACATCATCAAGCTGCGCGGACGCAGCTCGTTCCAGAGCCCGGCATACAATGCCGTGAAGATGATTGAGGCTGCAATGGGCGGCGAGCCGTTCACTTTGCCGGCAGGATGCTATGTGAATTGCAGCAAGTGCGGTTACAAAAACGTTATGATGGCAATGCCTTCCACTATCGACAAGACAGGCGTTCACTTCACAGCCCCGACGGGTACGGAAGAGGAAATGGCTGCATTGAACAAGAGCTACGAACATCTCTGCAAGATGCGCGACGAGATTGTAGAGCTCGGCATCGTTCCCGCTGTTGAGGACTGGACAAAGATGAACCCGAACCTCTAAAAGAAAATGTCCTTATAAAGCAGAGGACAAAAAATAAAGGGCGTTGCTTGCCGCAGCAAGCAACGCCCTTTTTGTGTGTAAAAGCCTACGAGAAGCACTGCCGGATAGTGCTGCCGTGCATACAGGCGGATTATTGTCGGCGCAAAGCCCCCACCACTTCGCCTATGTATTCGGAGTGGAAACCGCCGCCGTCGTCGTGCGCTCCGTAGAATTCGGAGGGAATTTCGCTGCGGAAACCTTTCTCCGTCATCAGTCCGGCATACATTGTGCGGCACTCAATCACGGTGTCGGCCTCGGCGTAGTAGGGCGTGCCGTTTTCGGTGTAGAGCGTGTGCAGACCGAGAGCCTTGGCCTTGTCGCCGTCGCGTCCGCTGTGCGTGCCCATGTAGCGGAGCACGTTTTTGTCGCTGAATGTCATAACGGTGAAGTAGGGCGAACGCTCCATAAACTCGTGGGTGTGCCTTCCCTGACGCACATACACCGTGACTGCCGGCTTGCCCCACAGCGTGCCGAGTGCGCCCCAGCCTATTGTCATGGCGTTGGCCGATGTGCTGTCGCCTGCGCAGAGCAACAGTCCGTCGCCGGTGAAGAATGTGAACGGACGCACGCTGAGGCTTTCTTTTATGTCGAACGACTGCAGAGTGCCTTTCTTTTCAGTGCTTTCTTTGGCCGCATCAGGCTTTGCTGCATCGCCGCCGTTGCTGTTCTGCACTGCCTTTATGCCGAGTGTAACCACTGCAACGGCAAGAACAAAATTAAGTATTACCGATGTTTTCATGTTGAATATCGTGTTTTTGGTGAATTATTCAGAACCCTGCGAGAATTTAAGAAGTGTGCCCGTGGGGCAGACAAAGCGGCAGTAGGGACGCGGAACGAATACCGACAGCACAAGAACCACTGCTGCGAAGGCCACAACCACCCACGAGGCGGCGGTGAAAAGGAAGGCGGTGAACAGTTCGTAGTCCATCCATCCGCTCCAAACTCCGGTTAGAGAGAGTGCCGTGAGCACTCCCCACAGAATGCGCCGCAGCATGGTGAGCCTGCGCACGGTGCTTTGCCGAAGCTGAATCTTGCGGTGTCGGGCGTGCGCTGCCAACTCCTGTGCCGAACCGAGAGGGCAGATGTGGGCGCAGTAATGGCCTTTCCGTCCGAAAAGCGGGTAGACAAACGCCACGACAAGCATTGCCATTGGAGCGAGCGAAGCCGTGATCGTGATGCCGTGTGAAGCTATGCGCGTGAGAAGAGAGTGCGAAACGAACGTGCCACACCACAGGCCGAGCACCGAAACATTGAGCGCGAGCTGCACCAAGTGGCAGCGTCGGCTTTTCACCCAAATGGGAAGCAACGCGCCGAGCAGCACCACTGCGAGTGCGGCCAAGCCTTTTGCGTCGGGCCACTTGCTGTCGGCGGCTTCGTGAGGAGCACTGTTTTTCGCCGCGAATGCAAGGGCGCGCTGCGCGTTTTCGATTATTGCTTTCGACGAGAACGTGGCTCCCGACACTCCGTCAACGTCCATTCCTACGGCATCTTCAAGTTTGTTGCCGTTCCACCGTGACAATATTGCCGAGGCTTTGTCGAAGAATTCGGGCGTTTCGGAGTTGGCCTGCGCTTCCATGCGCACCACTACGCCGTCTTTCACATATACATTGAGCGGCACAGGACCACCGAATCCGCTCACGTCCTTTCCCAGCACTGTGGTGTTGACAACCATTGTTCCGTCGGCAAGGGTGCGCAGTGTGTCGTTGTCAACGGCCGTTGTTGCCGCCTTTGCACCTATTTCTTTTCCGAGAAAGCTATGGTCGCAGACGATGGCTGTAGCCGTGACTATGAGCAGAACGGTGGCGAGAGTCAGCACGTTCTCCAATGTTTTCAGAGAAAATCTGTTCATAAGTTTGTAGGGTTGTATTGTTATAATCGCTGCAAAGTTGCCTCGTTTTCGTTGGAGAATATTACGAAACAGAGGAGTTCTGTTGCGAAATTATGGTTTGCTTGAATAGAATTGCGTGGCAAGACAAGCTATGCTTGCCGGAACGAGCGGGCTTATGTCGAGCCCATCGGCTATGTGTTGGCGCACCTGAGTGCTGCTTATGTCGTAGAGACCAGTGTCGTAGAGCTGCACGCCCGACGGCAGATTGGCCGTGTCAACGGGCGAACCCGATCGCGGATAAATGGCTATGCGGTAATTGGCTATGATGTCGTCGGCGCGATACCATCGGTTGAACACCGTCCAGTTGTCGGCTCCTATGAGCAGGGTGAACTCGCAGTCGCTGTGAGTTTCAGACAGATGTTGCAGCGTGTTCCACATGTATGACGGCCGGGGGAGGTGGAACTCGCAGTCGGAAACCTTTATGCCGTCGATGCCGTTGACAGCGGTGCGCGCCATGAGCAGCCGTTTGTCGTCGTCGAGCAGAGTGCCCGACGGTTTCAGCGGATTGTGCGGCGACACCACAAGCCACACCTCGTCGAGCGCGGCGAGGTGCAGCATGGCGCGTGCTATGGCCACATGTCCGTTGTGTATGGGGTTGAACGATCCGCCGTAGATGCCTATGTGCCTCATTCGTCTATGAACTGCTTCACGATGCCGTAGGTTTGTGCCACGGCGCAGTCGAGGTTGTCGTTCACCACAACGTGGTCGAATTTCGGGGCTTGCGACAGTTCAAACTCGGCGCGTGCCAGTCGTGCCTCAATCACCTCGGGCGCATCGGTGGCGCGCCCTTCAAGGCGGCGGCGCAGCTCATCCAGCGATGGCGGCTGGATGAAGATGCTGAGTGCGCGTTCGCCGTAATACTCCTTTATGTTGCAGCCTCCCTTCACGTCGACGTCGAACACCACGTTCTCGCCGCGTGCGGCCTGCGTTTCCACCTGTTGTTTCAGTGTTCCGTAGAAGCGGTCGGCATACACTTCCTCGTATTCGAGAAACTCGCCACGGCCGATGCGGCTGCGGAATTCCTCGGGCGAGATGAAGAAATACTCCACTCCGTCGCGCTCCGTTCCGCGCGGTGCGCGGCTTGTGCATGAAATCGAAAAGGCCAGACGCAGTTCGGGGCACTGCATGAGTCGGCCTATTATTGTGCTTTTTCCGCTGCCGCTTGGCGCGGAGAATATTATGAGTTTTCCCATGTCAGGATGTTTTTCTTTGTAGGGTGATGTGGGTTTCTGCCGCAAAGAGTGCGGCGGGGCGTGCGTGTTTCGGGGCGTGCGTCGGGTGATTTGGGCTTACAGGGCGTTGAGCACCTGTTCCTTTATCTGCTCCAGTTCGTCCTTCATCTTCACCACTATGTTCTGCATCTCGGCGTTGTTGCTCTTGCTTCCGGTGGTGTTTATCTCGCGTCCCATTTCCTGGGCTATGAAACCGAGCTTTTTGCCCTGTCCGTGTCCCTCTTGCATTGTTTCGCGGAAATAGCGCAAGTGGTTGGCAAGACGCTGTTTTTCCTCGCTTATGTCGAGTTTTTCGATGTAGTATATGAGTTCCTGTTCAAGGCGGTTCTTGTCATATTCCACGTCGGGTATGGCTTTCAGCCCTTCCACTATGCGTGCCTTTATCTTCTCCACGCGCGATTTCTCAAACGGTTCGATGCTCTTCAAGAGCCGCTCAATGTTGTCCACTTTCTCGTTGAATTTGCGTTCGAGCGCCGCGCCCTCCTGATTGCGGAAGGCCACGAGGTTGTCAATAGCCTCGCCCACGGCCTTCTTTGCAGCTTCCCACTCGCCGTCGTCGAGAGTCTCGTTGTCGGTGCGTGTGGTTACGTCGGGCATTCTCAGGAGCGTGGCAAACCAGTCCTCGGGCTCGGCAATGCCGCATGCTGCGGCCACTTCCTTTATCTGCCGGTGGTAGTCGGCCACGAGTGCTGCGTTTATCGGGGCGGCGTCGGCCCCGGCATCTTTCTCTATCCATATCGAGAAATCCACCTTGCCGCGCAGCAGCCGTGCGGTGATTTCCTTTCTTATCTCCATTTCCTTCTCTCGGTAGAGTGGCGCGATGCGGGTGGAGAGGTCGAGCGTCTTGCTGTTGAGCGACTTTATCTCGACATTGATTTTCTTTCGGTTGTAGGCCACGACTGCCTTGCCGTAGCCCGTCATTGACTGTATCATAACATCAGTTTGTGGTTTGCCGCTGTGCAGCGTCGCCTTAGTGTGTGGCGGTGCACGGTGGTTTGTGGGATTTGTGGGCGTGTGCCCATGCGGATGCAAAAATACTTATATTTTTTGAAAACGTGAAACAATGCCGCGATTTTGTGCCCGTTGCGCTCCGCAGAGGGCCAGTCACTGGCCGCGCAAAGGCTTGCCCGTGGCGTGCGGCGGTTGCGCGAGGTGCGTGCAGCATATGATGTATGTGCGTGCGGCATACGGTGCACGCTGCGGCAGAACGTTTAGTGTAGGCGACAGAAGGCATGAAAAAAGGTGACCGATTAGTTAATAAATCGATAAACTCCCCGTATTTTGGCGGAAAAGTTGTATTTTTGCAATTCATTACAAGCAATAGGTCCAATGCCGCCGCACCCGGTTTCATGCATTGCGGCAGGCATAGTTGGCCGCCGCGCAACCGCTGCGGCAGAGTGTTTCGGTGCAGCCGTGGCAGACAAGAAGGCCGGCACGGGCCGAAACGGGCCGAAAACATTTACATCATGTCATGCATTTTGAACATTGAGACGAGCACCGACGTGTGCTCAGTGTCCGTCAGTCAGGACGGAGCGTGTATATTCACCGAGGAAGACCATGAAGGCCCCAACCATGCAGTGAAGCTCGGGGTGTTTGTCGATGAGGCCATGTCGTTTGCCGACAGCCATGCCATACCGCTCGACGCGGTGGCCGTGAGCTGCGGCCCGGGGTCATACACCGGTCTGCGCATAGGCGTGTCGATGGCCAAAGGCATCTGCGCCGGACGCGACCTGAAACTCCTTTCGGTGCCGACGCTCCAACTGATGGCCGTGCCGGTGCTCCTGCGCGAGGAAGTGGAAGAGGGTGCATTGCTCTGCCCGATGCTCGACGCGCGCCGCATGGAGGTCTACTCTGCCGTCTACGACCGCTCGCTCAAACCCCTGCGGGACGTGGGAGCCGACGTGGTTGAGGCCGACACCTACCGCGAATGGCTCGACCGCGCGCCGGTTTATTTCTTCGGCAACGGCGCGGCAAAGTGCAAGCAGACCATACAACACCCCAACGCTCGCTTCATCGACGGCGTGGAACCGCTCGCCAAGTGGATGTTCCCCATATCGGAGAAGCGCATGCTCGACGGGCAGTTTGAGGATGTGGCCTATTTCGTGCCGTTCTATCTGAAAGACTTTGTGGCAAAGCAGTCGAAGCCGTTGCTATGACTTGCCCGCGCAGCCGCGCCTTGGCTGCATGCCCGGGGGCGCGGCACTGCCAAACGAGAAAATAACAGAAAATGAAGATAAAAGGACTTGATTATAACACGCAGCGCGAGAAACTCGTCTTGCCGGAGTACGGACGCGAGGTGCAGGACATGGTAGACCATGCCGTGTCGATTGCCGACCGCGCCGAAAGGCAACGCTGCGCCAATGCAATAGTGGCCATAATGGAACGCATGCGCCCCGCCGGCAACGACGTGGCAGCACACCGCCGCAAGCTGTGGGACCACCTTGCGCTCATGAGCGGGTTCCAGCTCGACATCGACTACCCCTTCGACATCGACGGGGCAAAGAAGATGCTCGCCCGGCCCGAGCCCATGCCATATCCCATGAAACGCATACCCGTAAGGCACTACGGCCACATGATGTTCGAAGTGTTTGCCCGGCTCAAGACAATGCCGGCCGGACGCGAGCGTGACGAACTGGCTCGTCTGGCCGCGAATCAGATGAAACGCGACCTGTGCCAGTGGGGACACGGCTCGTCAGACGACGGGAAAGTGGTGGCCGACCTAGCCGAATATACCGACGGCAAGGTGCAGCTCGACACGAGCAAGTGCCACATATTGCGCCCAGACACCAAAGAACCCGAACGCAAACGCAGAAGAAAATAGAATAACATGGAATCGTTCATAATCGAAGGCGGGCATCCGCTGAGCGGCACCATCACACCGCAAGGTGCCAAAAACGAGGCTCTCGAGGTAATATGCGCCGCACTGCTCACCAGTGAGCCGGTGCGGATAGCCAATGTGCCCGACATTCTCGACGTGAACAACCTCATAAGCCTGCTGCGCGACATAGGCGTGAAGGTGACGCGCAACTCGCGCAACGACTACACGTTTGTGGCCGATGAGCTCAACCTCGACTATTTGGGCAGCGACGACTATGTGCGCAAGTGCTCGGCACTGCGGGGCAGCGTGCTGCTCATGGGGCCGCTGCTGGGCCGCTTCGGCAAGGCCACGGTGGCTCAGCCGGGCGGCGACAAGATAGGAAGGAGGCGTCTCGATACGCATTTCCTCGGGTTTAAGAACCTCGGGGCAAAGTTTGTCAACGTCGAAGAACGCAAGGTCTACTCCATCGAGGCACGCCGCCTCGAAGGCTGCTACATGTTGCTCGACGAGGCATCTATCACCGGTACGGCCAACATCATAATGGCTGCCGTGCTCGCGCATGGCACAACAACGATATACAACGCCGCCTGCGAACCCTACATACAGCAACTCTGCCACTTGCTCAACGCCATGGGAGCCTGCATAAGCGGCATCGGTTCGAACCTACTGACCATTGTCGGCGTTGAAAAGCTGCACGGTGCCGAGCACCGTGTGCTGCCCGACATGATTGAAGTGGGCTCGTTCATAGGCATGGCGGCAATGGTGGGCAACGGCATACGCATAAAAGATGCGTCGGTGGCACAGCTCGGCATCATTCCAGAGGCGTTCCGCCGCATCGGCGTGAAGATAAAGGTTGACGGCGACGACCTCGTGGTGCCGCGTCAGCCGCACTATGTTGTCGACTCGTTCATCGACGGAACGATAATGACTCTCGCCGACGCTCCGTGGCCGGGACTCACTCCCGACCTCATCTCGGTGCTCATCGTCGTGGCCACGCAAGCACGCGGCACAGTGCTCTTCCACCAGAAAATGTTTGAAAGCCGACTCTTCTTCGTTGACAAACTCATCGACATGGGGGCACAGATAATACTCTGCGACCCGCACCGCGCAGTGGTGGTGGGCCACGACAACCGCAAGCGGCTGCGCGCCGGACGCATGACAAGCCCCGACATAAGGGCGGGCATCGCGCTGCTCATAGCCGCTCTCGGCGCCAACGGCACTAGCCGCATAGAAAACATCGCGCAGATTGACCGTGGATATGAGGACATAGAACAGCGGCTCAACGCGCTCGGCGCGCACATAACTCGCGTCGATGCATAAACGGGCAGTTACATGATACGCACAGAAGAAGTCTACAAAATAGGCCGCATAGGCAAGCCCCACGGCGTGGGAGGCGAGGTTTCGTTCCATTTCGACGACGACGTGTTCGACCGAACCGACGCCGATTATCTCGTGCTTTCGGTAGAAGGCATACTCGTTCCGTTCTTCATGGAAAGCTACCGCTTCCATGGCAGTGCCACAGCTTTGGTGAAGTTCTGCGACATCGACACGCAGGAACAGGCGCGCACGCTCACAGGCTGCGACGTGTTCTTCCCCCGTCGCGACGACAATGACACGGCCGACGGACTGTCTTATGCCGAAATCGTGGGCTACACCATAGTCGATGCCAATTCGCAGCAGTGTATAGGCAAGATACAGGCGGTTGACGACTCGACGATAAACACGCTGTTCGACATAGCCACACCGGGCGGCGACAGCGTGCTTATACCGGCAAGCGACGACCTCATTGCCGACATCGATACCGCCGAACACACTATAACCATGGCACTGCCCGAGGGACTTTTCGACCTTTAGACCCGCGCGGCGCATATATAAATAATGTATAACGACATATTATGAAGAAACAGATATGCATCCTTGGCTCCACCGGTTCGATAGGAACGCAGGCTCTCGACGTGATAGCCCAGCACCCCGACCGCTATGAAGCCTACTGCCTCACGGCCAACAACCGTGTCAAGGAACTTGCAGATCAGGCCCGGCGGTTCCGTCCGGCGGCGGTGGTAATAGCCAATACCGACCGCTATGGCGAACTGAAGGAGATGCTTTCCGACCTGCCCGACATCAAGGTTTATGCCGGAGCGGAGGCTCTCGACCAAATAGTGGAGGCCGGACCGGTTGACATGGTGCTCACCGCAATGGTGGGCTTTGCCGGACTTTCGCCCACAATACACGCCATAAAGGCACGCAAGACGATATGCCTTGCCAACAAGGAGACACTCGTCGTGGCCGGCGAACTCATCTGCCAATTGGCCAACGAATACAAAGTTCCGATACTGCCGGTTGACAGTGAGCACTCGGCCATATTCCAAAGCATCGTGGGCGAGGGCGGCAACGCAATCGACAAGATACTGCTCACCGCTTCGGGCGGGCCTTTCCGCAAGTACACTCTCGAGCAGATGGCACACGTCACAGCACAGGATGCGCTCCGACACCCCACTTGGGACATGGGTGCAAAGATTACCATCGACTCGGCATCAATGATGAACAAGGGCTTCGAGGTAATCGAAGCGAAGTGGCTCTTCGGCGTGCCTGTCGACAAAATCCAGGTGCTCGTGCATCCGCAGAGCATCGTGCACAGTGCCGTGCAGTTTGCCGACGGTTCGGTGAAAGCACAGCTCGGCGTGCCCGACATGCGCCTGCCCATACAGTATGCGTTCTCCTATCCCGAGCGATTGCCGCTCAATGGCGCACGTCTCGACCTCTTCAAGCAACCGTTGGAATTCTTCGAACCCGACATGGAAAAGTTCCGTTGCCTCGCGCTTGCATTCGAGTCGACGCGCCGTGGAGGCAACATGCCGTGCATAGTGAATGCCGCCAACGAGGTGGTGAACGAAGCTTTCCGCCACGGGCAGTGCTCGTTCCTGGCCATGGCCGACATCATAGAGCGTACAATGGAGCGTGCCACCTTCTCGGCAAAGCCCGACTACGACACTTACATAGCCACCGATGCCGAGGCGCGCCGCATTGCCGCCGAACTTATCGGGGCGTGACGGCGGCACGGGCGGCACTTTTCCGCTCCGCCGAAACATTCCTGACAAAACAAAAAGAACATCTATAAACAATGGAAGTATTTCTTATAAGACTGCTGCAGCTAGTGCTGGCAATCTCGATTCTCGTGCTTCTCCATGAGGGAGGACACTTCTTCTTCGCAAAACTCTTCGGCGTGCGCGTCGAGAAATTCTACATCTTTTTCGACCCGTGGTTTCATCTCTTCGAATTCAAACCGCGCAATAGTGAAACCGCCTACGGCATAGGTTGGCTTCCGTTGGGCGGCTATTGCAAGATAGCCGGAATGGTTGACGAGTCGTTCGACACCGAACAGATGAAGCAACCGGCACAACCTTGGGAGTTCCGCTCCAAGCCTGCGTGGCAGCGTCTGCTCATAATGGTGGGCGGAGTGTTGGTTAATTTCCTCCTTGCCTTGTTCATTTACTCCATGTGTCTGTTTGTGTGGGGCGACGAATATATACAACCCAAGAACATGACAATGGGCATGAAATTCAACACCGAGGCCAAACAGCTCGGCTTCCGCGACGGCGATGTGCTCGTGGGAACTGAAAACGGCGACTTCAAGGAGTTTGATGCCGACCTCTTCCGCGAGCTTTCCACAGCGCGCGAGGTGCGTGTTGAGCGTGGCGGCAAGCCCGTAACGATAGCCCTTCCGGGCGACCTCAACCTGCTGGGAATGCTCAAGTCGGTGCCGCAGTTTGTGCGCCCGCTGCTCCCGGCACGCATCGACAGCGTGGTAACTGGTTCGATTGCCGCCAAGATAGGCATGAAAAAGGGCGACAAAGTGGTGGCCCTCAACGGCAAGGCGGTGGATTCTTATAATGAGTTCACCAACGAGGTGGGACGCATGCGCGACATGCTTGCCGCTGCAACAACCCATAGCGACAGTGTGTCGGCAATGTCGGCCACGGTGACATTCGTGCGCGTTGTTGACGGACGGGAGTGCCGTGTGACGCAGAAGGCGCTCCTCACCGACAAACTTGAGTTTGGCTTTGCAGTGCCGTCGCTGCTTTCCTATTACAAGCCGACGCACGTAAGCTACGGTTTCTTTGAGTGTTTCCCGGCCGGAGTGCGCTATGGATGCGACGTTCTGGCAGGTTATGTGGGCGATCTGAAGTATGTGTTCACCGCCGACGGAGCCAAGTCGCTCGGCGGATTTGGTGCTATCGGTAGTCTGTTCCCGGCTCAGTGGGACTGGCACATGTTCTGGCTTATGACGGCATTCCTTAGCATAATGCTCGCGTTTATGAACATTCTGCCCATTCCCGCGCTCGACGGCGGACACGTGTTGTTCCTTCTTTACGAGATGATTACGCGCCGCAAGCCCAGCGAAACGTTTATGATACGCGCCGAATACATAGGCATCGGCATACTGTTGCTGCTCATGGTGGTGGCCAATCTCAACGACGTGCTGCGGTGGCTGCACTTGATTTGACGTAAGAAACTACAAAAGATATATGCTATTCGGGCTTCATCTGCGGCAAAACCGGGTGAAGCCCGTTTTGCATTGCAGCGGCAATGGGGTAGCGAAAAAATATTGCAAAAAACAAAATCTTCTGAAAATACATGCAAAAACATGGCACGCCATTTGCCGATGTAAGAGTAAAGGCATATATTTGCAGAACTGACAAAATTACAAGAAACAATTATGGAAAGAGAAAACTGGAATGAAATTGCCGGACGATGGGACGCTTCCCTCTCTACGGCTTTCCCTGCGCTCATGCGCAAGGTATATGTATGGATGACGCTGGCACTTGCCATTACGGGCATCACGGCCTACGGAGTGGCCGGAAGTCCGGCTCTGCTGGGCTTGATATACAGCAGCAAGGTGACGTTCTTCGGACTTATAATAGCCGAACTCGCACTCGTTTGGGGCATCTCGGGAGCACTCAACCGCCTGTCACTGTCGGCTGCCACGCTTCTGTTTGTGCTCTATTCGGTAATCAACGGAGCCACGCTTGCGTCGATATTCCTGGTGTTTGAGTCGGCGGTAATAGCCAAGACGTTCTTCATCACGGCCGGAACGTTCGGCGTGATGTCGCTCATTGGCTACACCACCAAGACCGACCTCACGTCGATGGGCAAGATACTGCTTATGGCAGTACTCGGCATAATCATCGCCACGGTGGTGAATGTGTTTGTGAAAAGTTCGGGGCTTGACCTCGTGGTGAGCTATCTCGGTGTGCTCATCTTCACGGGTCTCACCGCCTACGACACGCAGAATATAAAGCGTATGCTGCAACTTGCACCCGACGGCGGCGAGAGTTCGCAGAAGCTCGCCCTTGTGGGTGCGCTCAGTCTGTATCTCGATTTCATCAACCTTTTCCTTTACTTGCTCCGCATCTTCTCGCGCAGCAACGACTGACAAGGTCTTGCCGGTCTGCGCAGCAGACTTATAATGTATAACCGCGAAAGGCGGGCGACGACCACAACTGGTCTCGCCCGCCTTTCGCTTTTTTGTGCATTGCCCCGGCAGCACCGGTGGTTGCCGCTGCCGTCAGTTTATCTTCACGTTGTCTATCAAGTATTTTGCCGGTGCAATCTGCTCGTCGCATCCCGGCAATGGCGGGCATTGCTCCTGGTTGGGAGTGTGGCGGTCGGGTAGCGATCGGTATTGTCCGGTGCGGAAACTGAGTCGTTCGGCCTCTTTGGCCGAGTGCATCGGCGCGAAGGTGTGGCCGTTGAATTTCACCGCATCTTTGCTTACGGCAATGTCGTGATGCTGTGTTTCGCCCGTGCGGTAGCTTCCGCAGACGTTGCCGTTGCACGTTATTGTGCCTTGGCTGAGGCTCACACAGGCTATGCGCTCGCCGTGCCTGTCGGTTATGTCAATCTCCATGGGGTCGCTGTTCTCCTCTTCTACGGTCAGGTCGTAGCTTATTCGGGCGTTGGCCGAGGTTTCAAACACGCGTATGGCGCGTGCGTAGTCGTAGCGGTCGGAGTCTGTCAGGCACAGACGGTGCTGTTCATCCACATACACATCGGCCCAACGCGGACGGTATATGTTCCAGTTGGCTATACGTCCGTGCGGTTCTATGCCGTCGAAATTGTCGTCAACGGGCCCTTGCCATGTTGTCTTCACCGGCACGGGCACCCTGGCCACCCAGATATCTTCCTTGTTCACCGAGTAGGTGAGCCACATGTCGTTGCCCGGCGGAGTGGCTTCGCCCTCGGTTATACCCCTCACATAGCACGGCCCGAAGTCTTTGTTCTCGCCCATGAAGCGTCGTGGCGGCACTTCGCCGTGCACCACGCATATCGAGTCGAACGTTATTCCGTCGGCACTTGTCACCGCCGTCAGCGGATAACGGTAGGGTTGTGTCTCTATTGGGTTGTACACAATGGCGTAGCGACTGTCTGCCGTGCGCTGTCCCCATTGCTTTCCCCCGGCCATGATTAGGGTGGGTATTCTCACGGGAGTGCTCCACGTCAGTCCGTCGTCATCCGATAGTGCGGCATACGACCACTTCCACAAGGCCACGGTTTTTCCGTCGGCGCGGTGGTAGTATGACGTGGCCTGCACGCGGTTTATCGAGTCTTTGAGGGTGTAGAAGTTGTCGAGTCCGCGGTCTTCGTCAATCCATTGCAGAGTTTTCAGGCGGTCGGCGAGCAGTGCGCGGCATGCCTCTTTGAATGCTTTGTCGCGGCTCGACGTGTAGAAGGGGTAGGAGGTGTTTTTCTCGTTCCATGTGGTGTGCGACGAGTAGCGAATGAAATAAATCGGTCCCATAGTGCCGTCGTCGTGCATTTCTCTCACCACGCGACCTATTCCGCCCTCCTTAAAAGGGTTGTAGCTGTGCCCGTAGAAGGCCACGGCCAGCAGCTTTCCGTTTGGAGCGGTGTAGAATCCCATGCGCTGGTGCATGATGTAGCCGTAGTAGGGCTTGGGGATTGTCACGCCTTCGGGAGCTTTGTAGGATGGAAACGCCACCTGTGGCTGCCCCCATGTGCGTCCGTCGCGCGATGTCACGATGAATGTCTGCCCCGGTGGCTGCTGCTCGTCTTTCGGGTTGGAGAGGTATTCAAGATAGAAACGTCCGTGCCAATAGGTTATGTTGGGCGCGTGGTTGTAGGTCCATCCAAACCCGTCGCACTGTTCGGGATGCGTGCGGTTGGCTCTTGTCACCTGAATGTTTTCTGTTCCTATGGCATATCTGAAACCGCCGTCGTGCAGTCTCGGGTTGCATATTTCGCCTCCGATATACTGCACCGGTTCGTTGGCCGTGCCCGTCTGCGCGTGTGCGTGCATTGCCGCCATGGCGGCAATGGCAATGATGTGGGTTATCTTCATGGTTGGCAAATTGGTTTGTTGCAAAGTTACAAATAAAAAATGAGAGAAACACTTGCGTGTTCCTCTCATCTCACTGTCGGTTGTGTAGGGACGATCGGGCTCGAACCGATGACCTCTGCAATGTGACTGCAGCGCTCTAAACCAGCTGGGCTACGCCCCTATTTCGTGTAACCGTGTGCGAAAGTACTGCTTTTTTCTGATATGACAAAATTTTTGCCATATTTTTTGTGCCGCCTTCTATTGTCTCCAACGCCACGTTTTTGCAAGGCGGTGGCCAATGCTGTTCACTACCATTGTGATGTTGTGGGGCGAGAGCGACTTGCCCGCGATGATGAGTATCACGGCTGCCAGGATGAGCACTATGCCCGTGGCGAGCCGTGCGGTGAAGTTTTCGCCGAAGCACATCACGCCTATTGCCACTGCCGTGAGCGGTTCGAGTGCGCCCATTATGGCCGTGGGTGTGGATCCGATGTCGTGCACTGCTATCACCATGAGCACGAGCGAGATTACCGTGGGCACGAGGGCGAGCATCGCGGCATAGCCCCATTGCGCCGGAGTGGTGAGCAATTGTATGTGCTGTCCCATTGCCGCCGTGTAGCCAAGAATGGTAAGCACGCCGAACACGAGCACATAGAATGTGAGCTTTACCGACGAGAGTCGCAGCGACGACTTGTTTACTATCACTATGTAGACGGCGTAGGTGAGCGACGACACCATGACGAGCAACACGCCCGTGGTGCTGAGTGTCGCGCCGTTGCCGCCGTGGTAGAGCAGGGTTATGCCTGCGAGCGACAGCGCAATCGACACTACCGTGCTCACCGTGACCTTCTCTTTGAAGAGCGTGGCCATTATCACGGCCACCATGACGGGGTAGACGAAGAGTAGGGT
Source organism: Dysosmobacter segnis (assembly GCA_963602915.1). GTDB lineage: Bacteria > Bacteroidota > Bacteroidia > Bacteroidales > Bacteroidaceae > Prevotella. Next base: position 17,209 of record CAVCLB010000006.1, on the reverse strand, counting down.
TGAGGCTATGCCCACGTCCATGAAGTAGAAGCTGAAGTAGAGCGACGACGACGACGAACCCATGAGCACGCCGAGCACGGCGAGTATGAGCAGTTCGCGGCGGGTCACGGCAAACGACTTGCGCTGCACAATCATCATGGCCGCGAGGATGAGTGCGGCCAGTCCGAAGCGGTAGAAAATGGTGGTGTTGGCGCTGATGTCGTCCTTGTAGAGGTTCATCGCGCCCAAGGGGTTGGTGCCGTAGCTTATTGCGGCCACTATGCCGCAAATTGTTCCTTTCAGTTTCGGGTTCATTTGGCTTTCTTATTCTTGCCGCGCCGTGTGGCCATGTGTGCTTCCGGGCGGACGTTTATGGGTGGCAAAATTACAAAATATAGTTTACACGGCATTGCCGCCGACGCTAAATTTTGCCTTCGGCAGTGAATGGTTGGCCTGCTGCCTGCGCTTGTGCCGTGCGTGCATGCGGCGAGGTGCATTTTCACATTTGCGTTGCGCATGGTTGCAAAAATGCAATTATGCCACACCGGCACGGTAAATTTTTTTTACGGCAGAAATCTGCATTCTGGCCGTCGGAGGGGTGTCTGCGGTGGCTAAAAACATGGTTTTTTGGCAGGTTGGGCCTTGAGTGTTGGTCAACGAAGCCTTGTTTGCATCGCAACGAAGGCTTGCTTGCGGTGCCAACAGTGCTTGAAAACGGTGCAAACAAGCCTTGTTTTGCGCATGGCTTAGTGTTGTTTGTGGCGGAAAATCATGTTTCAGTGAAAGGTATTCGAACGTAATCGTTTGTGTGATAGAATATTGTGCGTTTTGAGGAGATTTTGCAATATTCCGCGTTTTATTGTTAGTGGCACGTTTTGTAGGCATTCTCCGCCGTCAGAAAATGTTAAAATCGCGATATGAAACATCGTATAGTGTAATTTGTGCGGAGGTGTGTTTGTGTGTGTTTATGCATACGAAAAAACCTCAACCGCTATGCGTGTTGCATCTGTCGGTTGAGGCTTTGAAGTTAAAAGTGCGGAAGATGAGGGATTCAAACCCCCGATACCACGTAATGGGTATACCAGATTTCGAGTCTAGCGCATTCGATCACTCTGCCAATCTTCCTTAATGCGGTGCAAAGGTAATGCTTTTTTTTCATACAACGCAAAGTATATCCGTTTTTTTTCGTGCCAAAAAACTTTGTGTGGCATGATTGCACGGTTTTTGCTTTATATGCACATTACCTTGCGGAACAAAGGCTGTATCTTGAGAATCATTCAAGAAAACGCAGGGGTTGACCACCATACTATGATATGTCGTCCCCGTGATGCTTGCTATTCGTCGCTGTGGGTCTGTTCAAGCTCCACCTCCTTCACCTTGCGGAATAGGTCGGAAGCGAACACGAGGTCGTTGAGGTTTTTGTTGGTGGAGAGCATCACCTCGTCTTTTGTGCCCTGCCATTCCTTGCGGCCCTTGTATATGAACACGATGTTCTCGCCTATTCCCATGACCGAATTCATGTCGTGGGTGTTTATAATGGTGGTTATTCCGAATTCTTTGGTGATGCCGCTAAGCAGGTCGTCGATAACGAGCGACGTGCGGGGATCAAGTCCCGAGTTGGGTTCGTCGCAGAAAAGATACTTCGGATTGAGCACGATGGCGCGGGCAATGGCCACGCGTTTCTGCATGCCGCCCGATATCTCGCCGGGAAACTTGGTCTGCGCCTCAATCAAATTAACGCGGTCGAGGCACTCCTGTGCGCGGCGCACCCGCTCGCGGTAGTTCATTGTGGAGAACATGTCGAGCGGAAACATCACGTTTTCGAGCACGGGGAGCGAGTCGAAGAGCGCGGCACTCTGGAATATCATGCCCATTTCGCGGCGCATGTGCACCTTTTCTTTCTTGCCCATGGCCACGAAGTTGCGGCCGTCGTAGAGCACCTCGCCGCTTGTGGGAGTGAGCAGTCCCACGAGGTTTTTCATCAGTACGGTCTTTCCCGAACCGCTCTGTCCGATGATGAGGTTGGTTTTCCCGTCCTCGAAGACGGCGTTCACGTCTTTGAGCACTTCCTTGTCGTCGAACGACTTGCAGAGATGTTTTATTTCAATCATACTTTGTTTGAATCTAGTGTGGTGGTTGCCTGCGGCAGTGCCATTGCTGTCGCACGGCGGAAAAAGCCTAACTCAGCAGCTGGGTGAGGAACACATCGGAGAAGAGAATGAGCACGCTCGAGCACACAACGGCGTCGGTGCTGGCCTTGCCCACCTCTACGGAACCGCCCTCAACAGTGTAGCCGAAGAACGACGACACGCTGGCTATGATGAAGGCGAAGAACAGACTCTTGATGATGCTCATCCACATGAACCACGAGTTGAAGGCATGCTGAAGACCGAGAGTGAGGTCGGAAGGCGAAAGAATGTGCCCTATGTAGGCCGTGCCGTAGGCTCCGAGGATGCCCGTGGCCGACGAGAATATCACGAGGAAGGGCATCATCGTGACCAATCCCATTATCTTGGGCAGGATGAGATAGTTGGCCGAGTTGACACCCATAATCTCAAGCGCGTCAATCTGCTGCGTGACGCGCATCGTGCCAAGCTCCGACGCGATGTTCGACCCCACCTTTCCGGCGAGTATCAAACACATTATCGACGACGAGAACTCCAGCAACATTATCTCGCGCGTGGTGTAGCCCGACACCCAACGGGGCATCCACGGGCTCTGGATGTTGAGCTTCATCTGTATGCATATAACCGCTCCAATGAAGAATGATATGAGCAACACGATGCCGATGGAGTCGACACCGAGTGTGGCCATCTCCTTTAAATACTGCTTTAAGAACATGCGCATGCGCTCGGGACGCGCAAACGAACGGCCCATGAGCATGATGTAGCGGCCGAGGGTGGTAAGGTATTTTATCAACAACATAATTACTAAGCGTTTAGAACAGTGCTGCCACATACGGCGCAAAGCACGCCTCCGGGCACGGGCACAGTTCCTGTAACCGCCTGCAAAAGTAGCAATAAAATGGCAAAAACTATATGTTGTCATTTAGTTTTTAGCTTTATTTCAATGTGAGCGGCATCCGCAGCCGAAAAAAAAACGTGCCCTTTTTGCGCGTAACGATTAAAAAAGCTAACTTTGCAGCATTATGAGCGAGACAGAAAACATACAGGCCACGGCACACGACGAAGGCATGGTGCTGCGCACCGAGGGCCTCGTGAAACGCTACGGAAAGCGCACCGTGGTGAACAACGTGTCGATAAACGTGCGTCAGGGCGAAATCGTGGGACTGCTCGGACCCAACGGCGCAGGCAAAACCACATCGTTCTACATGACGACAGGACTCATCGTGCCCAACGCCGGGCATATCTACCTCGACGACCGCGAGATTACCGACTATCCGGTGTACAAGCGGGCGCGCGCCGGAATAGGCTACCTGCCGCAGGAAGCGTGCGTGTTCCGCAAGATGAGCGTGGAGGATAACATCATGTCGGTGCTCGAGATGACCGACCTGACACGCAAGGAACAACTCGCAAAACTCGAGGAATTGATTGACGACTTCGGACTGCACAAGTTCCGCAAGAACCTTGGCGACCAGCTCTCGGGCGGCGAACGCCGACGCACCGAGATAGCACGCTGCCTGGCAATAAGCCCCAAGTTCATCATGCTCGACGAACCGTTTGCCGGTGTAGACCCCATTGCCGTGGAGGATATCCAGCACATTGTGTGGCGACTGAAATACCGCAACATAGGCATTCTCATCACCGACCACAACGTGCAGGAGACACTCACCATTACCGACCGTGCCTACCTTCTGTTCGAAGGCCGCATCCTGTTTCAGGGCAAGCCCGAAGAACTAGCCGAAAACAACATCGTGCGCGAGAAATATCTGGGCAGCACCTTCGTGCTGCGCAAGAAAGATTTCCAGCTGATCGACGAGCAGAAACGCGCCCGCGAACAGGAACGCAACGCCGAGTGACAACGACGGCAAAAGGAAAAACAAGCAACAACGAGAAAATGAAATACCTGTTAGTATCCGACATACACGGCTCGCTGCCCGCCCTTGAGGCCGTGCTCGACTTCTACCGCCGCAACGACTGCGACATGCTCTGCATCCTTGGCGACATCCTTAACTACGGGCCGCGCAACCGAATACCCGAAGGCATCGACCCAAAAGGCATAGCCGAACGGCTCAACGCCATGGCCGCCGACATAGTGGCGGTGCGCGGCAACTGCGACAGCGAGGTTGACCAGATGCTGCTGCAATTCCCCATCATGGCCGACTACGCGCTTGTGGTGGACGAAGGCCGCCGCCTGTTTCTCACGCACGGACATATATATAATGAGCAAAACCGCCCTGTGGGCCACCACGACGCACTGGTTTACGGCCACACCCACCTGTGGAAACTCGAGAAAACAGAGGCAGGCATCACGTGCAACCTCGGTTCGGTGACATTCCCCAAAGGCGGCAACGTGCCCACGTTCGCAACCTATGAAAACGGCACGTTCACCATATACCGCCTCGACGGCACCCTACTGGCACATGCCACACTGTGAACCCGTGCGCACAGGCGGTTGCACTTTGGTGAAAAAAACAAAATTTTTGCATTATAATTGTGTGTTTCGCTATTATTGAGTAATTTTGCATTTCCGTAGACAGAAACAAAAAATCACTAAATAATATAAAATAAGAGATGAAAATTTCATTCGAGAATCCCGACAAGGTGAACGGTCTTCTGACCATCGTTGTCGAAGAAGACGATTTCAAGGACACCGTCGAGAAAACCCTGAAAGACTACCGCAAGAAAGCCAACATCCCCGGTTTCCGTCCGGGCATGGCTCCCATAGGTCTCATCAAGCGCCAGTTCGGAGCATCGGTGCGCTTTGATGCCGTCAACAAATTCGTGGGCGAGCAGATTTACAAATATGTAAACGACAACAAGATACAGATGCTCGGCGAGCCGCTTCCCGCAGAAAAGCAGACCGAATCGGTGGATATCGAAAAGCCCGCACCCTACACCTTCATGTTCGACATAGCCGTAGCCCCCGAGTTCAAGGTTGAGCTCAACGGCGAGAGCGAGATTGACTACTACAACATCTCGGTTGACGACAAGCTCATCGACGAGCAGGTTGAAGCATTTGCCAACCGCGCCGGCAAGTATGTAAAGGTTGAGAACTACGACGCAGCACAGAGCGATATGCTCAAAGGCGACCTGCGCGAGCTCGACGCTGAGGGCAACACCAAGGAAGACGGAATAACCGTTGAGGGTGCAGTGCTTATGCCCCAATATATAAAGGTGGACGATCAGAAAGCCCTGTTCGACGGTGCAAAGACCGGCGACATCATCACCTTCAACCCCCGCAAGGCATATCCCGAAGGCGAGGGCGAACTGTCGTCGCTGCTCAAGGTAAGCCGCGAGGTTGCCAAGGAACTCACCGCCGACTTCAGCTACCAGATTACTGAGATAAGCCGCTACACAAAGGCTGAGGTAAACCAGGAGCTCTTCGACGAGGTGTTCGGCAAGGACGAGGTGAAGAGCGTTGAGGAATTCCGCAGCAAGCTGGCTGAGACTCTCAAGCCGCAGCTCGCTACCAACAGCGACTTCAAGTTCATGCTCGACGTGCGCGAGTATGCCGAGAACAAGGTGGGCGAACTCACCTGGCCCGACGCCATACTGAAGCGCGTGATGCTTATGAACAACAAAGACAAGGGAGAAGAGTTTGTTGAGAAGAACTACGCAGAGAGCATCAAGCAGCTCAAGTGGCACCTCATCAAGCAGCAGCTCGTTGAAGCCAACAACATCAAGGTTGAAGACGACGACGTGCGTGAGGCCGCCAAGGAGACAGCACGCATGCAGTTTGCACAGTATGGCATGACCAACGTGCCCGAAGAGTATGTTGACAACTACGCAGCCGAGCTCCTCAAGAAGCGCGAGGCCGTTGACCAGTTTGTTGACCGTGCTATCGACATCAAGCTCGCAGCAGCCCTCAAGGGCGCAGTTAAGCTCCATGAGATTGACACAACCTTCGAGGAGTTCAACAAGATGATGAGCAAATAAAACCAAGAAAAAATACTCCTTTTTATAAGGGGCTACCGACTTTTTTTATTATCTTTGTGGTATGGAAAAGTCGATAGCCCCTGTTTTTGTTTAAAATCGGCTGCCGCCGCGGGCTTTCACTTGCGCCACACAAGCAGGCGAAAACCGCAAAACCGTAACCACCGAAACAACCTCGCGTGCCGCACACAGCAACACGGCACGCCAACAAATAACAACAAGACAAAGAAATGAACGATTTCAGAAAATATGCAACACGCCACCTCGGCATGAACGGCATGGTGATTGACGACGTGATAAAGTCGCAGGCACAGTATATGAACCCGTATATCCTCGAAGAACGCCAGCTTAACGTCACGCAGATGGACGTGTTCTCGCGCCTTATGATGGACCGCGTGATATTCCTCGGCACCGAAATCGACGACTACACGGCCAATACCATCGAGGCACAGCTGCTCTATCTCGACTCGGTTGACCCCGGAAAAGACATCTCCATATACCTCAACTCGCCCGGCGGAAGCGTGACTGCAGGCCTCGGCATATACGATACTATGCAGTTTATATCGAGCGAAGTGTCTACAACATGCACCGGAATGGCCGCATCTATGGCCGCCGTGCTGCTCGTGGCAGGCACCGAGGGCAAGCGTTTCGCATTGCCCCACAGCCGCGTGATGATACACCAACCACTCGGAGGAGTGCAGGGACAGGCCTCGGACATAGAGATAGAGGCACGCGAGATACAGAAATTCAAGAAAGAACTCTACACAATCATATCCGAACACTCGCACACTCCGTTTGACAAGGTGTGGGCCGATAGCGACCGCAACTACTGGATGACGGCCAGCGAGGCAAAGGAATACGGCATGATTGACGCCGTGCTCGAAAAGAAAAAGGCCGCCAACGCCAGCGCGGAATAAACCGCACCGCCCTGCGGCAAGCACAAGAGGAAACATTCAGGACAAAAAACACACACAACAGCACACAATGCCAAAGAAAGCATGCAGCTTCTGCGGAAGAAGCGAGAACGAAGTAAACCTGCTCTTGGGAACCAAAGTGTTAATCTGCGACGACTGTGTACGCAAAGCCTACAGAATACTCAAAGAAGCAGGAGTGGCCGACATGATGGAAGACAGCGAGGCCACATTCGACATCAACCTCGACGAGGTGCCCAAGCCTATGGATATAAAAGCCTATCTCGACGAGTATATCATCGGGCAGGACGAAGCCAAGAAATATCTCTCGGTGGCCGTCTACAACCACTACAAGAGGCTCCAGCAGCCCGACGACAACGACGGCGTTGAGATAGAGAAAAGCAACATAATAATGGTGGGCAGCACCGGAACGGGCAAGACTCTGCTCGCACGCACGATAGCAAAACTGCTCAACGTGCCCTTCACCATAGTCGATGCCACGGTGTTCACCGAGGCCGGTTATGTGGGAGAAGACGTGGAGAGCATACTCTCGCGCCTGCTTCAGGTGGCCGACTACGACGTGGCGGCAGCCGAACGCGGCATTGTCTTCATCGACGAGATAGACAAAATTGCGCGCAAGGCCGACAACCCCAGTATAACACGCGACGTGAGTGGCGAGGGAGTGCAGCAGGGTTTGCTCAAGCTTCTTGAGGGCACTATGGTGAACGTTCCGCCAAAAGGCGGGCGCAAACACCCCGACCAGGACTACATACACGTTGACACACGCAACATTCTGTTCATCTGCGGCGGCGCATTCGACGGCATTGAGCGCAAGATAGCACAACGCCTCAACACGCATGTGGTGGGCTACAACTCGGTGCAGAACGTGCGTAGCATCGACAAGGGCGACCTTATGAAATACATCCTTCCGCAAGACTTGAAGTCGTTCGGACTGATACCCGAAATCATTGGCCGTCTGCCCGTGCTCACATATCTCAACCCCCTCGACCGAAAGGCACTGCGCCGCATACTCGTGGAGCCCAAGAACTCCATAGTGAAACAGTATAAGAAGCTCTTCGAGATGGACGGCATACAGCTCACATTCGACGAAGACGCACTCGAATATATTGTTGACAAGGCCGTGGAATACAAACTCGGCGCACGCGGACTGCGCTCAATTGTCGAGGCAATAGTTATGGACGCGATGTTTGAGATACCGTCGAAGAAGCAGGACTCATTCACCGTCACGCTCGACTACGCACGCCAGCAGCTCGACAAATCGCACATACAGCAGATGCAGGCCAACTGACGCGCCACACAGGCAAGGCGCGCCCCAACACCCCACTGCGGCTGCCTCGTGCGGCCGCACACACAACATTCTATTGAATTACTATGACAGAGAAAGTTAATCTCAACGAAAGACTGAAGCACTATTTCGGTTTTGACTCGTTCAAGGGCGAGCAAGAGGACATCATACGCAACCTCCTCGGCGGACACGACACCTTCGTGCTCATGCCCACCGGCGGCGGAAAGAGCCTGTGCTACCAGTTGCCGTCGCTGATAATGGACGGCACTGCCATCGTGGTGTCGCCGCTGATTGCCTTGATGAAAAACCAGGTGGATGTCATAAACGGACTGAGCGAGGAAGTGGGCGTGGCCCACTACCTCAACTCGTCGCTCAACAAAGCAGCCCTGCAGCAGGTCTACGACGATGTGCACAACGGGCGCACAAAACTGCTTTATGTTGCCCCCGAGTCGCTCAACAAGGAAGACAACCTCGCATTCTTCAAGTCGTTCAAGATTTCTTTCTATGCCGTCGACGAGGCACACTGCATCTCTGAGTGGGGACACGACTTTCGCCCGGAATACCGCAACATACGCCCGACGATAAACAAGATAGGCAACGCACCCGTGATTGCCCTCACCGCCACCGCCACCGACAAGGTGAAAGGCGACATAAAGAAGAACCTCGGCATTGCAGATGCCCGTGAATTCTGCAGTTCCTTCAACCGCCCCAACCTCTACTACGAGGTGCGGCAGAAGTCGAAGGACATCGATCACCAGATAATAAAGTTCATAAAGCAACACACCGGCAAGAGCGGCATAATCTATTGCATATCCCGCAAGAAGGTGGAAGAGCTCGCCGCAGTGCTCAAGGCCAACGAAATAAAGGCCGCACCCTACCATGCCGGGCTCGACTCGGCCACACGGTCGGCCACGCAAGATGATTTCCTCATGGAGCGCATCGACGTTATCGTGGCTACGATAGCCTTCGGTATGGGCATAGACAAGCCCGACGTGCGCTTCGTAATACACTACGACATCCCGAAAAGTCTTGAAGGCTACTATCAGGAGACGGGACGTGCCGGGCGCGACGGAGGCGAAGGCGTGTGCATAGCGTTCTTCTGCAAGCCCGACTTGCAGAAACTTGAGAAGTTCATGGACAAGAAATCGGTGGCCGAACAGGAGATAGGTCGCCAGCTGTTGCAGGAAACTGCCGCCTACGCGGAGTCTTCGATATGCCGCCGCAAGCTGCTGCTGCACTATTTCGGTGAGGAATATGCGCCCGACAACTGCCATAACTGCGACAACTGCCTGCACCCGAAAGAACGCCACGAAGGTCGCGATGCACTGCTCATAGTGCTCAACGCCATACTCGCCATAAAGGAAGGCGTGCGGCAGGAATACCTCATCGACTTTGTGAAAGGGCGTGCCACCGACGACATCGTGTCGCACAAGCACGACCAACTTGAGGAGTTCGGCACGGGCGAAGACATAAGTCCGAAGCTGTGGAGCCCCGTCATTCGTCAAGGCATCATATCGGGCTACATCCGCAAGGACATCGAGAGCTTCGGGTTGTTGTATGTCACGGCGGCAGGCAAGCGTTTCGTGAAATCGCCGCAGTCGTTCATGGTTGTCGAGGATGCCGACTTTAATGAGGAACCGTCAGATGAAACAGCCGACCATGACGGCGCAGTGCTCGTGCCCGAACTGTTTGCCATGCTCAAAGACTTGCGTCACAAGGTGGCAAAGAAGCAGAATCTGCCGGGTTATGTCATCTTCCAGGATATCTCGCTCGAACAGATGGCCACGTTTCTTCCCACTACTATCGACGACCTGAGCAAGAGCATACAGGGTGTGGGAGCCGGAAAGGCAAAGCGATATGGCAAGGAATTCTGCGAACTCATAAAGCGATACTGTCAGGACAACGACATAGAAAAGCCCGAAGACATACTCGTGCGCACTGTCGCAAAGGACAAGATGACGAAGCCGAAAATCATTAAGAACATCGATCATCATGTGCCCATCGACGACATAGCCAATTCTCTTGGGCTCGACCTCGACGAACTGATTGACGATATAGAGTCGATTGTGTACAGCGGAACGAAGCTCAACATCGACTACATACTCGAAGACGTGCTCGACGACGACCAGATAATGGACATATACAACTATTTCCGCGAGAGCGAGACCGACCGCCTGAGCGTTGCAATGGAGGAGCTCGGTGGCGACTACGAGGAATATGAGGTGCGGTTGGTGCGCATTAAGTTCCTTTCGGAAATGGCAAACTGAAACAATTACAAAGCCCGAAGACAAGATGCTGTATGTCTTCGGGCTTTTTTTTGCTTGTTTCAACAACCCGACGCAGCATGACTTGCCCTGCCTCGACAGCACAGTCGTACAGCAGCCACACCGTGCTAATGTCGCAAACACAGCTTTCCCGATATGCACTTTTGTTTTGTATATATTGTAGTATATATATACATAATATCATATCAAAATATACAAAAAATGCTTTATGAGGGTATTTTTATACGAATATGTTTGTTTGTTAATGCATAAATTAGTAATTTTGCAGTGAACAATTAATAAATATACATCGCATGAAGACGAAAAGCGACAGAATAGAGACGCTTAAGATGCTCATCTCGAGCAACGAGCTGGGCAGTCAGGAAGAAGTGCTTGTGGCATTGTCAAAGGAAGGCTACAACGTGACCCAGGCCACATTGAGCCGCGACATGAAGCAACTGAAGGTGGCCAAGGCCGCAAGCATGAACGGTCGCTATGTTTATGTGTTGCCCAACGAGACGATGTACAAGCGCATCGCCAGTCCGCTTGCGGCCTCAGAAATGCGCCGCATACCCGGCTACTGCAGCATAAACTTCTCCGGCAACATTGGAGTGATAGGCACACGTCCCGGCTACGCCAGTTCGATAGCCTACGACATCGACAATGGCCACATCGACGAGATACTCGGGACAATAGCCGGCGACGACACCATTATTATAGTAATAAAGGAAGGCGTGGCACGCGAGGCCGTGATTGAAGCACTCAACCGCATTGTGCCTGGAATGAGATAACCCACGGGCAAGACACCGAAACAATTTACAAGGGCTTTTAAACCAGTCCGATTCCGCTACACCACGGGACGCAAGCACACCCCAGTGCGCCCCGAGGGGCGGTGCAACCCAAAAGTAACCGAAAACAGCAACCAAAACCGGCTAGTCCGGCACTGACAAAATGGAAGGAACAGCAATAAACAATACAACCGGCGACATAACCGTGATGGTGGCCGACGCAGAGCACGAGAAATACGTCGACACCATACTCACCACGATAGAAGCCGCCGCAAAGGTGCGCGGCACGGGAATAGCCAAGCGCACGCACGAATATGTGTTCAGGAAGATGGTGGAAGCCAAAGCCGTGATTGCCCTCTGTGGCGACCGCTTCGCAGGCTTCAGCTACATCGAGACTTGGGAGAACAAGAAATATGTCACCACCTCAGGTCTCATCGTTCACCCCGACTTCCGGGGCCGCGGCATAGCCAAACGCATAAAAGACCTCACGTTCACCCTTGCCCGCACGCGGTGGCCGCACGCCAAGATTTTCTCGCTCACAAGCGGCGCGGCGGTGATGGCCATGAACACCCAGCTGGGCTACCACCCCGTGACCTTCGCCGACCTCACCGACGACGAAACATTCTGGCGCGGTTGCGAGGGCTGCGTCAACGTAGATATTCTGAAGCGCACCAACCGCAAATACTGCATCTGCACGGGCATGCTCTACGACCCCGAAGAACACCTCCCGGTGAAACTGCCCGACGATGTGCTTGAAAGAATAAGGAAATACGGGAATTGATGACATAAACAAACTAACCGGTGCGCAACCGCACCGTAGCTTACAAACAACATACGAAGTGACGACATGAAGGTAGTAGTAGCTTTTTCGGGAGGTCTCGACACCTCCTACACAGTGATGAAACTTGCCAAGGAAGGCAACGAGGTTTATGCGGCATGCGCCAACACAGGCGGCTTCAGTGCCGAACAGTTGAAGAAAAACGAGGAGAACGCCTACAAACTGGGCGCGAAGCAATATGTCACGCTCGACGTTACGCAGGAATACTACGACAAGTCGCTGCGCTACATGATATTCGGCAACGTGATGCGCAACAACTGCTACCCCATATCGGTGTCGTCGGAGCGCGTGTTCCAGGCCATAGCCATAGCGCGTTATGCCAAGCAAATAGGTGCCGACGCCATTGCCCACGGCAGCACCGGAGCAGGCAACGACCAGATAAGGTTTGACATGACGTTCCTCGTCATGGCTCCGGGCGTGAAGATAATAACCCTCACACGCGACCAGGCACTTAGCCGCAAGGAAGAAGTTGACTACCTCAACGCCAACGGTTTCACCGCCGATTTCGCCAAACTCAAATACTCCTACAACGTGGGCATCTGGGGCACGAGCATCTGCGGCGGCGAGATACTCGACTCGGCACAGGGTCTGCCCGAAGAGGCTTTCCTGAAACACGCCACAAAGGAAGCCCCGACCGAACTGCGCATAACGTTTGAAAAGGGCGAGATAACGGCCGTGAACGGCGAGAAATTCGACGACAAGATTGCCGCCATACAGAAAATTGAGGAGATAGGCGCGGCCTATGCCATAGGACGCGACTGCAACGTGGGCGACACAATAATAGGTATAAAGGGCCGTGTGGGCTTCGAGGCCGCCGCCCCGAAACTCATAATCGAAGCCCATCGCCTGCTCGAGAAATACACGCTGAGCAAGTGGCAGCAGTACTGGAAAGACCAGGTGGCCAACTGGTATGGCATGTTCCTGCACGAAAGCCAGTATCTCGAGCCCGTCATGCCCGACATCGAAGCCATGCTCACATCGTCGCAGCGCAATGTCAACGGCACCGCCATACTGCGCCTGCGCCCCTACTGTTTCGACACGGTGGGCGTTGACAGCAAAGACGACCTGCTGAAATCGAAGCTCGGCGAATATGGCGAGATGCAGCACGGATGGACTGCCGACGACGCGAAGGGATTTATAAAGGTGCTCTCCACACCGCTCCGCGCCTACTACGGAATACATCCCGACGAGCAACGCTGATGCCCGTGGCACGCAGAGCTTACAGAAAAGAACACGACACAACCCACACCTGTTGTTTGCAGCAGCACTTGCCGCCGCAAACAACACGAACCAACGACACACGATGAGAATAGGAATTTTAGGAGCGGCGGGATATACCGGCGGCGAACTCATACGTCTGCTCATAAACCATCCGTCCGCCGAAATAGTGTTTGCAAACAGCGAAAGCAATGCCGGCAACCTTGTGGCCGACGTGCACGAAGGCTTGTATGGCGACACACAACTGTGCTTCACCAGCGAAATGCCGTTCGGCTCGGCCGACGTGGTGTTCTTCTGCTTCGGCCACGGCAAGAGCGAGGCGTTCCTGAAAGAGCATGACATTCCCGCAGATGTGAAGATTATCGACCTCGCGCAGGACTTCCGTCTGCAGCGCGATGGCAACGACTACATCTACGGTCTGCCCGAAATCAACCGCTCCGCCATTGCCGGGGCACGCCACATAGCCAATCCCGGCTGCTTCGCCACATGCATTCAGCTCGCCCTGCTGCCTGCCGCCAAGCTCGGCATAGTGCACGGCGACATCGCGGTGAACGCCATAACGGGCAGCACAGGAGCCGGACAGAAACCGTCGGCCACGACACATTTCTCGTGGCGCAGCGGCAACATGAGCATCTACAAGCCTTTCAACCATCAGCATGTGCCCGAGATTTGCCAAAGCATCAAGCAGGTGCAGGGGGCGCTCGATGCCGAAATCGACTTCATTCCCTACCGGGGCGACTTCGCACGCGGCATCTTCGCCACCACGGTGATAAAGACCGACTTGCCCGAAGACGTTGCCGTGGAAGCCTACCGCACATTCTATGCCGACGAACCGTTCACTCATTACACCGACAGGCAGGTTGACCTCAAACAGGTGGTGAACACCAACAAATGCCTCGTGCACTGCGAAAAGCACGGCAACAAACTGCTCGTGACATCGGCAATAGACAATCTGCTGAAAGGGGCCGTGGGACAGGCGGTGCAGAACATGAACATAATGTTCGGTCTTGACGAAACCACCGGACTGCGCCTCAAGCCGTCGGCGTTCTGAAAATTCACACGAAACACACTCTGCAAATGAAAACATTCGACGTTTACTCACTCTTCGACATAAACATAGTAAAAGGCAACGGCTGCCATGTGTGGGACGACCACGGCACCGAATACCTCGACCTGTATGGCGGCCATGCTGTCATCAGCATCGGCCATTGCCATCCGCACTACAACGAGATGCTCACCCGGCAGCTCGGCAAGCTCGGTTTCTACTCCAACTCTGTGGTAAACAAACTGCAGGAAGAGCTTGCCTCGCGCCTCGGCAAGGCTTGCGGCTACGACGACTATGCTCTCTTTCTGGTGAACAGCGGTGCCGAAGCCAACGAAAATGCGCTTAAACTCGCCTCGTTCCATACGGGGCACGCACGTGTGCTTGCCGCCACACGAGCTTTCCACGGACGCACTTCGCTCGCAGTCGAGGCGACTGACAACGACAATATCATTGCCCCCGTAAACCAAAGTAGCCATATTACGCGTCTGCCGCTAAACAATCTTGACGCGTGGGAGCAGGAGTTGGCCAAGGGCGGGGTGTGTGCCTGCATAATAGAGTGCATACAGGGCGTGGGCGGCATAAGGCTCGCCACGGCCGAATTTGCCCAGGGTCTGCAGCAACTGTGCCGCAAATACGGTGCACTGCTCGTGTGCGACGAGATACAGTGCGGCTACGGGCGCAGCGGAAAGTTCTTCGCCCACCAGTGGCTCGGCATCACCCCCGACATAATCACCTGCGCCAAGGGCATCGGCAATGGCTTCCCCATGGGCGCGGTGCTCATCTCTCCGCACATCGAGGCACGCAAGGGCATGCTCGGCACCACCTTCGGCGGCAACCATTTGGCTTGCACCGCAGCACTTGCTGTGCTCGACGTGTTGGAAAGCGAGCATCTCATCGACAACGCGCATGCCGTGGGCGAATATCTTATAGACAAGCTCCGTGATCTCAAGAAGCACAACAGTCACATCACCGACATCAGGGGACGCGGCCTTATGATTGGCATCGAGCTTGACATTCCGCACAGCAAGCCGCGCGCACGACTCATCAACGAGGAGCATTGCTTCACGGGTTGTGCCTCGACCAACATCATACGCTTGCTGCCGCCCCTGTGCGTCACCACGCAAGAGGCCGACATCTTCATAGAGAAACTCGCACGCGTGCTCGATGCCGAAGCGTGATTCACGATCTCCGCATGCTTGCATCGGTGTGCGGCACACTCGCAAAACTGCCTATCCAACCCCATAAAAAGAAACCAAACATGAACACATTTTTCCACGCCGCCGACCTCGGCGACATCAACGCGGCACTTGCCGAAGCCCAGGAAGTGAAGAAAAACCGCTTTGCATGGCAGCACCTTGGCAAAAACCGCACGCTTCTCATGATATTCTTCAACAACTCGCTGCGCACCAGACTGAGCACGCAGAAGGCGGCAATGAACCTCGGCATGAACGTAATCGTGCTCGACGTGAACGCCGGAGCATGGAAACTGGAAACCGAACGCGGCGTGATTATGGACGGCGACCGCTCCGAACATCTGCTCGAGGCCATTCCCGTGATGGGCAGCTACTGCGACTTGATAGGTATAAGGTCGTTTGCCGGACTCACCGACCGCGACTACGACTATGCCGAAACCATTGTCTCGCAGTTTGTGAAATACAGCGGCCGCCCCGTGTTTGCCATGGAAACGGCCACGGTGCATCCCTTGCAGGCATTCGCCGACCTCATAACCATCGACGAACACAAGACCAAGGCGCGCCCCAAGGTGGTGCTCTCCTGGGCTCCGCACTGCAAGGCTCTGCCACAGGCAGTGCCCAACTCGTTTGCCGAGTGGATGAACGCCGCAGACGTTGACCTCGTGATAACACATCCCGAAGGCTACGAACTCGACCCGCAGTTTGTTGGCAACGCACGCGTGGAGTACGACCAGATGAAGGCTCTTGCCGGAGCCGACTTCGTATATGCCAAGAACTGGAGCTGCCCCGGAGTGTCGCGCCCCGCCGACTATGGCAAGATAATATCCGACGATAGGTCGTGGACAATCGACGCCAAGCACATGGCTGTTACCGACAACGGCAAGTTCATGCACTGTCTGCCCGTCAGGCGCGGTCTGATTGTCACCGACGACGTGATAGAAGCATCCTCGTCGCTCGTTATCCCCGAAGCTGCCAACCGCGAGATTTCGGCCGAAGTGGTGATAAAGCGCATGCTCGCCAGTCTGTAAAGCCCCCTGAAAGGCATGGCGTTGCAAACCGGAAAAAACCGTAGCACCATTGTGGAGTTTTGCATACTCTTGCCCATTGCATGTTTTTCCCACCATTGCCCCAGAATGGGGCGAATATTATAGGATAGGGGCTTGTCCCTATCCTATCTACGCATCTCTTTATGTTGCCCCTACAGGGGCAAAAAGGTTATAACAATAAAAGCAGGGGCAAGCCCCTGCGCTGTAATCTTTCGTCCCTATGGGTAGGGTGTTCAAAATTAGATTTAAAAACATGCGGAATTTATATGAATTTAAGTTTATAATTGTTTGATTATCAGAAGAAATTCGGTAATCATAGCCCTGTAAGGGCGTCACAATCCCAGCCCAGGGTGAGGATAGAGCGAAGCGACATCCGTAACCCTGGGTTTTATGGTTGGCGTAGTAGGTTGGCCTGTAAGGTCAACACAATCCTCAAATATTGTGCTGACCTTACAGGCCAGCCTTAAGCATCAATCATTTACCCAGGGTTACACCGTTTGCTGTCGCAACCGGCTCACCCTGGGCTACGACCGTTACGCCCTTTCAGGGCTGATGAATGCAATGT
>CAVCLB010000005.1:0-67222 GCA_963602915.1 Dysosmobacter segnis | reverse complement strand
AGCCAAGTATGCCAACACCAGCGGTGATGGCAGCCCAAGTGATGTAGCGTCCCTGGAGTCCCATGAACTCCAAAGGACGCTGCAATCCCTTAAACATTTGGTACTCCATGTTAGCCTCGTTCATCTCTGCCATAACAGGACACTCTTATTAGTTGCTGATGCCGAAGAAGAGCGGAAGAGCATTGGCGGCGGCAATTAGGAAGATACAAGCACCGACGGTCATCATTATCTTCTTCTTGAAATCTTACTGGTTGTTCGTAATGCACAGATAATCAATATTGTTTTAGATATAACATAGATAAAAGAAACAAATTAGGAACAACAAAATATAGAAACCCCAAGATGAAAGGATGAGAAAACAAAAATTAACACGGAAAACAATGGTAATGTAACTATTCAGCAATAGCAACGGGTATGCGTCATCCCCATCCTACAATGATAGGATGGTATTGATGGCGTCGAGCTGCGATTGACCGTTCTTCCACGCAGTGTCTGCTATGGAATGTATTGCGAAAAAAGCGTCTGCTCCGTTGTCTGACCTAAATGTTCCTGAGATTTTCTGCTTTATCTTGAGCTTCCGTATGCCCCTCTCGCTAGCATTGTTGTCGGACGGTATACTCGGATTTTCCAAGAAATTGAATATGTAATCTCTGCATTTGAAGAGTCCTTTGCGCAACCTTTCGAAATTGTCTTGCAGATGAAGCAAGTTGTCTTGCAGTAGGGCGTCCAATCTGTCAAGCCACGTTTTCTTTTCAATCACCTCCTCGGGACGCTCGCTCCTTTCATGGATGGCTTTCCGCAGGAGGTCTGCCACATTTTTCGACCAGTTCTGTCCGGGATCGAGTTCGGTCAGATATTCATGCTCACGCAAAAGATGGGCGAGACATACTTGGTGTTCGAGAAAGTCGAGCGCGAAATAAGCGCTGTGCCTATCCGTGACGGCAACCATGTTTTTCAAGGAATCGCCGAACCTGCCCTCCAGCACCTTTGAAGAACGTCCTGTCGCACGGAAGCAGAGAGTTACGTATGCCGTCTGCGCTATCCATGCCCAGTCCAGTTTCTTGTTGTTGTAACAGCCAGATTCGTCAAAGCCGACGACACGGGATTTTTTCAGCATGTCTTCAAGCAACGAGATTGCCGGGCGGGATTTCTCCATGGCTTCCTGCACGATATTCTTTATAGTCCCTTGGCTCATATGTACCGAGAACACCTCAACCATAAGCGAGGCCAAACGTTCGTACGGGACACACTGCACGACATTCAAGTATGTCACAATAGCCCGAATGTTGCGCCCGAATGTAATCTGGCTACCGCGTTTGCGTGGAGCATAGCCTTTGTTGCAACATCCGCAGCTGCATACTTTCTTGTAGTGGCGGTATTCCGTTATTACAGGAGCTATTGTCGGCAAATCCACAACTTGACTTACATAATCGAGTTCCCTTTTGGCATCAGACAGGTCACGTCCGCATTCTCTGCAGAAACGGCTTGCGCAGTCCTCTATCATGTCGGGTTCTGTGACCAACTCCTTTACATACCCCTTATGCCCGGGTTGACCGCCAGGCTTGAGCCCGCTTTTCTTTCGTAGCGACTTCGTGCGTCGAAGCACCTCGTCTTTCATGGACTTCTTAGAAGGTGGCGTGCTGCTATTATTTGAAATCTTTTTCGGCTTTTCGTATTTCTCCAGCCGCTTGCGCAAGGTACGGTTTTCCGCCTGCAGTTTTTCCACATTACGTCGCAAGTTGGCATTCTCCGTACGCAGAGCGTCCATGCTCTCACGCATGGCTGTCATCTCCGAAGACAGCCCTTTCATCGCTTGTGATATATCCGCAACTTGCTCATTCATAGATGCAAAAGTACGAAAAACATCTGAGATATGCAAATGAAATACATACTTAATTGTTTGATAGCCAATGATTTTCTCCGTCACAAATAAACACACTCGCAAAGTCCCATCTGTCAGATAGTGATGGAAGACAATGGGAAGAGTATTGCTGAATAGTTACATGCGCCCCTTACAGGGGCAAAGTTTATGCTAAATATAAACGCAGGGGCAAGCCCCTGCGCTATATTCTGTCGTCCCTACGGGACTTGTCAGTTGCGAAAGTTTTACTGGACGCCAGTAAATGTTTTTTATTCTGCAACATAAAATCGGGGAAGATTTTGGGGATATAGCAATATTGTCGTGTTTCATTTGTACCATAGTAGAACTTGATAGAAAGCCCGGCTGCGTCACCGGCGGCGCATTGTGGTGGCGTGCGGCATATGGTGTGCGTGTGTGTTGCATGTGCTGCACGCGTGTGCCGCATACGGTGCACGGCGCGCGGAAAGCTTGCCGGGTGGCCAAGCAACGCCTCTTGGACTTGGAATGTAGGCTTGGCATGGTATGAAGAAAACAAGAAACGGCCACCCGCACGATGTAAAGTGGCGGGTGGCCGTTATGCCTTTTGTTTGCCGTGATGCGGAGTGTGTGCCGCAGTCAAGGCCCACTTATTTTTTCTTTGTAGTGGTAGTCTTCTTCTTTGTGGTTGTTGTTTTCTTTGTGGTAGTCGTCTTCTTCGTGGTGGTCTTCGTGGTTGCAGGCTTGTAGTAGGTGAGAGCCTCGGGCAATTCCTGCTTTATTGCAGCAATGCGCTTGGCATCCGACGGGTGGTCGCTGAACATGTCGGAACCGCTGTTGCTGCTTCCCTGCGACATGCGCTCCCAGAAGCTCACTGCCACATTGGGGTCGTAACCAGCCATTGCAGCGAAGATGAGGCCCATGTGGTCGGCTTCGCTCTCGTTGTCGCGCGAGTATTTCAGACTGCGGAATTGCAATCCTTTCTGTGCAATGATTTGTGCTATCTGTGTGGTTCCCGAGCTCACTCCGGCGGCATTGAGCACCTGTCCGAGTATCTGTGTGCCGTATTGGTTCTTTATCTGCTTGCTCATCTGTTCGGCAGAGTGCTTTGCCACGGCGTGGGCTATCTCATGTCCGAGCACGATGGCGAGCGAAGCCTCGTTCTGGGTGTAGGGCAGCAGACCCTCATAAACCACGATTTTGCCGCCGGGCATGCAGAAGGCGTTGGCCGAATTGTCCTGCACGAGGTTGAACTCCCAGCTGAATTCCTTTGCTTCGCTTTGCAGGTTGTGCTCGTTGAGGTATTTCTCTACGGCGGTGGCGAGCTTCTGTCCCACGCGCTTCACCATTGCGGTGTTGGTGGAGTTGGTCGAGAGTTTGGCCGATTTCATATAGGTGGCATACTCTTGATTGCTCAAACTGAGCACCTGTTCGTCGGAAACGAGGATGTTTTGTTTGCGTCCCGTGATAGGCACGGTGCGTGTTGTGCCGCAAGCCACAAACAGGGCGGCTGCGACTGAAACCAAAATGAATTTTATTTTATGCATAATATTAATAGTGTTGTTGCCTGATTAAACCGCCTACTGCTTGTGCATTGCACTGGCGCGGCATGGTTTTCGGCTGCAAAAGTATGCAAATTTAATAAGAGCGAGAAAAAAAACGGTGTTTTTCTCGCTCATGTTGTCTTTATTTCCTTATAAGCACCGAACCGCGAGTGCCCGCTTCTGCGCCGTTCACCTGCACGGCATAGATGCCGCAGGGTAGTGCATCGGTGCTTATTATATAATGTGTATCGCCCTTCGCGAGGGTGTGGCTTGCCACGGCGCGCCCCGTGGTGTCGTATATTTCTATGGGGATGTCGCTTTGCGTTGCGGCACTGAATTGCACCGACAGGCGGTTGTCGCCGAGCAGACGCACCCTCACCTTGGCCGGATTGTTGTGCGAAATGCCGCGCACCGAGTTTAGACTGAGCACATCGAGCAGTCCGGCATAGGCATCAATCTGCCCGTAGCCGCAATAGTTGTTAGGCGTTTCGCCATAGTCGCCGCATGGTGTGCAGGTGCGTGCAAACACTCCGCGTATGTCGTCGGGCGAAAGGTTGGGGTTGGCTTGCAGCCACAATGCGATGATGCCGCCCACTGCCGGCGACGACATCGACGTGCCGCCGGTGGAAAGCCACCCGTAGGTGCGGCCGCCGTAGTCAAACCGTGCGGTGATGTTCTTGCGGTCGTCTGGCTGCGCCTCCATGTAGAAACTGCTCATCGACGATATTATGTTGGCTCCGGGAGCCATTACCTCGGGTTTTATGCGGCCGTCAAACGTGGGGCCTACCGACGAGTAGGTGCCGCGCTGGCCGCTCTCTCCCCACACGCTCACCACCTCTCCGCCGTCGGCGTTGGTGTAGACCGGGCGACAGGCTGTGCCTCCCACGCTAATCACGCACGGCGCACTCGACGG
Organism: Dysosmobacter segnis; assembly: GCA_963602915.1. GTDB lineage: Bacteria > Bacteroidota > Bacteroidia > Bacteroidales > Bacteroidaceae > Prevotella. Next base: position 62,928 of record CAVCLB010000005.1, on the reverse strand, counting down.
CGAGTTTATGCTGTGTGTGGGCACGGCAGCGCAGAGCGATGGGTCGGCGGCGTTGTTGCCCATGGTGGTGTTGCCGTGGAACATCTCTACGTGCGACCCCGTGCCGAGCAATTCGAGCGACAACGGCACGACGGAGCCTATGTGCTTGGGGCCGGTTATGGTCATGTCGTAAACCGTTTCGCGGCTGTCGTAGCATGAAGGGTAGGCCGAAACGCCGAACTTATACTCCGTGCCACCGACGTCAAGCGTGCCGGTGAGTGTGGAGTCGGCGGCCTCGCACACGCTCCACGTCGGCACGGTTATCGTGTCGCCACGCTCGGTGTGGAGCACTATGCGCGCCGTGAATGCCCCTGCCGACTTCATGGTGAAGGCCAGAGTTTTGCCCCATGCCGACAGAAACGATCCTGCGCGCTCGCATTGGGCCGACTTCTCCATATAGGTGTTTCGCATTCCTGCGTTGCCGGCCGACGATACTATGATGCGGCCCGGCCCGGTCATGCGTTCAAGAACGCTATAATATAATATGTCGTCGCCGCGCAAATCCTGTTCCGACCCCTCGCTAAACGAAATCACGCAAGGCTGTCCCACGCTTTGGGCATAGTCGAAGATGTATTTGAATCCGAGCGCGTCGGTGGCATAGGTGTATTTGTAGTAGTCGGCTGTGTCGATGTATTCCACGTCGTCGTTTACGGCGTTACTCACCAGACAAATGTCGCTTTCGGGTGCCATGCCGCGGTATATGGTGCCGCATCCATTGCCCGCCGCAATGCCGAGGGTGTGGGTGCCGTGGTAGATTTTGGCTGCATCGCGCGAGTGGGCATACCGCTCCACGGCTTCGGCTCCTACGTATTCCGCCCCTACATACATGTTGCTTTGGGCAGTGTCGGTGGAGAGGAAATCCCAAAATCGGCTTATGCGGCATGCGCCGGTGGCAGGGTCGCGAAAGGTGGGGTGGGTGAGGTCGAAGCCTACATCCATTACTCCCATAACCACGCCACGTCCGGTGAATGCCTGTGGTAGTCCTTCGCCTGCGTGCACTGGGTCGGAATGAGTGAAAAAGGCAATGGAGTCGAGCGTCGGGCGCGAACCGCGCTCTATCTCGATACGGTTTACGCGGCGGTCGGCGGCAAGGTGGGCAATGCCGTCAAGGGGCACGTCGGCTATGAAAATGTCGCCAAACTGTGCCAGAGGCTTGGCTCCCGATGCATCCAAAACACCGCTGTCGCAGTTGTCAACACGCACGAATGCGCACACCGAGCGGCTTGCACCGTGGGGCACTTGCGCCGGCATTGCTTTTGCGGCACGCGACTGCTGTATGACAAGGCGGCGCGCTCCGGGCGACATCTTCTGCCACGCTGTCTGGGCATGCACCGCTGCCGATATGGCCATGAGCCACATGGCGAGCAAGAGAAAAACGGTTCTTTTCATAAATGTATTATGTGTTTTTTCTGTGCGCAACCGTTGCGCATTGCAAATTTAGCGCATTTCTCATTGTGCGGCAAGCACTCGGCGCATTTTGTGGCAATCGTGCCCGTATTGTGACCAGGCACTGCCCGGCGGCATGTGCATAGCTGTGTTCTTCGGCACGAAATGCCACATAGGTTGCCGCCGCTGCACGGTTTTTCGATAATTTGCACTACCTTTGCACAAAACGACTGAAAAAAATACAAACAATCACACAATGGAAAAAACAGAAAACAAATACATCGCGGTGGACTACCGTCTGTATTCGGTAACCGATGGCAATAAAGAACTCGTTGAACAGACAAGCACTGAGCGCCCGTTCGTGTTCATCACAGGCTTCGGCATCGCGCTCGATGCCTTCGAAAAAGCCGTAGAGACACTCGCAGCAGGTGAGGAGTTCGACTTCAACCTCGGCAAGGAAGAGGCCTTCGGCGACCGCGACGAACGCCGGGTGATAAGTCTTGACAAGGCTATGTTCGACGTTGACGGACACTTCGACAAGGAGAATATCTTCGTGGGAGCTACCATTCCGTTGCAGAACGAGGACGGCAACCGCTTCATGGGAGTGGTGCTCGAGATAGGAACCAACAAGGTGCGCATCGACCTCAACTCTCCACTTGCAGGCAAAACCCTTAACTTCACAGGCAAAGTGCTTGAAAACCGCACCGCCACTGCCGACGAGATACAGAGCCTCGTAAACCACTTGAACGGCGGTTGCAGCGGTGGCTGTGGAAACTGCGGCGGCAGCTGCGGGCACGACGGCAAGAAAGACGGCGAGAAACACGACGGTGGCTGCGGACATTGCGGCGGCTGCCACTAAAAGTATTAACCCTTTATACACCCCGCTTTTACTGACATGCGCAACACATTCGGAACTCTTTTCACACTCACAACGTTCGGCGAAAGCCACGGCACAGCCGTTGGCGGCGTGATAGATGGCATGCCTCCGGGCGTGGACGTAGACTTGGATTTTGTGCAAAGCGAACTCAACCGCCGCCGTCCGGGGCAAAGCAGCATAACGACAAGCCGCAATGAGCCCGACAAAGTGGAGCTGCTGAGCGGCGTGTTCGAGGGCAAATCAACCGGGGCACCCATTGGTTTCATCGTGCGCAACACCAACCAGCACTCTTCTGACTACGACAATCTCGCCCGTCTGTTCCGTCCGTCGCATGCCGACTACACCTATTTAGAGAAATACGGCATACGCGACCATCGCGGCGGAGGGCGTTCGTCGGCACGCATCACCATAGCCCGTTGTGTGGGAGGCGCGCTCGCCAAGCTGGCACTGCGCCCGCTCGGCATCACGGTGCAGGCTTACACGTCGCAGGTGGGCAATATCGCTCTCGACCATGACTACCGTGCCTACAATCTCAATGTGGCCGAAGAGAATGCCGTGCGCTGCCCCGACCCGGAGAAAGCCGCACTCATGCAGCAACTCATAAGCCGCGTCAAGGCCGACGGTGACACCATTGGCGGCGTGATAACGTGTGTGGTGAAAGGTTGTCCGGCAGGTTTGGGCGAACCCGAATTCGGCAAACTCCATGCTCAACTAGGCGCTGCAATGCTCAGCATCAATGCGGCAAAGGGATTTGAATATGGCGAGGGCTTCGGGTGTATGGATATGCGCGGAAGCCAGCAGAACGACATCTTTACCGCCAATGACGGCAAGGTGCACACGCTAACCAATCATAGCGGTGGCATACAGGGCGGCATAAGCAACGGCGAAGATATCTATTTCCGTGTGGCTTTCAAGCCCGTGGCAACAATATTGAAGCCGCAGTCCACCGTCGATACCGGCGGAAATCAGACCGTAATGGAGGCTCGCGGGCGGCACGATCCGTGCGTACTTCCGCGTGCAGTGCCTATTGTCGAGGCCATGGCAGCCATGACAATATTGGACAATTATCTTATAAATAGGAGTATAAAAACCTTGTTTTAAGCTCTGTTTTTTTTTTTTTTACAACAATTAAGGGTTTTCTTGAACCAATCTGAAATACTTTCGAAATAAAATAACTATATTTGCAACCGATAATTGGGGGCTTGCGAAAGTCCCAAATTAGCTTAGTTAAGTCTAGTTTAGTTTTTGTGTTGGTTGAGGGCAGTTTATTGGCTGCCCTCAATTTTCGTATATCTAGACTGCAATTTTAGTATATCTGGATTGCAAGCTACCCTTCGTAAGGCGCAATTTGTGCCTTGTTCCTAAAATTGTAAATCGTTCCCATAATTGCATAACGGCCCGTTTTCTGCAAAGCATTACCTTTGCATCATGGAAAAGAAAATACTACCTGTTGTTGGAATGATGTGTGCCGGATGTTCGGCCAATGTCGAACGTTGCCTTCGTAAAGTTAAGGGTGTGGCTTCGGTATCGGTTTCCTTGCCGGGACGCACGGCTCTTGTGGAATACGACGAGGCCGTGGTTACTCCGGCAATGCTGAAAGAAGTGGTTGACGGCATGGGCTACGAGCTCATTATCAACGACGACACGCGTGTGGAGACAATAGATCGTGTCAACCGCAAGAGGCTTTGCCGCAAGATGTGGCTGTCGTGGTTTTTTGCGCTATTGGTAATGGCTATATCGATGAAGTGGATAGATTTGGGCGGCAACGAAGGCTTTGCCAACCAAACAATGCTCATTGTCGCGGTCGCCAACATGGTGTATTGCGGACGGAAGTTCTATGTGAATGCGTGGCGGCAACTGCTTCACCGCACCGCAAACATGGACACGCTCGTTGCTCTAAGCACCTGCATCTCGTTTGCATTGAGCGTGTTCAATACGTTTTGGGGAGATGTGTTTTGGACTCCGCGCGGCATTGCCTGGAACACTTACTACGACGCTTCGGTTATGATTGTAGCCTTCGTGCTCACCGGACGGGTACTCGAAGAGCGTGCGAAGGGTAGCACTGCATCGGCCATAAAAGCTTTGATGGGACTTGTGCCAAAGACTGCCCGGGTGGTGAATGGCGGCAACATCGACGAGATTCCGCTGGCCGCGCTTGCGCAAGGCGATATAGTTGAGATTAGGCAGGGTGACAAAGTGCCCGTCGATGGAACCGTAACCGAAGGCGAAGCATTTGTCAACGAGGCCATGATTACGGGCGAACCGGTGGCCGTGCGCAAGCTGGTTGGAAGCAAACTACTTGCCGGAACAACCGTGAGCAAGGGTTCTTTGCGCTTCAAGGCCGAGCAGGTGGGCCGCGCCACAGTGCTTGCCGGCATGATACGCATGGTGCGTGAGGCGCAGAATTCGAAAGCCCCCGTGCAGCATATCGTTGACCGTGCCGCATTGGTCTTTGTGCCGTGCGTCATCGTTCTGTCGCTGCTCACCCTCGTTCTGTGGCTGGCAATAGGCGGAAACAAGGTGTTGCCCGAAGCCATACTGTCGGCCACGTCGGTGCTGGTTATTGCCTGTCCGTGTGCAATGGGGCTTGCCACGCCCACGGCTCTTATGGTGGGCATAGGCAAGGCAGCACGTTGCGGCATCCTGGTGAAGGACGCAACGGCCGTGGAACAGATGCGCAATGTCGATGCTATAGTGATTGACAAGACCGGAACGCTCACCGTTCCTGCTCCCGATATTGACTTCCTCAATTCAGAAAATCTGCGTCCCGAACAGCGTGAGACACTGAAACCGCATGCCGCCGAAGCCATTGCCGCCTTGCATGCAAAGGGTGTTGACGTGTGGATGATGAGTGGCGACAACGAGGAAGCCGTGGCGTTTTGGGCCGGAAAGGCCGGCATCGGCCACTACACAAGCAAAGCCTTGCCCGACGACAAGGAGCGTCTCGTGCGCAAACTGCAGGCCGAGGGCCACACGGTGGCAATGGTTGGCGACGGAATAAACGACAGTCAGGCTCTCGCGTCGGCCGATGTGAGCATCGCAATGGGGCGTGGCACCGACATAGCCATGGACGTGGCGCAGGTGACACTCATGGGCGATGACCTGCGACACATACCCGAAGCAATGGAAATCTCGCGCCGCACGGTGTCGATGATAAGGCAGAATCTGTTTTGGGCATTCGTCTACAACATTGTGAGCATACCTCTTGCGGCCGGCTTGCCGCGCCTGTTTGGCATCGATTTCCAAATCACTCCGATGTGGGCGAGTGCCCTTATGGCTTGTTCGAGCGTGAGTGTGGTGGCCAACAGCCTGCGGTTGAAACTCGTGCGCTGACTTGCCTGCTGCGCAATGTGCCTGACTTTGCACACAAAAAACGCCCTTCTGCCATGCAGTGACAGTCACTGTGGCGGAAGGGCGTCTTGTATTTCTCAAGCTGTGTGATGTTGTCAGTGCCGCATCAGAACCTTGGTTGGTGTGCATTGTTGCTTGGAACGTCACTCAAACCGGGGCCGGTGGGCATCTGTTTGCGGTTTGGCATCCACACGTTCTCAAACGAAACCTGAATGCTCATGGTGCTGTTCACATTGTATTTCACTGCTGCGCCGATGCGGTCGCCAATGGCTCTCATGTCGTAGAGAGTGTAGGGAGCACCGCCGTAAAGGCCGCCTCCATAGTTGTTGGTGAGCGATTTCTGTCCGTATATATATGCTTCCCAACGGTCGTTGAACTTATATCCCACGACAGCCGTAAGTCCGGCATCGCGGTAACTGTCGTGCGCCCAATACACATTATTAAGATATCCGCCCACGGCCACCGACAGATGGTTGTTTACGGGGAGCGCATACATCAGCGAGATGTTCTGTCCGAAACCCACACCGCCGCGTGCTCCGCGCCCGAACTGTGCGAATACCGACGCGCCGACATTCATATTTAGGCCGGGATGCAAGTCCCAGTTTCCGCATCCGCCCCATGCCATTGGATATGTATATGGCGGACACACCTGCCCGTTGTTGTTTATTTCGGGCAGGTGAAGAGTGTCGACTGCCTCGCGTTCAAGCATTCTGCGGCGTATTCCCCGGGTGGGTTGTATGCGCTGCAATGCCGAGTCGTCGAAGCGTGCGGCAAATCTGTCGTCAGCGGAATATTGTCCGTAGCTGTCGTCTTCGGCATCGGATGCGTTTCCTGAAGGCGTAGCCAGCTGCACGGGGCGGTCGCCATTTTGGTGCACACTCTGTGCCAGTGCGCTTGCAGCAGAGGCCGACAGCAGTGCGGCCAACATTATTCTCGTGCCAGTATAAGTGTTCATCTTGTTCTTTTCACCTTGTTCTCCGGCGGCTTCGATGCCTAAACAGCACAATGCCGCCGCTTACATTTGCAAATATAGCCATTATGGGCGTAACCATATATGGTTTTCACGCACTTTAATAATATTTCCCTAAAATTTTGTTTCATGCCCGCGTTTGCCTGCAACTTTGTCTCCGAACGATGAAAAAAGACAAATCATCGGCGAAAAATAATTATGCCGACATTGCCCTATATGGATGAAAATGGGTAAATTTGCATTATGAAAAAACATATAGCAATGATTGTTGTCGCTCTTGTAATGGGCTTTGTCTCGGTAGCGGCACAGGAGAAATACAATACCGTAGGCGACATTTCCTACACAGTGAAAACCGACAAATATGCCAAGGAAAGGCTCAAACTCGACGTCTACTACCCCGAGGACAAGACCGATTGCCCCGTCGTGGTGTGGTTTCATGGCGGTGGATTGACATCGGGATCGAAGCAGTTGCCCGAGAAAATCAAGGGAAAAGGCATGGTGATAGTGGGTGTAAACTACCGATTGCTGCCCAATGTTACCATCGACAAGTGTCTTGACGACTGCGCCGAGGCCGTGGCCTGGGTGTTCAAGAACATTAATCGATATGGAGGTTCAACCAAAAAGATATTCGTTTCGGGCCATTCTGCCGGCGGATACATCACGATGATGCTTGGAATGGACAAGCAATGGCTCGCAAAGTATGGCGTTGATGCCAACGAAATAGCCGCCCTTATCCCGTTCAGTGGTCAGGCCATAAGTCATTTCGCCTACCGCACGATGAACGGAATAGGCAACTTGCAGCCCACAATAGACCGCTTTGCGCCGCTTTATTGGGTGCGCAAGGACTGTCCGCCCATGACTCTCATCACGGGCGACCGCGAGTTTGAGCTTTTCGGACGTTATGAAGAGAATGCCCTGTTGCTGCGTTACATGAAGCTTGCGGGCAACACCACCACCCAACTTTATGAACTTGGCGGCTACGGCCATGGGTCTATGGGGGAGCCTGCGTTCCACATTATGCTGAATGCAATCAATAGCCGACTCGGACTGAAGGTGGAACCGTAGGCCCGTTGCACCTCGAAGCACTTGTGTGCATTCGTCGGAAAGGAAAAAGAAAAAGGCAAGACACGCTCTCAAATCGGCGTGGCTTGCCTTTTTCAGTATGTTGTTTCTCGGCTGCGTCAGTCTTCTATCGCGCCGATAATCTCGCTCACCGATGAGCAACCGTGGCGGTCGAGCCAGTCGTTTATGCCGTCGCGCACCTTTATAGTCACTGCCGGGTCGAGGAAATTTGCCGTGCCTATCTCTATAGCCGATGCTCCGGCCATGAGAAATTCAATGGCATCTTCGGCCGTGCAGATGCCTCCAAGGCCCACGACGGGTATCTTGACGGCCTTTGCCACTTGCCACACCATGCGCAAGGCAACGGGTTTTACTGCCGGACCGCTGAGGCCGCCGGTGGATATGCTCAGTAGCGGTCGGCGACGTTCGATGTCGATTGCCATGCCCATGAGCGTGTTGATGAGCGACACCGAGTCGGCACCTTCGGCCTCACAGGCTTTTGCTATTTCGGCAATGTCGGTGACATTGGGCGACAGCTTCACTATAAGTGTTTTGTGGTAACGTTCCCTTACGGCCTTCACCACGCTTGCCGCGCCCTGGCAGGTCACGCCAAACGCCATGCCGCCTTGCTTCACGTTGGGGCACGAGATGTTGAGCTCGATGGCCGGAATGCGGTCGAGCGCGTCGATGCGTGCGGCACATTCGGCATAGTCGGCGGGCGAAGAACCGCTCACGTTGACTATCATGTTGGTGTCGATGTCCTTTATCTGGGGATAGATGTGGTTGCAGAAATAATCCACGCCCTTGTTCTGAAGCCCCACACAGTTGAGCATTCCCTGTGCAGTCTCGGCCATGCGCGGGTAGTCGTTGCCCTCGCGCGGGTGCAGGGTAGTGCCTTTCACGATTATTCCGCCAATGCCGTCGAGGGGCACGAAGTCGGAAAACTCAACGCCATATCCGAATGTTCCCGATGCAGTCATCACCGGGTTCTTCAGTTTCAAACGGTTTATCCTTACGCTTAAATCTGCCATAACAGTTGTTTTATGTTCATTACCGGTCCGTCTTTGCACACGCACTGGTTGCCTTTTGTGGTTTTTTCAACGCAGCAGAGGCACGCCCCCACGCCGCAGGCCATTTTGTTTTCGAGCGAAACCTCGCACTCGATGCCGTTCTTGTAGGCATAGCGTGCCACGGCCATCATCATGGGTTTTGGTCCGCAAGTGTGTATCATGTCGAAGCGTTCGGCGGTGAGCACCGTGTGGTTGGTCACGAAACCGCGTTCGCCCATCGACCCGTCTTCGGTGGTTATCAGCACCCGTCCGGTCTGTTCAAAGAGGTCGCGCTCCAGCACATCAGATGCAGTGCGTGCGCCGAGCAGGAATGTCGGTTCGCCGCCGGCGGCCTTTATCGCTTTTCCCAAGTAGAGCAACGGAGCCACGCCTACGCCTCCTCCCACGAGAAGATGCCTCGTTCCCGGTGCCGACGGCATGGTGAAACCGTTGCCGAGCGGCAGCACGCAGTTGAGTGTGTCGCCCGTTTTGAGTTGCTGCAGGCGGCGTGTGCCGTCGCCCACGGCTGCTACAAGAAGCCAAAGCTCGTTGTGTTGGCGGTCTACATTGTTTATAGATATGGGGCGGCGCAGGAATGTCGCGGGCGAATTGTCAATGCGCACCTCGACAAACTGCCCTGCCGTCATCTCGGGGAGAGGGTCGCGGTGGGTGAGCTTTATGAGCACATGCTTGTCGCTCAAAGCCTCTGCCGAAACCACGGTAAGGTCAAGTATAAACTTTTTCATAATGGTCATTGAAAGAATAACAACCACAAAGTTACTGCAAAAAATCGGTTTGCGGCTTTCGTGCGGGCTTGTTTTTTGCACGGGCACGGCAAAAAACGTGCCGCCATGAGCCATGCATTCGTTTTTTTTGGCTACATTTGCAATGCACAACAATAAGGTTAACTACACACCACACGACAGAAAATGCCAACGACAACACCACATTACGACTATGCTTTGCCGCCCGAATGGCATGAGCAGGGCTGTGTTCAGCTCACATGGCCGCATGCCGACACCGACTGGCAACCCTATCTTGACGACATTACCCGCACCTTTGCCGACATTGCCGAGGCCATAACGCGCCACGAAAGGCTGCTTGTTGCCGCCCGCAATCCGCACGATGTGATGCAGACTCTTGCCTCGCGCCTCAGTCAGGAGAGCCTCGCGAGGGTTACGGTATGCGCCTGCGACAACGACGACACATGGGCGCGCGACCACGCTTTCATCACCACCGTAAGCCAGAATAGCCCCGATGCGCCCGTGCACTTGCTCGACTTCTGTTTCAACGGGTGGGGAAAGAAATTCGCGGCCGACCGAGACAACCGCATAAACAGCACCCTGCATGCCGCCGGAATGTTTGCCGGAGAACGTGTTGACTGCGGCGATTTCGTGCTCGAAGGCGGTTCGATTGAGAGCGACGGCAACGGCACCGTTCTCACCACAAGCCAGTGTCTGCTCGCACCCAACCGCAACCAGCCGCTCACCAAGGACGACATCGAACGCCAACTCCTTCTCCGTCTCGGGGCACGCAAGATTGTGTGGCTCGACCACGGCACGCTCATTGGCGACGACACCGACGGCCACATCGACACGATAGTGCGCACCGCGCCCGGCAGAATATTGCTTTATGTGGGCAGTGGAAGCCCCGACGACCCGCAGCACGACGACTTCGTAGCCCTCGAAGAGCAGCTGCGCGGCGTGACCGATGCCGATGAAAAGCCATATAAACTCATGTCTCTGCCCATGCCGCAGCCCATATACGACGGCGACGAAAGGCTTCCTGCCACCTATGCCAACTTCCTTGTAATCAATGGTGCGGTGATTGTGCCCACCTATGCACAGCCCGACAACGATGCCTATGCACTGCGCACGGTGGCCGAAGCATTCCCCGGGCGTGAGATAATAGGCATCGACGCCCGCACGATAATACGCCAGCACGGTTCGATACACTGCCTCACGATGCAATATCCCAAGGAGGCTTTCGCGCCGGCAGAAGAATAATAGCAAACCCAAAAACACGACAACAATGAAGAAAATAAAGATAGGATTTCTGCAACAGCACAATACTGCCGACACCGCCGACAACATGAAGCGTCTTGCCGAAGGCATTGCCCAGCTCGCACAACGCGGAGCCCAGCTCGTGGTGTTGCAGGAACTGCACAACTCTCTGTATTTCTGCCAGGAAGAGAATGTTGACAATTTCGATTTGGCCGAACCCATACCGGGCAAGTCAACAAGGTTCTTCGGCGAGGTGGCACGGCAGTGCGGCGTGGTGATAGTAACCTCGCTGTTTGAGCGGCGCGCCCCCGGACTTTACCACAACACGGCAGTGGTGATAGAGAGCGACGGCACGATAGCGGGCAAATATCGCAAGATGCACATACCCGACGACCCGGCCTATTATGAAAAGTTCTATTTCACGCCCGGCGACCTCGGCTTCCATCCCATCGACACAAGTCTCGGAAGGCTCGGCGTAATGGTGTGCTGGGACCAGTGGTATCCCGAGGCAGCACGCCTTATGGCACTGCAAGGAGCCGAAATACTCATCTATCCCACGGCCATAGGCTATGCCGCAAGCGACCCACACGACGAGCAACAGCGTCAGCGCGAGGCATGGACCACCGTGCAGCGCGGCCACGCCGTGGCCAACGGTCTGCCGGTAGTCACGGTCAACCGCACCGGCTTCGAGCCCGACCCCAGTCAGCTTACGCCCGGAATACAGTTCTGGGGCAGTTCGATGGTTGTCGGGCCGCAGGGCGAAATGCTCTACCGTGCATCTGAAAGCGACGAAGAATGCACCGTGGTTGAGGTTGACCTCTCGCACAGCGAAGACGTGCGCCGATGGTGGCCGTTCCTGCGCGACCGCCGCATAGAGGCTTACGACGGCATCACGCGCCGCTTCATCGACTGACATCAGTGCAAACCTAATGCCCACAGCAACACATTACCCGCATCCGACACATAGTTATCTGTGACGGATGCGGGTATTTGTTTTCATGGCGGCATGTTGGTTTCGCGGCACAGGCAGTGCTCCGCATGGGCGTGGCGCAGCCGCTGCACGAGCGTGCATCACATGCAGCATGAGCGTACACCATATGCAGCACGCCGCCGCGAAGCCTTGCCGCACGAACAGTAAAGCCGTGTGTCGTTCTGCAACAGTATTGCTCCGGATGAGCGGTAACGCATGTTTTGGCTGTTACTTTTTGGTTACAAATTATATTTGTAAGTTTTTTTTCGCTATTTTTGCACCCGCATAACACTGTCGGCACAACGGTTGCACAACCAGGCCGTGCAGTGCTTGTAGCGCGACTACTGTTTGTAACATTTAAATCATAAAACCGGAATGACAACATTGACAATTTCAATCGTCGTCGTTTTCGTGCTTGGCTATGCATTGATAGCCACCGAAAGCCTGACGAAAGTGAACAAGGCGGCCATTGCCCTCCTTATGCTCGTGGCGTGCTGGACACTCTACATGGTTGACCCCACGCAGTTTCTTACTCTCATGCACCCCGACTTCATCGTGGGCGACGGCTCGGGCGTGCATGAAAAAGTCACGACAATAATACAGGAACACCTTGGCGACACCTCAACCACGCTGTTCTTCCTCATGGGAGCCATGACCATCGTTGAGATAGTCGATCAGAACGGCGGCTTCAACTGGGTGCGCAAGGTGATGAAAACAAAGTCGAAACGTGCCCTGTTGTGGCGCATCGCCTTTATGACATTCTTCCTTTCGGCCATACTCGACAACCTCACTACAAGCATTGTAATGGTGATGATACTGCGCAAACTGGTGGCCGACCGCCGCGACCGCATCATCTTTGCCTCGCTCGTAATCATTGCTGCCAACTCGGGCGGAGCGTTCTCGCCGATAGGCGACGTGACCACGATAATGCTGTGGAACAAGGGTTTGATTACGGCCTTGGGCGTAATGTCGGAGATTTTCATCCCCTCTCTGGTGTCAATGGCAATACCGGCATTCTTCATGCAATACTCACTCAAAGGCGAACTTACCTATCCCGAAAGCCGCTCGGCACAGAATGCTGGTGTGGGCGACTTCACTTCGGGACAGCGCAAGGCAGTGTTCTGGCTCGGTGTGGGCGGTTTGATATTCGTCCCCGTGTTCAAAAGCCTCACCGGTCTGCCGCCGTTTGTGGGCATACTACTCGTTCTCGGCGTGCTGTGGACAGTAACCGAAGTGTTCTACCGCAACTTGCACCGTGGGCATGACGACGAAGGAACGCAGAAACGCGTAACCAAACTGCTCTCGCGTGTAGACATGAGCACCATACTTTTCTTCCTTGGCATTCTCATGGCCGTATCGTGTTTGGCCGAGGTGGGAGTGCTCACTGCAATGGGCAAGGGCCTCAATGTGGCTTTCAACGGCAACCACTACATCGTTACGGGCATCATCGGCGTGCTGTCGAGTATAGTTGACAACGTGCCGCTCGTGGCCGGATGCATGGGCATGTATCCCGTTGAGGCGGTGGGCGACATGGCTGTTGACGGCGTGTTCTGGCAGCTCCTTGCCTACTGTGCAGGTGTGGGCGGATCGATGCTCATCATTGGTAGCGCGGCAGGCGTGGTGGTGATGGGCTTGGAGAAAATCACCTTCGGGTGGTATATGAAGCACATCACATGGCTGGCGTTTGTGGGCTACATCGCAGGCATACTGTGCTACTGGCTCATACGCACGTTCGTCTTTGCCGCATAGCAGTCTGACGGCTGCGCATAATACGGCTTTCGCAATGCCGGGAAACGCGATTTTGCATTATTTAGGCAACCGCGTTTTCCGGCAACCGCGTTTTTTAGTAACTTTGCCGACGCGAATTTTAAACAAGATGAAGATGAACAATCCTATTTTCAAAACGCTTGCCGTGGCGGCAGCAGTGCTTCTCGCCGTTGTAACCACAAGCGGCAAGCCCGCCAAGAAGGCCATTACAAAGAAAGGCAACACGGTGATTGTGAACACAACCCATGTGGTGAAGGGAGTGAGAGGTTATGCCAGTGCCACCCCATTGAAGATATATCTCACCAACGGCAAGATAACAAACGTTGAGGCTCTGCCCAACCAGGAGACACCAAGCGTGTTTGACCGCGCCGAAAAACTGCTGCAGAAATTTGTGGGCAAGAGCGTGGACGAGGCGCAGAAAATGCAGGTAGATGCCGTGAGCGGTGCCACCTACTCGTCGAAAGCACTCATAAAGACAATGCGCGGCGGACTGAAATATTACAGCGACAACAAATGACGGCAATGCGGTGAAACCGCACTGCCGTTGCCGATGCCGGTTTCCCGAGAATCGATGCGGTGCAATTGCACGCCGGGAAACATGTGCCGGCGTGGCGGCATAGGCTGCCACAGAAAGGCAAAATTGGAGAATTTTGTTTTGCAAATTCGCCCTTTTACACTATCTTTGCATAATATATTGTATGCGGCCGGACTGCCAAAGCGTGCTTTGCAAATGCCGGCCCATTTCAATATTCGCATAATACAGTGATGAACAAAGATAAGTTAGGACTTCTGTCAACCATTAAATATCCCGACGACCTGCGCAAGCTCGGCGTGGAGCAACTGCCCGAAGTGTGCGACGAACTGCGCCGCGACATCGTGGAAGAACTGTCGGTGAACCCCGGACACCTCGCCTCGTCGCTCGGAGTGGTGGAGCTCACGGTGGCTCTGCACTATGTTTTCGACACCCCCTACGACCGCATCGTGTGGGATGTGGGGCATCAGGCCTACGGGCACAAGATACTCACGGGGCGCGGCGACAACTTCTGCACCAACCGCAAGCTGCATGGCGTGCGCCCGTTTCCGAGCCCTCAGGAAAGCGAATATGACACATTCACCTGCGGACACGCCTCCAACTCCATCTCGGCAGCACTCGGCATGGCCGTGGCCGCACGCAAAACGGGACATGACGACCGCCATGTGGTGGCCGTAATAGGCGACGGGGCTATGAGCGGAGGGCTCGCATTCGAGGGCATCAACAACGCGTCGTCGTCGCCCAACGACCTGCTCATCATCCTCAACGACAATGATATGAGCATCGACCGTGCCGTGGGTGGCATGGAGAAATATCTGCTCAACCTCGACACCAACGCCACCTACAACCGCCTGCGCTTCAAGGCTTCGCAGTGGTTGCATTCTAAAGGCTATCTCAACGAGGACAGGCGCAAGGGCATCATACGCCTTAACAATGCACTGAAATCGGTTATAAGTCATCAGCAGAACATCTTCGAGGGCATGAACATACGCTATTTCGGTCCGTTCGACGGCAACAACGTGACCGAGATGGTGCGCATATTGCGTCAGCTCAAAGACATGCGCGGCCCGAAACTGCTGCATCTGCACACCGTGAAGGGCAAGGGCTACAAGCCTGCCGAGAATGAGGCTACCATTTGGCATGCACCCGGAAAGTTCGACCCGGAGACTGGTGAGCGCGTGAAATGCGACACCACCGGCATGCCGCCTAAATATCAGGACGTGTTCGGCAACACTCTGCTCGAGCTCGCCCAGGCCAACAACCGCATCGTGGGGGTTACTCCCGCCATGCCAACGGGGTGCTCTATGAACATCATGATGAAGGCCATGCCCGACCGGGTGTTTGACGTTGGCATTGCCGAAGGGCATGCTGCAACGTTCGCATGCGGCATGGCAAAGGACGGACTCGTGCCGTTCTGCAACATATACAGTGCATTCGCACAGCGCGCCTACGACAACATCATTCACGATGCAGCCATTCTCAATCTGCCGGTGGTGTTCTGCCTTGACCGCGCCGGACTCGTGGGCGAAGACGGACCTACGCATCATGGCGTGTTCGACATCGCTTCGCTGCGTCCCGTGCCCAATATTACACTCGCTTCGCCTATGGACGAATGCGAACTGCGCAGACTCATGTACACGGCACAAATGCCCGGAAAGGGCACGTTCGTGATACGCTATCCGCGTGGAAGGGGCGTGCGCACCGATTGGCACTGCGCCTTGGAGGAAGTGGAAATAGGCAAAGGACGCATGGTTTCTGACGGCCGTGACATCGCAGTGCTGAGCTATGGGCCGGTGGGAAACGATGTGCAGAAGGCCATTGTTGAACTCCGCGACGAAGGCTTCGGGGCAAGTGTGGCCCACTACGACCTGCGTTTCGCAAAGCCACTTGACACAGATTTGCTCCAGGATGTGGCTTCGCGGTTTGGTTGCATTATAACAATCGAAGACGGAATGCGTGCAGGTGGAGTGGGGAGTGCCGTGCTTGAGTGGATGAGCGACCACCGCTGCGCCACCGAAATAGTGAGAATGGGGCTGCCCGACCGCTTTATTGAGCACGGCACAGTGGACGAATTGCACCGCATAGCGGGCATCGACACCGAGTCGATAAAACACACTGTAAAGGAATGTGTGGCTCGCGGCCTACAAGAAAAACAACCATGAAGATAGTCATCGCAGGCGCATACGCCATTGGAACACACCTCGCTCGGCTGCTTGCACGCGACCATGAGGACATAACCGTAATCGATACCGACGACGAAAGGCTTGCCGGCATAGGCGCAGATTTCGATCTTCTCACCATGGAGGCATCGCCCACAAGCGTGAAAAGTCTTAAAAATGCAGGCGTGGAACATGCCGATCTCTTCATAGCCGTTACTCCCGACGAAAACCAAAACATGACCGCCTGCGTGCTGGCAAAGGCTCTCGGCGCAAAGAAAACGGTGTCGAAGATAGACAATGCCGAATATATTGAACCCGAATTGCGCGACTTTTTCGCCAACCTCGGCATAAGTTCGATAATCTATCCGGAGATGCTCGCGGCCAAAGACATAAACAACGGATTGAAAATGTCGTGGGTGAGGCAACGGTGGGACGTGCACGACGGTGCGCTCGTGATGCTTGCCATAAAGCTGAGGGAGACGTGCGAGATACTCAACCAACCGTTGCGCCAACTCTGCGGACCTGATGATCCTTATCATATTGTGGCCATAAAACGCGGCAGCGACACCATAATCCCGGGCGGAAACGACCAGCTCAAGCTCTACGACATGGCTTATTTCATGACCACACGGCAGTTCATTCCCTATGTAAGAAAGATAGTTGGCAAGGAACACTACGTCGATGTGAAGAACGTTATGATTATGGGCGGTGGTGCTACTGCCGTGCGCACTGTGAAAACCATGCCCGGATATATGGGCGTGAAGATTATAGAAAGCGACGAACAACGTTGTGAACGCCTCAATACTTTGCTCGAAGACAAGGACGCTCTCGTGATAAACGGCGACGGACGCGACACTGCCTTGCTCGTGGAAGAGGGCATAAAGAACACTCAGGCGTTTGTCGCTCTCACCGGCAATGCCGAAACCAATATACTGGCATGCCTTACTGCCAAGCGCATGGGCGTGAGAAAGACTGTGGCAATGGTTGAGAACATCGACTATGTGAGCATGGCTGAGAGTCTAGACATAGGTACGATAATCAACAAGAAGTCTATCGCCGCGAGCCATATCTACCAGATGATGCTCGATGCAAACGTGCATAATGTGCGGTTTTTGATGACTGCCAATGCCGACGTGGCCGAATTCATTCCCACCGAAGGCTCGAAAGTAACGCGACGGCAGGTTAAGGAGCTCGGACTTCCGCAGGGAATGACCATCGGCGGACTTGTGCGCGACGGCAAGGGAATGCTTGTTTCGGGTAATACGCAGATAAAGGCGGGCGACTCGGTCATGGTGTTCTGCCACGGACTGAATATGAAGAAGGTTGAGAAGATGTTTCTATGATAAACCTGAAACTGATATATAAAATCATAGGTTCGCTGCTCTTCATCGAGACTGCGCTCATGGTGGTGTGCCTAGTAATGGCAGTTGCCTACCGTGAAGACGACACTCTCGCCTTCGGATGCGCCGTAGCCGTCACCGCGATGTGCGGTTTTCTCATGCGGTTTATGGGGCGTGGCTGCGACAACACGCTCTCGCGCCGCGACGCCTACCTCGTGGTTACGCTCTCATGGGTGGTGTTCTCGCTGCTCGGCACGCTGCCGTTTGTGGTAAGCGGCTACCTTACGTCGTTCACCGATGCCTTCTTCGAAACGATGTCGGGCTTCACCACTACCGGGGCGAGCGTCATTGACGATGTGGAATCGCTGCCGCATGGACTGCTTTTCTGGCGTTCGCTCATGCAATGGATAGGCGGATTGGGCATCGTGTTCTTCACCATTGCACTGTTGCCGTCGCTTGTAGGCGGTTCGGTAAAGGTGTTCGCGGCCGAAGCAACCGGCCCGATAAAGACAAAACTGCACCCTCGTTTGAGCACCAATGCCAAGTGGTTGTGGGTGGTTTACCTCGTGATTACGGCACTTTGCATAGCTGCTTTGTGGCTTGCGGGCATGAATGTGTTCGACAGTGTAAACTATAGCATGACCACGGCAGCCACTGGTGGCTTCGCAACGGTAAACTCCTGCATCGGACTTAGCCCTTCGATACAGTATATACTCACGTTCTTCGCGTTTGTATCTGGCGTTAATTTCACTCTGCTCTACGTTTCTGTGTCGCGTCTGAGGTTCCGCGCTCTATTCGGAAGCGCCGAGTTCAAGTTCTATTTCTTTCTTGTTGCCATCGGTACGATATTCCTTATGGTGGAACTTATGGCGCGCAACGGCTACGGATTGGAACGTGCTTTCCGTTGCGGGGTGTTTCATGTGGTGTCGTTCATAACCACTACCGGCCTCGTTTGCGACGATGCCGGACAATGGCCGCACGTCACTTGGGTGGTGTTGGCGGTGTGCATGTTCTTCGGGGCGTGCTCGGGTTCAACGAGCGGAGGCTTTAAGTGCGTGCGCGGCGTGATGCTGCTGAAGACCGTAAAGAACGAGTTCCGCCAGATACTGCATCCCAATGCGGTGCTGCCTTTGAAGGTTGACGGCGTGAATGTGCCGTCGTCCAAACGCGTAACTCTGCTTGCCTTCCTCACTGTTTACCTTATGTTGAGCCTCATTTGCTCGTTCTCGATGATTGCAATGGGCATCGACAACACCAACGCCATAACCATAACGTTGAGCAGTTTGGGCAATGTGGGGCCGACACTAGGGCTTGAAATAGGTCCAACGATGTCGTGGAGCGTTCTTCCCGATGCCGCTAAATGGATGTGTTCGGTGCTTATGCTCATCGGACGTCTAGAGATTTTCAGCGTGCTTGTAATCTTCACTCCGCAGTTTTGGGAGGAGAATTGACAACGCAGCAAGTCTGCGGTGCACTGCTGTCGGGTAACCTTGGCACATGGAAATGCAGGTGGCCCATGCAGAAAATGTAAAGAAACATTACCAACAAAAATATAGATTATGAAACCATTAAAATTCAACGCACTATTGAAGTCGACCATTTGGGGCGGCGACAAAATCATTCCGTTCAAGAAACTTGACGTGAAACAGGACAATGTGGGCGAAAGTTGGGAAATATCAGGCGTTCCCGGCAACGAAACTGTGGTGAGTGACGGTGAGTATGAGGGCAAGAAACTCAACGAACTGGTGGCTGAACTGAAAGGAAAACTCGTGGGTGAGGACAACTACAAGCGTTTCGGCGACGAGTTTCCGCTGCTCATTAAGTTTATAGATGCGCGCCAGGACTTGTCGATACAGGTGCATCCCACTGACGAGATAGCACACCGTCAGGGCAAGGAACGTGGCAAAACCGAGATGTGGTATCTCATGGATTCAGATAAGGATGCCACCCTTTTGTGCGGACTCAAGAAGGAAATCACTCCCGAAGAGTATGCCGGAATGGTGGAAAACGACACTATCTGCGATGCCATTGCACGCTACAACGTGAAAGAAGGCGACTGCTTCTTCCTTCCTGCAGGCCGCATACATGCCATAGGCACGGGGTGTTTCCTCGCCGAAATACAGCAGACAAGTGACGTGACCTACCGTATATACGACTTCAAACGCAAGGATAAGGACGGCAACTACCGCCAGCTCCACACCAAAGAAGCTGCCGAGAGCATCAACTATACGGTTGAAAACGACTACCGCACAGACTACATTCCGGCAAAGAACCGTGGGGTGTCGCTTGTGCAGTGCCCTTATTTCAGCACCGCCGTGTATGACCTTGACGAGCCAATGACGCTCGATTATTCCGAACTCGACAGCTTTGTTATCCTCATCGGACTTAAAGGTGAGGCTACACTCACTGACAACGAGGGCAATACCACAACGTTGCGTGCAGGCGAGAGCTTGCTTGTTCCAGCAACAACCGAAACTCTTAAGGTGGACGGAACGCTCAAATTCCTCGAAACTTATGTGTAAATCGGTGCCGTAATAGCACATATATAAACAACAAAAAGGACTCCAATGTGGCCGATAGCCTATTGGAGTCCTTTTCGTTTTTTATGTGTCTGCGTGGTTTTCAGTCTTGGTAGTAGATGCGTTTCACGCGGTTGCTGATACCGGTGAGCACCTCGTAGGGTATGGTGTTGAGCGTGTCCGACAACACAGTAACCGGCAGTTGCTCACCGAAAATCTCAACCCTGTCGCCCTCTTTGCAGTCAATTCCGGTGACATCAATCATTGCCACATCCATGCAGATGTTGCCCACATAGTAGGCTTTCTTGCCGTTCACCAGACAATAGCAATGTCTGTTGCCGAGATGTCGGTTGAGTCCGTCGGCATATCCGATAGGTATTGCGGCGATAACCGAGTCGTGTTCTATCGTGCCATTGCGGCTGTAGCCCACGGTTTCGCCTGCTTTCACTTCGCGCATTTGCAGTATTGTGGTCATCAGTGTGCTCACGTTGTTTATCATCGAGTTGTCGCGCGGGTCGTAACCATAAAGTCCAAGTCCGAGACGGCACATGTCGAGCTGCCTTTCGGGGAAGTGTTCTATGCCTGCAGAATTGTCGATGTGGCGCAGAATCTTGTGGGGAAATGCGGCGCACAACTTGCTGCTTGCTTTGTCGAAGAGCTTGAACTGATGTTCGGAGAAGCCGTCGAAACTGTCGGAATCGCTTCCCACGAAATGCGAGAACACCGAGCGCGGGATTATTGCCGACTGTTGTTGCAGGCGCGATATGAGTTCGTCGATGTCGTGTTCGGGGTCGAAGCCAAGCCGGTGCATGCCTGTGTCGAGCTTTATGTGCACAGGGAAATTGTTGATGCCTTCCTTCTGTGCCTCGCGCACGAGAGCATCAAGAAGTCTGAACGAGTAGATTTCCGGTTCCAGTTCGTAGTCGAACATGGTCTTGAACGCCGTCATTTCGGGGTTCATAATCATAATGTTCGACGTTATTCCGTTCTTTCTCAGCGTCACGCCCTCGTCGGCTACGGCCACGGCGAGGTAGTCAACGCGGTGGTCTTGCAGTGTCTTGGCAATCTCCACGCTGCCTGCCCCGTAGGCGTCGGCCTTTATCATGCACACGAGTTTGGTTTCCGGGCGCATGAAAGAGCGGTAGTGGTTGAGGTTTTTCACTACGTTGGAGAGGTTCACCTCGAGTATTGTCTCGTGCACTTTCTGCACCAGCAGTTCGGTGATGTTGTCGAAACCGAAGCGTCGCGCCCCCTTGATGAGAATCACTTCATCGCGCAGTGACTTGAACACTTCACTGTGTATGAACGACGTGACGTCGTGGAAGAAGAACTTTTCAGGCAGTCGTATGAGGTCGGCATGTGCCATAATCTGCGGCCCGATGCCTATTATTTTCTGCACGCCGCGCTGCAATGCGAGGTTTGACACCTCGTTGTAGAGTGTTTCGAGAGGTTCGCCCGTCTGGTAGATGTCGCTCAGAATGAGCGTGCGTTTGCGTCCCTTGTGGTCGGGCCGGCGGTTCATGAAGTCGAGGGCGATGTCGAGTGAGTTGATGTCGGAGTTGTAGGAGTCGTTGATGAGAGTGCATCCGTGCTGTCCTTCTTTCACTTCTAGGCGCATAGCCACCTGCTCGAGAGAGTGCATGCGGTTTGCGAGCATATCGCGCTTAAGGCCAAGATGCAATGCCACCACGGCTGTTGTGGCTGAGTTGCGCACCGATGCGTCGTCGATGAAAGGTATTTTGTATGATCCTTTCACGCCGTTGTATATATAATGTATGGTTGAGCAGAGCCCGTCTTTTTCCACGCTTTCCACGAAGAACGGCACTGTGTTGTCTTTCATCGACCAGCAGAGCTTCTCGCCGCGATAGTCGGATGACGCCACCACTTGCTCCACCACGTCGTCGTCTTTGCAGTAGACAATGGTCTTGGCATCGTGAAACAGTATCACTTTTTCGCGGCATTTCTCTTCGAGCGAACTGAAATTTTTCTGGTGAGCATCGCCCACGAACGTCAGGACTGCGGTTGTTGGCTGTATGATGTCGCGCAGTGCGAGCATCTCTCCGGGCTCTGAAATGCCAGCTTCGAACACTCCCACCTCGCTTTGCTCGTTGAGAAGCCACACCGACAGCGGCACGCCTATCTGCGAGTTGTAGCTTCGCGGCGAACGTGTGACTGTCATTTCGGGCGAGAGTAGCTGGTAGAGCCATTCCTTCACTATTGTCTTGCCGTTGCTGCCGGTTATTCCAACGATGGGAATGTCAAACTCGTCGCGGTGGCGTTCGGCCAGTCTTTGCAGTGCTACAAGCGTGTCGGCCACTTTCAGGAAGTTGGCGTCGGCGTATGCTGTGCCGTAGTCGGCCGGGACATCCTCCACTACAAAGTTGCGCACTCCGCGCCGGTAGAGGTCGAATATATAGCGGTGACCGTCGTTGCGCCCCGATTTCAGGGCAAAGAACAGGGTTTCTTCGGCGAAGCACAAAGAGCGGCTGTCGGTGAGCAGAAACCCGATGTTGGCATCGGCTGTGCCGTAACGGTGCGCCCCGATGAGCGTCGTTACCTTTTCTATAGTATAAGTCATTTTGCCTAAAATGTTTTATATGGGTGCAAACTTACACAAAATCGGTGTAACATACAAGATAAATACACGTTTTATTTCATTGCTTTGGCGGGCCTAGGTGCGGTATGTAGGCTCTGCGGCAAACGAAGACAGCGGCTGCAGAAAAGTCTGCAACCGCTGTCGGGTAAATATTGTTTCGCACGCAAATCGGCCACTTATGTCATTGTTTTGCTGACAGTTGAAGGGTATTGCAGTGCTTACCGCATTTTAGTATTCGTCGATGTTGAGGCTCTTGCGGTATTTATCAAGTTCGCGTTGCAGCTGTTTGGTAATCTTCTCATAGCCCGGTTTGCCGAAGATGTTGTTGAGTTCGTGCGGGTCTGACTGCAAGTCATACAGCTCGGTGTAGTTTATTTCCGAATCCTTGGGCTCGAAATAGCCGAGCGACTCGAGATATTTTGCTCCGCGATATTCGCGTGTTCCCGGCTGACGCTGGTATTTGTTTTCCTGAATGGCGTCTGTTCCGCCCTTGCCGTAGAAGTGTATCAGCTTGTAACGGTCGGTGCGCACTCCGTCGTGTTTGCGCACCATGTGGTAGGTGGGGTAGTCGTAGTAGTGGTAGTAGATGCTTGTGCGCCAGTTCTTCACGTTGTCGCCGTTGTCGAATACGGGCACGAGCGAGCGTCCGGGCATCTCGCTTGGTTTCTTGATGCCTGCGAGGTCGAGGAATGTGGGAGCGTAGTCGATGTTCTGCACGAGCTTTGTGCACACCGAACCAGGCTTTGTGTGTCCGGGATAGGAGATGATGAGCGGCGTGCGCAGCGACTCCTCATACATGAAACGCTTGTCAAACCACCCGTGTTCGCCCATGTAGAAGCCCTGGTCGGAGGTGTAGACTATGATTGTGTTGTCGGTGAGTCCGTTGCGGTCGAGGTAGTCGAGCACGCGTCCCACGCTCTCGTCAACGCTGGCAATGACGCTCATGTAGTCGCGTATGTAGCTTTGGTATTTCCAGTTGTCAAGCTCCTTGCCGGTGAGGTTGGCTTCGAGCAGCTTTCTGTTTCGCGGGAAATAATACTTGCCCCATGCGTTGCGCTGTGCCGGGGTCATGCGGTTTATTTCGCCCATCAGACTCAGATATGAGTCCCAACTGTCGGCATTTGTGGTGTCGAGCATCTCTGGCACCTTGAAATCCTGCTCCCAACGCATGTCCTTTGTTACGCTCATCTTCTGTGTGCGCACTGCCGAACCGCGTGTGGCATAGTCGTCGTAGAACGTTTCGGGCTGCGGAAATTCCACGTTGTCATACATTCCCAAGTATTTCAAGTTGGCCTGCCAGTTTCGGTGCGGAGCCTTATGGTGCAGCATGAGGCAGAACGGTTTGTTGGGGTCGCGGTGCTCTATGAAGTCGAGGGCATGGTCGGTGGTGAGGTCGGTGGAGTAGCCTTCCTCTACGATGTATTTGTTGCCCGTGTCCGAACCGCGGTACTGCGGGTTCCAGTATTGTCCCTGGTCGTTGTACACATGATAGTAGTCGAATCCCTTCGGATTGCATCCCATGTGCCATTTGCCCACCACGGCAGTCTGATAGCCAGCCTGTTGCAGCAGTTCGGTGAAGAAAGTGCGTGTGGTGTCTACGCCCTCGGCAAGCTGTCGCTGCCCGTTCTGATTGCTGTAAAGGCCGGTTATGAGGCAAGCGCGTGACGGTGTTGACAGTGAGTTTTCAACGAATGCCCGGTCGAACCGCATTCCGCGTTGTGCCAAACGGTCGATGTTTGGGGTAGGGGCGAGCCTTCCTATCGGGCCGCCGTATGCGCTTATGCACTGGAATGCGTGGTCATCGCACATTATGTAGACAATGTTAGGGTGTGCCTGCGCGGCTTTTTGTTGCGCCTGCACGGTTGCTGCGCAGCACGAGAGAGCTGCTATGGGCAGTATGAGTTTTGTGGATTGTTGCATTTTTGTAGGTTTGTTTTGTTTGAAAATGTTTTTATAGGTAGGTTTTGGCAATTGCAAAATTACGAATAATTTGCGACTTTCGTGAAACATTTCCCGGTTGGAATAGGTTAAAGTGACGATAAAAAAACAACTTGGTGCGATTTGAGAACAATAAAAACCGGGCCGTCAGCAGCATTGAATGACTGTTGACGGCCCGGTGGAGTAGGTGCACTCGTGTGGCTTGTGGGCCGTTACACGAGATGTGAGATGAGTTCTTCGCGGTTGCCAGCGAGCATATCGATAACCGGAATTTCAACCATTGTGTAGCATCCGGGCTGCTGGCGCATCGAGGCGCGTGCCACATTTACGAGCACCTGGCCAGTGAGTGCCGGGTTGTTTATGCTCATGTTGAACTCCATGCGCTGGTTTTGCGTTGTGCCGCTCACGCCCTTGCGCACGAGGTTAACGCCGTGTCCCATGTCGCGCACGTCGTCCACCGACTCCACTTCAAACACATGTGTCTCGTCATTGGCAAAATACGGGTCGGCTTTAATGGCCTTTGTCACCTCTTCAAGGTTGGCCCCCGGCTCGAGTTCAACATACACCATGCGGCGGTGCAGACCTTCGCCCTTGGGTATTGTCATCGAAAGCGCGTTGCGCACGCCCTCTTTCGAACGCACGCATACGCTGTGGCCCATCGACATGCCCGGACCGAAATTGGTGTAGCTCAGTCCCTTCGGCGCGAGGCTCTGCATGAGAGTGCGCACTATCGAGTCGCTGCCCGGGTCCCATCCAGCTGCTATCACTGCCACAGCATTGTGCTCCTTGCATACGGGCATGAGCGTGGCGCGGTAGTCGAGTATCGAGGTGTGAATGTCGAAACTATCCACTGTGTTGATGCCCAAGGGCAGTATGCGCTTGGCATACTCCTCGCACGAACGTGTGGGAGTGGCCAGTATTGCTACATCCACGTTGTCGAGCTCGGTAATGTCCTTCACCACTTCATATTCGGCAAGCTCTGCCGGCTTGTCTGCCGCGCCGTTGCGGCGCACAATTCCAGCAATTTCGAAATCGGGTGCGGCCTCGAGTGCCTGCACCGTGTAGCGTCCGATGTTGCCGTAACCCACTACGGCTGCTCTGATTTTCTTCATTTTCTATTGTCGTTTTATTGGTTGTTGTCGTCTCCAGGTTATTCCTTTACCGTCACTTGCAATTGCTTGCGGCGGTTTTCGCAAATGCCGTTGCGACTGCAAATTTACTGAAAATTGTGGGTTAAACGCCTTTCTTGCTTGTGTTTTTAAGCCTATTCGGCCATTTTACCTACGTTTCGGTAGTAGTCAGTCGGGGCTTCGCCGCCGCGTGCATCATGTGCTGCACGCGTGTGTTGCATATGCCTTGCATGCGTGCACCATATGCTGCACGCCAGCATTGAAGCCTTTTTTGCGGCATAAAATGATGCCCCCACACAATAAAGCAAGGCTTCGCTCGTTAATAATATATTATATGTGCGTGCGCTGACCGTTTGCGGCAATGCGACAACCATGCGCCGCACGGCACTGAATAACAACTTGAAAGATGATTGACTACATAAAAGGCGAGCTTGCCGAACTCACTCCCGCCCTCGCGGTGATAGAAGCCTACGGCGTGGGCTACGCACTCAACATATCGCTCAACACCTACACCTTCATTCAAGGCAAGAAAGAAGCCAAACTCTATGTGCACGAGTCGCTTGTGACAGGAGGTCGCGACGACTCCTACACATTCTACGGTTTTGCTACCAAGCAAGAGCGCGAGCTCTACCGTTTGCTCATCTCGGTGTCGGGAGTGGGAGCCAATTCGGCACGCATGATACTCTCGGCCGCCACTCCGGCAGAGCTTTGCAACGCCATTTCCACCGGCAACGAGAAGCTTCTGAAGAGCGTGAAAGGCATCGGATTGAAGACTGCCCAAAGGCTCATTGTCGACTTGAAGGACAAGATTGTGACCTCGGGCGTGGCCACAGAACTGCCCGCCGGAACTGCGGCCGACGCCGGAGTGGATGCCAGCGTGCGCGACGAGGCCGTGTCGGCACTCACCATGCTCGGCTTCTCGCCGGCTCCATCGGCAAAGGTGGTTACCGCTATTCTGCAGGAACAACCCACACTACATGTTGAGCAGGTGGTGAAACTCGCCCTGAAACAGATAAAATAGAATGTCGGGGCACAGCCCTTCTTTTACACAAAGAAAACCAACGACCGACGGGACTTCGGCACGGTGTGCCGCCCTGAAGCAACAAACCATTGATGAATTCACTCAACAAACACAACATAACAACCCTCATCCTGCGCCGGGCCGCAGCCCTGTTGCGGCACATGCGCCTCACCGCAGTGTTGCTCATAGTCGCTACCATGGCAGGTTATGCGCTCACTTTGCCGCGCCCGCAGGACAACCGCACACGCGCCACACAACGGCAACGCGGCGCGGCCGGTGCGTCGGCACGCCCCGGCAACGCCCCGGCAGCCTCACCGCGTGACACTCTGGCCATAAAGGCGCAACCGCTGCTGGCCGACGACGACACCATACCCGACTCGCTGCTGCATCCACGTTGGAAAATACAGCGCACCATGCCCGTGACTTTCGACGACCTCGACCAGGGCGCAGCCGACCTGCGCCGCCCCGACAACTTGAAACAGGACGTGGTGTACAACGACTCGCTCGACCGCTACATAGTGGGCTCGAAAATAAGCGACTCCTACATAAACGCCCCGATAATGATGACTCCCGAGGAGTATAGAAAGTGGAGCGAGCGCAAGGCCATGCAGAAGTATTTCCGCGACAAGAACGATGAAATCTATCAGGCAAAGGGAAAGGAGAAGTTCGACTTCTCTGACATGCACTTCGACCTCGGCCCCGCCGAAAAGATATTCGGCCCCGGGGGCGTGCGCATAAAGACGCAGGGAACCGCCGAACTAAAATTCGGCGCAACGATGAAGAACATTGACAACCCGTCGCTGCCCATACGCAACCGCAAAACAACGACCATGGACTTCGACGAGAAGATTAACCTCAGCGTAAACGGACGCGTGGGCGACAAGGTGAACATGAACCTCAACTACAACACCGATGCCACTTTCGACTTCGACTCGCAGAACCTTAAGCTCAAATATGACGGCAAAGAAGACGAGATAGTGAAACTCATCGAGGCAGGCAACGTGTCGTTCCCCTCCAACTCGTCGCTCGTTAAGGGCGCATCGTCGCTCTTCGGTCTGCGCACCGACCTGCAGTTCGGCAAACTTAAATTGCAGTTGGTGGCATCGCAGAAGAAATCCACAACGAAAAGCGTGTCGTCGAAAGGCGGAAAACAGTTTACCCCATTCGAAATCGATGCCGCAAACTACGAGGAAAACCGCCATTTCTTTCTCTCGCAATACTTCAAAGACAAGTATGACGCGGCCATGAAAACCCTGCCCAACCTCACCACTGGCATAAAGATAAGCCGTGTGGAGATTTGGGTTACAAACAAAACGGGAACGACATCAAACACCCGCAACATCGTTGCACTCACCGACTTGGGCGAAAACACACGCGTGTCGAACCCCATTTGGAGCGTCACCGGTCAGCAAGTGCCGGCCAATGCCGCCAACTCGGAGTATGCGGCAATGGTGAACCAGTATGCCACCGCGCGCGACATAAACGAAACCACGACCGTGCTCGACGGCATCTCGGGGTTTGTGGGCGGCTCCGACTACGAGAAACTCGAGAAGGCACGCCTTCTCAACTCGTCGGAATACACTGTCAACACGGCACTCGGTTATGTGTCGCTCAAAACCACATTGCAAACCGACCAGGTGCTCGCCGTGGCCTACGAATACACCTATGGCGGCGTGACCTACCAAGTGGGAGAGTTCGCTTCAGACATAACCGACGTGTCGCAGGCACTCTTTGTGAAGTCGCTTAAGAACACAAGCAACAACCCGCACCAAGGCAACTGGGGGCTGATGATGAAGAATGTGTATTATTTGGCATCTTCGGTGGAGAAGGAAAAGTTCCGCCTCGACGTGAAATTCCAAAGCGATACGGCCGGTGTCTACCTCACCTACATCCCCGAGGCGCAGGTGAAAGACCAGACAATAATAAAACTTCTGGGTGCCGACAGGCTCGACAACAACAATAAGGCGCACTCCAACGGCTATTTCGACTATGTTGAAGGCTACACGGTGAGCAACGGACGCGTGTTCTTCCCGGTTGCCGAACCGTTCGGAAAATACATGCGCGACTATCTCACTGGCCATGGCGTGGCCGCCGACGTGGCCGAGAAATATGCCTTCACCGAGCTTTACGACTCCACGAAAACCGTGGCGAAGCAAATAGCCGAGAAGGATAAATATGTGCTTATGGGCCAGTTCCGAGGCACATCGGCCAACGTTATCTCGCTCGGGGCATATAACATTCCGCAGGGTTCGGTGGTGGTTACGGCCGGAGGCGTCACCCTCACCGAAGGTTCCGACTACTCGGTTGACTACAGCGGGGGCGAGGTTACCATACTCAACCAAAGCATCATCGATGCCGGAACAAGCGTGAATGTGTCGCTCGAGAGCAACACCGACTATGCGCAGGAGCGCAAGACAATGTTCGGAATGAACTGGGAATACGACTTCTCGAAGAATTTCCAGCTCAGCGGAACAATACAGCATCTATCCGAACAGGCTCTCACCACAAAGGTGACAATGGGGTCGGAACCGCTCAACAACACACTGTGGGGACTCAACGTAAACTGGAAAAAGGAGAGCCAATGGCTCACCAATATGCTCGACAAGCTGCCGTTCCTGCACCTTACGCAACCTTCGAGCATCTCGTTCTCGGGCGAATTCGCGCAGCTCATAGCCGGACAAAGCCACGGAACTCAGGATAATGCCTCTTATCTCGACGACTTCGAGAACACCAAGAACACCATTGACGTGAGCACACCAACGTCGTGGGTGCTGTCGAGCGTGCCGTCGATGTTCTCCGAGTCGAGCGACAAAACCACGCTGCAAAGCGGATTCAACCGCTCGCGCTTGGCCTGGTACACCATCGACCCGCTGTTCACCCGGCGGTCGTCGTCGCTCACACCGACACACATCAAGAGCGACCTCGACCAACTCTCCAACCACTATGTGCGCGAAATATATGTAAACCAGCTGTTCCCCAACCGCAACCAGAGCAGCTACAACGGCGCGACATCCACATTGAGCGTGCTCAACCTGGCCTATTATCCCAACGAACGCGGCCCCTACAACTTCAATCCCGACCTCAATTACGACGGAACTCTAAACAACCCGCAGCAGCACTGGGGAGGAATGATGCGCAAACTCGACACCAACGATTTCGAGACGGCCAACGTGGAATACATAGAATTCTGGATGCTCGACCCGTTCATCTACACTCGCGAGCAGGGCGTTGCCAACGATTACGGAGGCGATTTCTACATAAACTTGGGCGAACTGAGCGAGGATGTGCTGCGCGACGGAAAGAAATTCTATGAAAGCGGCATGCCGGTAGACGGTTCGTCGAGCTTCACAACCACGCAGTGGGGAAAGATTCCAAACCAAGCCACGGTGACTTACGCATTTGCTACGTCGAAGGGTTCGCGCGCGCTTCAGGATGTGGGACTGAATGGTTTGAACGACGAAGAGGAACAGAAATTCGAGTCTTACCAAGACTTTCTCACGGCAGTGCAGGGCAAAGTGAGCCCGGCTGTGTGGGATTCCATCTGGGCCGACCCTGCCGCCGACGACTATCATTACTTCCGCGGAACCGACTACGACCGCGAGCAGGCCTCGATTCTGCGCCGCTACAAATACATAAACAACCCTCAGGGCAACTCGCCCGACAACGACTCGCGCACCGAGGGCTACGACACTTCATACAAGAGCACGCCCGATGTGGAGGACATCAACCAGGACTACACGCTCAACGAGTATGAGAAATATTTCCAGTATCGCATATCCATACGCCCCGAAGACCTTGAAGTGGGGCGCAACTACATCGTTGACAAACGCGTGACACGCCCCAAACTGCGCAACAACAAGACCGAGGAGGCCACGTGGTATCAGTTCCGCATACCGCTCGACGAGTATGAACGCAAGGTGGGCTCTATAAGCGATTTCACGAGCATACGCTTCATGCGCATGTTCCTCACGGGATTCAGCCACCCCATAGTGTTGCGTTTTGCCACGCTCGACCTCGTGCGCGGCGAGTGGCGGGTGTATGAACAGAACCTCGACAACTCGGCTTCGCAGTCGGGAAAGATTTCGGTGAGTGCCGTGAGCATCGAGGAAAACAACGACAAGACCCCCGTCAACTATGTGCTTCCGCCCGGAATACAGCGCGGACAAGACCCCACCCAGCCGCAACTCGTGGAGAACAACGAGCAGGCTTTGGCCATGACGCTCACCAATCTCGGCACGGGCGAGTCGAAAGCTGTCTACAAAAACACTACGGTGGATTTGCGCCAGTACAAGCGTATGCAGATGTTTGTGCATGCAAATGTACTCGAACCCAACGCCACCAACCTGCAAGACGACCAGCTCGCGGTGTTCATCCGTCTCGGAAGCGACTACAAGAGCAATTACTACGAGTATGAAATACCGCTGAAGATAACCCCTAACAAGAGCGACTACAATAAATATTCGCGCTCTGACTGCGAAGCTGTGTGGCCCACCGACAACATGCTCGATGTGCCGCTTACCGTATTCACGGCTCTCAAGAAGGCCCGCAACAAGGCCAAGGCCGAGGGGCTTGCGTCATACAACCGTGCCTATTCTGCCTACGACTCCGACAAACCGCAGAACAAAATCACCGTGATGGGCAACCCGACATTGGGCGAGGTGAAGACAATGGTGATAGGTGTGCGCAACAATTCGGGCGATGTAAAGAGCGGTGAAGTGTGGGTAAACGAGCTGCGCTTGAAGGAATACAATAACTCGGGAGGCTGGGCTGCACAGGGAAACCTCAATATGCAGCTCTCCGACTTGGGATCTATCAATATGCAGGGACGCTACACCTCGTCGGGATTCGGCGGTCTGGAGGAAGGCGTGTCGCAGCGTTCCACCGACGACTATCAGAACTACAGTCTCACGGCAAACGTAGAACTGGGTAAATTCTTCCCCGACAAGGCCAAGGTGAGCGCACCGCTTTACTACTCGATAACAAAGGAAAAGACTTCGCCCAAGTATAATCCGCTTGACACCGACATGGAGTTGAGCGACGCTCTTGATGCCGCAGGAAGCAAACATGAGCGCGACTCAATAGAAAGCATAGCCGTGACGAAGGTGACACAAACCAACTTCTCGTTGTCAAACGTGCGTGTCGGCATACAGAACAAGCGTCACCCGATGCCTTACGACCCAGCCAACTTCTCGTTCTCTTACAGTCATAGCCACAGCTATACAACCGGTGAGACCACCGTCTATGAAAAGGAAGACAACTGGAGAGGCTCGCTCAACTACTCGTGGACACCCGTCTACAAGGCGTTCGAACCGTTCCGGAAGATAAAGTCACGCAGCAAGTGGTTTGACATATTGAAGCGTTTTGGTCTGAACTGGCTGCCGCAGAACATCGGGTTCAATACCGACATAACGCGCAACTACTACGAACTGCAGGAGCGCGACATGGAAAGCATGGAAGACACCAACCTTCCGCTCACGTTCAGCTCGCAGTTCCTGTGGAACAGGGAGTTCACGCTCAGGTGGGACTTGACCAAGAATCTGCACATGAACTTCCAAAGTGCCACGCATGCCGAGATTGAACAGCCCTACACTCCGGTAAACAAAGACCTCTATCCCGACAATTATACGGCATGGAAAGACTCTGTGTGGACAAGCATTAAGCACTTCGGCGAACCGCTTGACTATAACCAGACGTTCTCACTGTCATACAAATTGCCGCTCAACCTCATACCCGTGTTCGACTGGATAACGGCCGATGCCAGCTACAACGCCACCTACAACTGGCTGCGCGGCACCGACCTTGAGGACGGTACTTCGCTTGGCAACACTATATCCAACAACCGCCAGCTCAACATCAACGGCACGTTCAACATGGAGAAACTATACAATCATGTGCCGTTCTTGAAGAAAGTGAACGAAAAATTCAAGAAATCGTCGTCCACTCCAAAGCTGCGCAACACAAGGCCAAGTGCACAACAGAAGAAAAACCAGGCGACAAAGGACGACAAGAAAGGCGCAGCCGGAAAGTCGCAGGCGCAGCTTGGCAAGGAACTGCCAAAGAACAAGAAGAGTTTTGAGAAGGAGATAACGCTCATGCCCGACACCGTTGTGAAGATAAACCACGGTAAACGGTCGAAACGCATAATCGTTGCCGCAAAGACCGAAGACGGGAAGAAATTCAATCTGAAATACCGCCGCCTTGACGACAACAACATACGCATATTGAATAAGGTGGACTCTGCGCTCAAACTTAAAATCACCGTGACGGCAAAAGAGCCCGTGGAGGAGAATGGATGGTATCGTGCGGCACAGTCGGCGGCGCGTGTCCTGATGATGGTGCGCAACTTGAACTTCAGCTATCGCAACCAGTATTCAATGTCGTTGCCGGGATTTATGCCCACGATAGGCAAGGCTTTCGGACAGTCGCGCGGCGCGGGTGTGCTCACACCAGGGCTTGATTTCGCCTTCGGCATGATTGGCGACTCTTACATAGAAAAGGCGCGTGACAACGGATGGCTGCTCATGAGCGACTCGGTGGCTACTCCTGCCACCACCAACAAGACCGAAGACCTGCAGCTGCGCGCTACGCTTGAGCCGGTGCGCAACCTGAAAATCGACCTCAACGCGAGCCGCACCCAAACCACGGCACGCAGTGTGCAGTATATGTATCAGGGCAATCCCACCACGCAGAGTGGTACGTTCACGATGACAACACTATCGCTCGGAAGCGCGTTTGAGGGGGCGGGCAACGCGTCAAACGGCTTCCATTCGCCCACATTCGAGCATTTCTGCAAGTCGCTCGACAGCTATCGCGAGCGCGTTGAGGCACAGTATGCCGGTTCGGTATATCCCGAAGGCACCACGTTTGCAGGCAAGACGTTCGACGCCAAGAACGGCGGTGTGAACAAATACAGCAGCGATGTGATGGTGCCCGCGTTCCTTGCGGCCTACACAAGCATGGGGTCGGGCTCGCTGTCACTGTTCCCCTCGCTCGCACATCTGCTGCCCAACTGGTCGGTGCGTTACAGCGGTTTGTCGCAACTGCCGTGGTTCCGCGACGTATTCAAGAGCGTAAACATCAACCATTCCTACAAGAGCATATATGCAGTAGGGTCTTACAGCTCTTACAGCACGTTTATGGAATATATGAACGGGCTTGGATTCATCAACGATGCAACGTCGGGCAACCCAATACCCAACTCCATGTACAATGTCTCGACGGTTAGTCTCAACGAGTCGTTCTCGCCGCTTTTGGGTGTTGACGTTACTTTGCAGAACAACATGACGGTGAAACTTGAATACCGATCAACGCGTGTGCTCAATCTGAGCATGACGAGTGTGCAGATTAACGAGTCGTCGAGCCACGACTGGGTGTTGGGTGCTGGCTACACGATAAGCAACTTCAACCTGTTCGGAGGGCGCAACCACCGTGCTGTGAAGACCAAGAAGAAGGGTTCGGGCAATGACAGTCAGCAGTCGCAGAAGAACACCCAGTCGTCGCAAAAGAACACACGCCGTGGTGGAGTGAACACCGATTTGAAGCTGCGTCTCGACCTCAGTCTGCGCAAGCAGGCTTCAATCAGCCGCGACATAGCCACGATGACCAGCTCGGCCAACAGTGGCAACACGGCATTCAAGCTCTCGTTCTCGGCCGACTATACGCTCTCGCGTTTGCTCACGATGAGCTTCTATTACGACCGTCAGACCAACACTCCGCTTCTGTCGAGCAGCAGCTATCCCACAACCACGCAAGACTTCGGGTTGAGCCTGAAATTCTCGCTCACACGATAATGCAAAAACAAAGCCGCGCCTTGGCACAATGTGCTCAGGCGCGGCTTTGTTTTTGTAGTGCTTGCTGGTGTCTTTCGTATTGTGTGGAGAATTGTCTTACTCGTCCCACACGAGGTAGGCCGAAACAAGCCAATGGTTCATTTCGTCGCCATTTATGGGTTGTGCCTTCGGAATGTCCACCGTAAAGGTGTGTCTTCCTGCAGAGATGTCGCCTAGGGCAACCTCTTCGGGCACTACATCGCTGCCCGGACACCAGTTTGAACGAGAGAAATCAGACGATGCAACTGGCTCTTCCACTTCTTTTTCGGCATATCCGTTGTCGCTTATGTAGGCGGCGGTGCGCTTTTCGAGCCACACTCCCGTGGCAGGGTTGAAGCGTCGGAACGAGGCGCAGTCGTCGCGCCATGGCGTGAAACGATATATTTCCTTGCCGTCAACCGAGAGTATGTTCTCCTTGGGCACGAACTCGTCGCCGCCGTCATGTCCGCCGTGTCCGGTGACGATGTATTTCAGACGCACGTTGCGGGCATTCTTCGGCAAAGTGAATGTGGTGCTCAGCGGTTTGCGGGCGAAGATGTCGGGGTAGCTTTGTCCTATGTAGTAGACGGTGTTGACAAGCGGTTCAACGTGCCGGCGAATGAGCTTGTCGCACGTCGTGGGGCTTTCCTTGAAATCGAGCTGCACGCTTGCCGTGTAGCCTTCCGATGTCCATGTGTCGATGAACACGCCCACATAAGCCTCGTCTTCGAGCTGACTGTAAAGGTCGGTCACGTCCTGTTGCCACTCAACGTGGTCGGCCCATTTCGGAATGTAGACCGGGCGGCGGCGCGACGAAAGCGAGTCGGTGTTTGAACTATAATGTCCCACGCCGAAAGGAGTCATAAACCGCATCAGTTCCACCGTGGGCTTGTAGTCTTTTCCGGCCACCACGCCTATGAGTTTTTCGAGTTTTGTTGAGTCGATTTCGGGGAATTTGGCCTTGCCCTGAGCTATTGTCATGAGGTTTATTGCCGATTGCCGGGGCAGAACGAAGCACGAGCCCGACTTGTCCCAACGGTCGCCGTTAGATGCTACGCGCACTTTCACGTCGACCTTCACGTTGCGCTCGTAGTGCGGAATGTTGATTTTCTTGAGTATGATGCGGCCGTTCACGAGCCGTATTATGCCGTCTTTGTCGGGCGTATTGTAGTTGCCAAGGTTGTTGGGATCGAAATGTACATTCGTTTTGTCGAACACTTTTACAGTGGTGTTGCCCTTCGCCGCATATTCCTTATGGTTTTTTGCCGTAGCTGCCGACACGGCAAAAAGTAGCATTGCGGCTGCTATTGCTATTGTTTTCATTGTTGCTTTTCGGTGTCTTGGTTGTTGTCTTTCAGTTGCTTTCTATCACTTTGCCCACTCCACGGTATAGCTTCACTGGGCCGTCGAGTAACACTGCCACAACGGTTATCTGCGGGTCGAGAGCCTTTTCGGGCACGTCGATATACAGATTTCCGGGCACATCGCTCCAATAGTTCTTGTTGTACACCTTCCATGGTATTATCTCGCCGTCGCCCACAACCCACACGCGGTTCACTTTGTTCATCAATCCTTTCACCTCAACGGGGCCGTTGGGCTTGTAGGGAAGGTAGAGATAGAGTATGTCGCCGGCCTTGTTGAGCGTGGTGTAGCCCTGGAAATGCTCGGTGGGAATGCCTGCGCGTGTGTTGTAAATGGCCTCCTGGTGCTTGCGTGTCCAACGCCCGAACTCCTTGAGCACTGCCACCTGCTCCTCGGGTATGGTGCCGTCTTCCTTCGGACCGATGTCGAGCAGAAGGTTTCCGCCCATACTCAGGCAGTCGACAAAGGTGCGCAATAGGATGAATGGCGACTTGTTGTTGGTGTCGGCATGCTGGTATCCCCACGAGTCGTTTATTGTCATGCACAACTCCCAATACTTGCTTTCGGGGCGCACCACGGGCACTCCCTGCTCGGGTGTGGCATAGTCGCCGTAGCCCTGTATGCGTGAATTTACTATAACCTTGTTGTTGGCATCGTGCAGCATGCGTCTCATGCCGCGCGCGTTCCATGTTTCGGCGGTCTGTTCCCAGTCGCCGTCAAACCAGTATAGGTCGGGTTTGTAGGCGTTGAGTTCCTTTAGTTGCGCATCGTCGAAGGCGAGGAAACGTTTCCACCGGGCCGAGTCGTCCTTTATGTCGTAGCGTGTGTCCTGACGGGTCATGTTGGGGTAGTTGGGATTCGACCAGTCGATGAGCGAGTAGTAAAGCCCCACCTTTAGTCCGTGCTTGCGTGCTTCTTTCACAAACGGGGTCACGAGGTCGCGCCGTGCAGCGGTGTTTTTCACCGTGCTTATGGCATCGGGCGCTTTCGTGTCCCATAAGGCCACGCCGTCGTGGTGCTTTGTGGTGAGCACGGTGTAGCGTGCGCCGCTTTCCTTTATAAGGTCGAGCCATGCCTTGGGGTCGTATTTCGATGCGGTGAATCCGTCGCATTGGCTCATGTATTGCTCGTAGGGCAGATACTTATTATAGAACGACCAGCTTTCCGACACGCCGTTGACGGCGTAGATGCCCCAGTGCACGAATATGCCGAGCTTGGCATTGCCAAACCATTCCATGCGCTTGTCATACTGCTCCTGGGTCTCGTCGAATGCCTTCAGGGCCTGTGCCTGCGCGCCGGTGAAGGCCGCCGCACAAAGCAACGAACATAACAGACGTTTCATTTTCATAGTAAATTGTTTTGTTGGTTATATTTATATTATAATGTGTCGTGCGGTAGTTTCGGCAGAATTTCTTGTGTGTGTAAAGGTAATAAAATTTTCGCACACATGCGGCAAGTGCGTGTGTAAAACCTTTGCGGCTGATGGTTTTTGCATGGTGTCATTACCGGCATTTTTCAAGCATGTTTTTGCCGATTTTCAAACAAGCCTTACTTGCATTTCAAAGAAGCCTTGTTTGCATTGTAAAGAAGCCTTGTTTGAGAAGCAAAGAAGCCTTACTTGCAATGCAAATAAGGCTTCTTTTTAAACTGTCGGAAATTGGTATCGTATGCCGAGAGGTGTTTCTTTCTCTCTGTTTGTCGTATCGTGTTGTGTCACAGTGGGTTTACCATTCGTGCATTTCTTCTGTCGCATCGCGGCTTTTGAGTATCTGCCGCTTGGTGATGATGCCTTCGGCATATTCGCGCGGCGACATTCCCCGGTTGTTTCTGAAGCACCGGCAGAAGTAGGGCACGTCGTTGAAGCCCACCATGTAGCACACCTCGTTCACGTCTTTTGTCTTTTTGCGCAGCAGCGTGCAGGCTTTCTCAATGCGGAATTTGTTGAGATAAGTGATGTAGGTTTGCCCGGTTGCCTTCCTAAAGAACGTGCAGAACGACGATCGGTTCATGCCCACATGCTCGGCAATCATGTCTATCGTAATCGTGCGCGAGTAGTTGCTCGCGGTGAAAGCGCGCACAGTGTTGAGCCGTTCGGCGGTGCGGTCGGTTTCAGGGGCGTTGCCCACAGAGTAGGCCGAGCTCATGCTTTTCTCCATGATAAGTATCAGGCGCATGACATAAGGCAGCAGTTCGCGCTGGTCTTTGTCGTGCATTTTCTTCATAAGGTCGGTTATAACCGCCGCGTCGTCCTTGCCGAACGACATAACCCGACTTATGGCCTTGAAGTTTTCGAGCCTTTCGTTGTATTCGGGGAATGCCCCGGCCCATCGTTCAATCAGTTCGGTATTGAACGTGAGCGTAAGAGTTGACGCGTGCCCCGTGCTGTCGGTGCGGTCGGGGTCGAACTTCCACTGGTGAGGTATGTGCGGCGGAATGAGCACGAGGTCGCCTTCGGTGAAGTGCTGTTCGGTGTCGCCCATCGTGCGTGTGCCCCTTCCCATGATTATGTAGGTTATTTCCCAAGTGTCCTGCCGGTGCAGCGGCATTTGCTTTGAAGGCAGGAATTTCAGATTATCATATTTATACAAGTCCATAACGAAATAATAATAACTGTTCTCAGTGGCTGCCCTTATGCGGCAGCGTCGCGTTGCCGGCAGTCGCGCCGGCTTCGGGTCAGCATGTTGCGTGCCCCGTCTTTTGGTTTTCTCTCAATAATTTTGTGCCGCAGTGCGGCCTGCGTCAGTTGCTTGCCGTTTCGATGTCGCGGCGCGATTTCGACTTTATCACAAGCCAAACTCCGCCAAACACGAGTGCCACGGCCACACCCTGTTTCCATGTAAACACGCTCATTCCGGCAATAAGGCTCACCGCTACTGCCACAACGGGCTGCATGTAGTTGTATATGCTCACCACCGTGGGGCGCAATGTCTTCTGTGCATTCATCATGAGCAGATAGGCAATGAACGTGCCGAATATCACCACGAAAGCCGTCTCAGCCCATGTTTGTGCCGTTATTGCGGCCCATTGCGTGGAGAACACATGCTTCGCGCTGAACGGGAATACCATTATGGCCGACCAAAGAAACATCCATTTGCTCACCGTCACGGCGTTGTAGCGCCGCAGATAGTTGCGGTAGAGCGAGAGATAGAGGGCAAACGACAGCTGGGCACCAATGCACAGCAGGTCGCCGCGAATGTCGCCCACCCGCGTGTCGTGCGCCGCCGCGCTGCCGAGAATAAGTATTAGCGCGCCGCCGCAGCCCAAACCCACGCCCAAAGCCTTCTTGCCCGTGACGGGTTCTTTAAGAATCAAAGCTGAAAGAATCATGGCGAATATGGGCAACGATGTGGTTACGATGCTTGCGTTTACGGGCGATGTGATGCTCAAGCCTATGGTGAAGCAGCACTGGTTGAACACCAATCCGAGCAAACCAGCACCGGCAAATGCCGCAACATCCTTCAGCGGTACATGCTCGCGGGGCATGAACAGCGATGTAATCCAAAACAGTATGGCTCCGGCCATAACCCGGAACGTTACCATGTCGATGTTGTCAACGCCGTGAAGCATGGCATCTTTGCCAACGGGCGACATGAGACCCCAGCACACACATGCCGTAAGCATGCTAAGGTGTGCCAGTAAAGGTCGGTTTTTACTCATTGTTTCCTTAATAATAGTTTAATCGAATGCAAAGTTATAAAAATAAGTCCGCGCCGCAACGGCTTATCGCAATAAATTAATATATTTGCACATGAAGGGGCGGCATGGTGCCGCTGCCCGAAAACCGACAAGACTATGAAATACGCCGACTACATACAACAGATAGAAATCGACTCGCTGTGGAGCGGAAAGAAGCACATCGTGTGGAACCTCGACCGCAAGGTGAACATCCTGAGTGGCATAAACGGGGTGGGCAAGAGCACCATTCTCAACAAGGTGATAAGGGGACTTTCGGCCGGAGGCGAGTTTCCGAGCCATATGCTCAAGGGCGTGCGTCTCGACGTGTCGCCCTCCGATGCCAAGTGGATAAGGTTCGACGTGATACGCTCGGTTGACCGCCCTTTGGTGAATATCGACACGTTCAACAAATTCAGCGCAACGCTTTCCGACCTTGCCACCGAGCTCGACTGCCAGCTGTTCACGCTCCAACGCAAGTATCTCGACTATCAGGTGAACATTGGCAACCGCATAATCTCGGCCCTGCAAAGCGGTGCGCCCGACGCAGCCGCGCTCGCACAGAAAATAGCCGAGCCGAAACTGCGTTTCCAGAACATCATCGACGACCTGTTCTGCGATACCGGCAAGAAGATAGTGCGCACCGAAAACGAGATACGTTTCGCGCAGATTGGCGAAATGCTCACCCCCTACCAGCTGTCAAGCGGTGAGAAACAGATGCTGGCCATACTGCTTACGGTGCTCGTTGAAGACAACCGCAACTACGTTCTGTTCATGGATGAGCCCGAAGTGAGCCTGCATGTGGAGTGGCAGGAACGCCTCATCGACCTCATTCTCGAGCTCAACCCAAATGTGCAGATAATACTCACCACGCACAGTCCGGCGGTGATAATGAACGGATGGGCCGACCGCGTGACCGAGGTGAGCGACATTACCGACCAAAACTGAGCACTATGGGCAAACGGCTTGGCGACAATATCACGTCGCGTTATATAGAAGCCGCCAACCGGCTCAGCTCCCGGTCGGCACGGCGCAGGATTGTTGTCTATGTTGAAAGTTACGACGACGTGTTCTTCTGGCGTTCAGTCTTGGGACGCTTCGAGGATGCTACGCGCCGTTTCGAAGTCATGCTTCCGTCGCGTGTGCCGCATCTCGAACGCGGAAAAAAGGCCGCCGTGATGAGCCTCATAGCCGGAAACAAGACTGGGCGAGACATGATTGCATGCGTAGATGCCGACTACGACTATCTAGTGCAGCGCCGCAGCCCGTCGTCGAAGGCCATTTTAGACAATCCCTATGTGTTCCACACCTATGCTTACTCCATTGAAAACATGCAGTGCTATGCTCCGTCGCTCCACGACGTGTGCGTGGCCGTGACGCTCAACGACAGCGACATGTTTGATTTCGAGGCTTATCTGCGCGACTACTCCAATGCCATTTTTCCGCTTTTCGTGTGGAGCATCTGGTCGTATCGGTCGCCTTCATACGGCGAATTCACCATAACCGACTTTCTCAAAGTAATAGAAATAGGTCATTTCAATCCCGACAAACCGCAGGAGTCGCTCGAAAAGCTGCGTCACAAGGTGGCCAAAAAGGTGCAGGCAATGCAAAGGCTGCACCCCGATGCAAGGGAAAGCTATCGTGAAGTGAAGGACGACATAAAGCGGTTGGGCGTAACTGCCGACACAACCTACATGTATATACAGGGGCATCACCTTTTCGACCGCGTTGTTATGCCCATGCTCAAGCGCATCTGCAGCACTCTCGTGCGCAACCGTGAGAGCGAAATCACACGGCAGAGCATACATGGCGTGCAGCGGCGCAACGAACTGTCGTGCTACTCGTCGAGCCTTGCCGACGTGGAACTTGCGCTTAAGAAAAACGTGGGCTACCTCTTTTCACCGCAATTCCAAAACATCGAACGCGACATAAAGGCATTTCTTGCCACAGACGACACCGCTACTGCTGCCGACGGCGGCGTATAGACGCATGCCTGGAGTGAATGCTGCTCCGGCATGAACAGGCGTAACTGAAAAGACAATATATTTGACTATTGGGGCAAAGTGACATCTGTTTTTAATGCGGAAACGCATTCTTTTGTGTGGGAAAATACTTAACTTTGCAAAGGACAAAAGCCGGTCGGGACTTTTGCCGTGATTAAATACGCGACGTGTAACATTTAAATGCAATGAACGGGAATTACGATACGCAACACAATAATTTCTTCTTTACAGGACTGGTAATCGTCGGCGACATAATAATAAGCAACCTGCTGTTTGTCATGTTCAGCCGGTTTTTCGACCATATACCCGTCTACAACTTCGTGTTGCAGACAATGGTGGCAAGCTCCGTGATATATTTCGCATGCACAATACACAGTGGTGTGGTGCTCTACAAGCGCAAGGTCACGTTCCACCAGATTGTGATGCGCACAATGCAGAACGTTTTCATGTATGCTGTGGCGTGCTCGCTGCTGTTCTCTTTCGGCAATTTCTATCGCATGCACATTATTCCCATGTGCCTTTACTGGATTGCGATGTTTGTCGGTCTGAGCCTGTTCCGCATCACATTGCGCCAACTTGTCAAGATTTACCGTTCAAAAGACAGCCACTCCGACAAGGTCATTCTCGTGGGAAGTGCCGAAAACAACGCAGCACTTTATTGGGAAATGACCGAAACACCCACCTTGGGCTATAAGGTGCAAGGCTATTTCGACTTTGCCCCCAACCCTTCGTTTCCAGAGGAATGCAAGTATCTTGGCACGCCCTACGACGTTGTTCCATATTTGGAAGAGCACCGCGATATTCACGAACTCTACTGCAGTCTGTCGTCAACCCACCGCGATATAATCATGACGATAGTGCATTTCTGCTTCGGCCACCTCATACATTTCTACAGTCTGCCCAATGTGAGCAACTACATGCACCACCGCATGAAGTTCAACATGCTTGGCGATGTGCCCTATCTCAGCTTCTACAACGAACCGTTGCTGCGTGTAGAGAACCGAGTGGTGAAGCGTCTGTTCGACATTGCGGTGTCGCTCACGTTCCTCTGCACGCTGTTTCCCTTTATATTCTTGGTCGTTGCAATCATCACCAAGGCCACCATGCCCGGGCCGATATTCTTTCGTCAGAAGCGAACGGGACTGAACGGAAGGGATTTCTACTGCCTTAAATTCCGCAGCATGAAGGTAAACAACGAGGCCGACACGCTTCAAGCCACCAAAGACGACCCCCGCAAAACGCGTTGGGGCGACATCATGCGCAAGACAAATATCGACGAAATGCCGCAGTTCATAAACGTGCTTCTGGGGCAGATGAGCGTTGTCGGTCCGCGACCGCACATGGTGAGCCAGACCGATGAGTATGCAAAAATAATCGACGATTACATGGTGCGCCATTTCATGAAGCCTGGAATAACGGGTTGGAGCCAAGTGACTGGATTCCGGGGAGAAACGAAAAAGCTTTCGCAAATGGAAGGACGCGTGCGCGGCGACATCTGGTATATGGAGCATTGGAGCATCTGGCTCGACATATATATAATGTACAAGACAGTGGCCAATGCCGTGAAAGGCGACAAAAATGCCTATTGATACAAATGCAGGAGCACTCAGCCAAGTTGTTCTTTTATCGTTAGTAAAGCCTGGCGGAGTGCTGAGTGGCGGGCAAGAAGGCCGTGTCAGTTGGCCGTGTCGTCGCTCGCGGTGAGCTGTTCGCGATTTAAAAGTTCGGTATAGGCGTTGTCCATCTCCTCGGTCATTATGTGGAAATTGTCCTCCGAACGGCAAACTTTGAGAAACATCGCCCCCAGATTGTCTTGCTCTTCGGCCCCGAATTGCACCGGTTCATCGTGCAGAAGAACCGACATGACATCGAGCAGCAGACGGAAAAGCGACACCTGGCGTATCGAGGTCTTGCCCGTTGCGGCCTGATGCAACCCTTTGGCGTAGGCTTCCATAGTGATGCGCACTACAAGGCGTATGCCTATTTCAATGTC
Source organism: Dysosmobacter segnis (assembly GCA_963602915.1). Lineage (GTDB taxonomy): Bacteria > Bacteroidota > Bacteroidia > Bacteroidales > Bacteroidaceae > Prevotella. The sequence continues at coordinate 19,381 of CAVCLB010000005.1, read as the reverse complement.
AATCTCAACTTCTTCACCTTCGCAGCGGGTATAGCTTTGCTGCCAGTTGGCTGCCGATTCGTGCCGTCCGGCAAGCAGACACGAGAAATTGCGGCGGTATTCGGCCACCATGGCATCATACAGTTGACTGTCGGCACACACATCTCTCACCAGTTCAAACATAGTCATTCCCTCGATGTTAGTGTTGTGCACTATCTCCATCACCTCGTCGTAGCTGTGCGATATCACTGCCAACGGAGTCAGAATGACATCGTGGAATGCCTCGGATATGTGTTCGTAGTGTTCGAGCATGAGCTTTTTCACCATCTGCGGACTATATTTTCCGTGCGGTTCAGGCACATGACAGTCGACAATTGCCGACGAGAACGACTCGAAAAAAGCCCTTACCATCGTAGCAAGCAGTTTGTAGCGGCCTATTGTATTCATCTTGGTTGCGTTGTTGTTTGCTGCAAAATTACAAATTAAATTCTTTCTGTCGTGCTTCTGTGCGGTCAAAATAATGCCCGTATCGGCACATCGCCGCGCGTGCACTTGGCCGTGACGCAGAAAATTAGTAGATTTGCACTCGGCACGCACGGTGCCGTTTCAGGCTGAAAGTGTAACCGTATTGTAACGCCGGCGTAATATGTATGAATAGCCGGATGCGTAACTTTGCACCATGAAAACGGCACTCCGGCCATGGGCTAACGGGCATATTGCATTTCGGTGCAGCCACGGCAGCGTAGGCGGAAACCAAAAACAAAACGTATGAACGAGATTAAACCAAACAACAAAATCCTTGTCGTCGACGACGAGCAGGACTTGCTCGAGATTCTGAAGTTCAATCTCGAGACCGAAGGCTACCAAGTTTCGACCGCAACCTCGGCCGAAGAGGCTCTCACCATGGACATTGGGGCGCAAAATCTGCTGCTTCTCGACGTGATGATGGGTGGAATGTCGGGTTTCGCGCTTGCCCACAAACTGAAGGAACAACCCTCCACCGCCAGCATTCCCATAATATTCCTCACCGCCCGCGACACCGAGAACGACACTGTGACAGGCTTCAACCTCGGTGCCGACGACTACATTTCGAAACCGTTTTCCATACGCGAGGTGCTCGTGCGCATACGTGCCGTGCTGCGGCGCACGGCTTCGGCCGAAGGCGGCGACGAACCGCAAGTGCTCAGCTATCAGGGTATTGTGATGAACATGGACAAGAAAACCGTGACCATTGACGGCGAGGATGTGCCGTTCACAAAAACCGAATTCGAACTGCTTCACCTGCTTCTCGACGAGCGCGGACGCGTGTTCTCGCGCCAGGAACTCATAGAACGCATCTGGCCCAAGGACGTGCTGGTGCTCGACCGCACCGTGGACGTGAACATAACAAGGCTCCGCAAGAAGATAGGGCGGTTTGCAAAGTGCATAGTGACACGCCTCGGCTTCGGCTATTATTTCGATGCCTGAACCATAGACCACGCCGCACCACACGGCGGTGATATATTACATTGAAACCGATAAAGACATAAAAGGAAATGCGATACATTGGCGTAGGCAACAAACTATATCTCAGTGTGCTTTCGGTGTTCCTGCTTTTCGCGGTGGCTTTCATCGTGTTTCAGCAGACACGCGAGAGGCAATTCAAGATTGAGACACTCAACCTGAAGCTGCAGGACTACAACTCGAGCATGGCCGAATATATTGCCGTGTCGGGCGACACCACCGAAGACGGGCTCGACAAATATGTGGCACAGCACCACATGACCGACATGCGCGTTACGATAATCACTCCGCAGGGCCGCGTAATCTACGACAATCTGCTCAAAGATTATTCGCATCTCACCAACCACGCCACCCGTCCCGAAGTGGCGCACGCCTTGAAATACGGCACAGGACAGTCGGTCGATCGCAACAGTGCCACCTTCAACAACGAGTTTTTCTATTCGGCCACTAGTTTTAAGCATCCCAATTTAGTGATACGCAGTGCGTTGCCCTATAACAATACGCTCTCTAAATCGCTCCGTGCCGACCAACATTACATCTGGTTTGCAGTCACGGCAATCATCATTCTCACGCTTATTCTCTATCGCTTCACAAGTCGTTTGGGGGCCAACATAAGCAAGCTGCGCTCGTTTGCAAGCCGTGCCGACCACAACGAGTCGCTTGATACCGAAGACCTTGTGGATTTTCCCAACGACGAACTGGGCGAGATTGCCGAGCGGATAATAAAGATTTACAAGCGGTTGCAGAGCACACGGCGTGAGCAGGACATCTTGAAGCGGCAGCTCACACAGAACATTGCGCACGAACTGAAGACTCCCGTGGCGAGTATACAGGGCTATCTCGAGACGATACTCGAGAACCCCCACATCAACGACTCCACAAAAGAGCAGTTCTTGCAGCGTTGTTTCGCGCAGAGTCAGCGGCTCACTTCGCTGCTGCACGACATATCCACGCTCAACCGCATGGACGACGCACCCGACCTGATGCAGCAAGAAGACGTTGACATATCGGCCACGGTGGCAAACATAGTGAAGGAAACCGCGCTGCAGATGCAGTCGAAGAAAATGACCATGCGCAATGCACTGCCCGACGGAATAAGCATAAAAGGCAACGGAAGTCTTGTCTACAGCATCTTCCGCAACCTCACCGACAACGCCATAGCCTATGCCGGCGAGGGCACGACAGTAAGCGTCGAGGCCAAAAGAAAGGGCGCGTTGTGGGCATTCCGGTTCTGCGACAACGGCGTGGGAGTTCCTACCGAGCATCTCGCGCGGCTTTTCGAGCGTTTCTACAGGGTTGACAAGGGACGCAGCCGCAAGATGGGCGGCACCGGACTGGGCCTTGCCATAGTGAAGAATGCCGTGATATTGCACGGCGGAAGCATATCGGTGCACAACAATCCCGACGGCGGATTGTGTTTCGAATTTACTCTCGCGGCACGCGACTGAACCGTGTGCTGCAAATGAACGAGGGCATCTAAAACCGTAATGTTGTTTTGGATGCCCTTTTTCTTTTCCCTTATTTTCTTATTCCGAGCTTGCGTGCGAGCCACCGTCGCACCGGGATGTCGTAGAGGCGCAGGCACAGCCATGCCGCAACGACGCTTGCCACGCAGGTGAGCAAGGCCACGGGCCACGTCTCGGCAAGGGTGTATGCACGCTTGTCGATGAGCCAGGAGTAGAACAAATACATGAAAGGATAGTGCACAATGTAGAGCGGAAACGACAAGTCGCCCAACAGATTGCACACGCGTGTGCTCACTTTGTCGGTGGTGGAGCCCGAGGCTGCAAACCACACGAGCACGGGGAAGAGCGCGATTATGCACAGAGCCTCGAACACTCCGTTCATGTTCACTCCCGCCACCTTATTTATATATGGCACATGAAACACTGCCACGAGCACCAACGAGCACAGCCAGAATGCGCCGCGCACTTTGACTTTTCTGAAAACGCGCGACAGAAGCATGCCCATGGTGAACGGGAATGCCATGCGCAGCAATCCTCCCCAGAAATTCACCGTGTCGAGAGTCCAACCCACACTGAACATGCCGTAGCCCGAAGGGTCGGTTATGGTAAACCATGCGAGCATTGCACCGAGCACCGCAGTGACTGCCGCCAGCACCTTTGTAGGCAGACGGTGCAGGACGAGGGCATATAGAATGTTGCCTATATATTCGAAGAACAGCGACCATGCCGGGCCGTTGAGCGGAAACATCTCGCCGTTGCCGCGCACTTCATAGGGGCATCCCGGCACGGCGGGAATGAAGAACATGGCGCAAAGCAAGGCGAGCATCACGGCCGAAAGGGCAATGTGTGTACCGTCCCATTGCACCGCGCCTTGCGCAAAGAAGGCCACCGCGCCTATCGCCGCACCCATTACCACCATGGGATGCAGGCGCACTATGCGCCGCTTGAAGAATGCTCCGAGCGTGAGCTGCCGTCCCATGCGGTCGTCGTAGGCATAGCCTATCACGAAACCCGACAGGATGAAGAAGAAATCTACGGCCAGATAGCCGTGGTTGATGACTGTTATGGTGGGTGCGCCCGAGGCAAATTGGAATCCCTCGAACACATGATACCACACCACGAGCAGGGCCGCCACGCCACGCAGACCGTCGAGCAGGGCATAGTGGGGCTTGGAGTCGGCGAAGGCCGAGCTTGGGTTTAATGGTGTTGACATGTTGTGTATAGTTGTTTTTCGGTTATGGTAAATGCTGTGATACGGTGCAAGCCCGACAGAAAGGAAACCGTTTCTGCTTGCGCGGGTTTGCCGATTTCGTGCAAAGTTAATGATTTTTGGCGATATTTTCATTTCGCCTACAATGCTATTCGGGTGTGCTTGCTATGTTGGGTTTGTAAAGTATTGGCTTACAATGGATAATGATGCATGAAAAAAGAAGCCTTATTTGCATTGCAAACAAGGCTTCTTTACAACGCAAACAAGGCTTGTTTGAAATGCAAGTAAGGCTTGTTTGAAATGCAAGTAAGGCTTGTTTGAAATTCATGCAAAGCAATGGTCAAAATAAAAGGTGGACTCCCGCGCAGCATTGGCTGCGCAAGTGGAGTCCACCTTGCATCAATTCATGCGTTTGGCAATGTGCCGTGGCGTGTTATTTGTTGTCGGAAATGAGGTTTTCGCCGGTCATGTCGGCAGGCTGCTCAAGTCCGAGTATGTGCAGAATTGAGGGTGCCACGTCGGCCAGACGTCCGTCTTTCACTGTTGCCGAATTGTTGTCGGTGACATAGATGAACGGAACGGGGTTGAGCGAGTGGGCCGTGTTGGGCGTGCCGTCGGGGTTGATTGCGTTGTCGGCGTTGCCGTGGTCGGCGATGATTATTGTTTCGTAGTCGTTGGCCTTTGCTGTTTCAACCACCTCCTTCACGCAGTTGTCAATGGCGTGCACGGCTTTTGCAATGGCGTTGTAGATGCCGGTGTGGCCCACCATGTCGCCGTTTGCGAAGTTGACAACGATGAAGTCGTATTCCTGTGTCTTTATTGCTCCCACGAGTTTGTCCTTCACTTCGTATGCGCTCATCTCGGGTTTGAGGTCGTAGGTGGCAACCTTGGGCGACGGAACAAGTATGCGGTCTTCGCCTTCATACGGTGTTTCGCGGCCTCCGTTGAAGAAGAATGTCACGTGGGCATATTTCTCTGTCTCGGCAGTGTGCAGCTGACGCTTGCCGTTCTTGCTGAGATATTCGCCCAGAGTGTCCTGCACGTTCTCCTTGGGGAAGAGTATGTGCACGCCCTTGAACGATGCGTCGTAGGGAGTCATGCAGTAGTATTGCAGGTCTTTTATGATGTGCATGCCGTCCTCTGCGTGCTCTGTCTGGGTGAGCACTTCGGTGAGTTCCTTGGCACGGTCGTTGCGGTAGTTGATGAAGATGACTACATCGCCTTCCTTTATAGTTCCGTCAACGGTGGAGTTGTTTATCGGTTTGATGAATTCGTCGGTCACTCCCTCGTCGTAGCTTTCCTGCATTGCCTGCACCATGTCGCTTGCCTGCTTGCCGGTTCCGTCTACGAGTAGGTCGTAAGCCTCCTTCACGCGGTTCCAACGCTTGTCGCGGTCCATTGCATAGAAGCGGCCTACGACGCTCGCGATGTGTGCCCCGTTGTTGTCGCAGCACTGCTGCACCTGCTCTATGAAGCCTTTGCCCGATTTCGGGTCGGTGTCGCGGCCATCCATGAAGCAGTGCACAAAGACGTTGTCCAGACCATATTCCTTGCCTATTTCGATGAACTTGAACAGGTGGTCGAGCGAAGAGTGTACGCCGCCAGTTGATGTCAGGCCCATGATGTGCAGTTTCTTGCCGGTTTCCTTGGCATAGCTGTATGCGCTTACTATTTCCTTGTTCTGCATGATGGAGCCGTCCTTGCAGGCGCGGTTAATCTTCACGAGGTCTTGGTAGACGATGCGTCCGGCACCGATGTTGAGGTGTCCCACTTCGGAGTTACCCATCTGTCCTTCGGGCAGACCCACGTCCTCGCCGCAGGTGAGCAGCTGGGAATGTGCGCTTACGGCCGTGAGATAGTCGAGATAAGGTGTCGGTGTGTTGTAGATAACGTCTCCCTTGCCATGCTGGCCGATTCCCCATCCGTCGAGAATCATTAGTAAAGCTTTCTTTGCCATAGTTTTATTGTTTCTTGAATTGTAATGTTATGCTCTTCTGTAATAGTGTCGCGGGCATGTGCCCACCCACTGTATTTCAATGCAAAATTACAACTTTCGCTTTATATCAGCAAATGTAAAAAACGAAAAAGGAAGGCGTTTTAAAATAAAAATGGTAAATTTGCAATTGGGCATGTCGTGCCGTTGACATCGGGCGGATGCAAGTGCTTTGGCCGTTGTGGCACACATGCCCGGCAACCTTTACTGTTGAAAAACTTTGTCTGATTATGAAATTGATTGCACAATTTTTGTTGGCGGCGGCAATCGCCGCATCTACCGGGGCCGTTGCAAATGCCGGCACCAGGAAAAGCAACGTCAAAACTGCCGCCAAGACCACTGCCGCATGCCGGGCGGGACTAAACACGATAAGCATCACGGCGGCCCGCGCGCATGTGGGATTTCTTGCCGACGACGCGCTCGAAGGCCGCCGCGCCGGGCAACGCGGTTCGCGCGTGGCCCAGCAATACATCATCTCGCAGTTGCGGCTGGCCGGTGTCAAGCCGTTGGGCGACGGCTATCTGCACGCTTTTGAAGCCTATTCGCTGTCGCGTTTCAAGCGCAAGCCCTACTATGTTGAGGCCGACTCGGTGGCAAAGATAAAGCCCTTGACCCACCGCAAGCTCTCGCTCGGCAATGTGCTCGCCATAATTCCCGGAAGAAAGAGTGACGAATATGTGGTGGTGGGCGCACATCTCGACCATGAGGGCGTTGACACCGAGCTCGACGGCGACCAGATTTACAACGGGGCCGACGACAATGCGTCGGGGGTGAGTGCCGTGCTGCAGATAGCCAAGGCTTTTGCCGAGTGCGAGGCAACGCCCGAGCGCAATGTAATCTTCGCCTTTTGGGACGGTGAGGAATACGGATTGCTCGGTTCGCGGCATTTCGTGGAGACGTTCAGCGGAATAGAAAACGTGAAGGGTTACCTCAACTTCGACATGGTGGGCGGCAACAACAAGCCAGAAGACCCGCCTTACATGGTGTATTTCTACACGGCTTCACACCCCGTGTTCGGCGATTGGCTGAAGACTGACATCGCGGCAAACGGTTTTAAACTCAACCCGAGCTACCGGGCATGGGACAATCCTACGGGCGGAAGCGACCAGGGGTCGTTTGCCAAGAAAAACATTCCTATAATATGGTATCACACCGATGCACAGCCCAACTACAACGAACCCACCGACGAACCTTCGACATTGAACTACGAGAAACTCACCGATATAACGCGCGCTTCGTTTCTCACGGCATGGCGTCTTGCCAACGAGGCCGAATACTGACGTGCCGTCGAGGCACGAAGAACGATAAATGAAAGAGAAAAATCGGACATAACATATTAAAACCGAAACAATGAACCAAAGACTATCGGCTGCCGCCGTCCTCGCCATGGCACTTGCCACGGGCACGGCGCAGACCGCACGAGAAAAAACAATATTCCAGACTTCTAGCCACTGGAAGCCTGTCACTGACATAAGGGCCGATGTGGTGATGTGCTACGGAGCCAACGACAGCAAGGAAGAGACGTTCCGCCAGCGCGTTGACTCATGGCGCAAGAAGGGCTACACCACGCACTTTATGACCGGAATAGCATGGGGCGAATACCAAGACTACTTCACTGGCAAGTGGGACGGCAAGTGGCATCTCGACGAAGGACAGAAAACCATGCAGGGCGACACCCTTTGGCACGGACACTACATGCCCTACATCGTGCCCACAATGCACTATATTGACTATTTCAAAGAGCGTCACATCAAACCCGTCATCGATGCGGGCATCGACGCAATATTCCTCGAAGAACCCGAATTTTGGGCTGAAGGCGGATATAGCGAGGCTTTCAAGCGCGAGTGGAAAGAATACTACGGCTTTCCGTGGAGACCGCAACACGAGTCGGCAGAGAACACTTATCTCTCCAACAAACTCAAATATCATCTGTATTACCGCGCGCTCGACGAGGCATTCACCTATGCCAAAGACTACGGTAAGAGCAAAGGCATGAACGTGCGGTGCTATGTGCCTACGCATTCGCTGGTGAACTACTCCATGTGGCAAATCGTTTCGCCCGAGGCTTCGCTTGCCTCTATGAAGAGTTGCGACGGATATATTGCGCAGGTGTGGACGGGAACGTCGCGCGTGCCCAACTATTACAACAGCGTGGCACGAGAGCGTGTGTTTGAAACGGCGTTTCTTGAATATGGCTGCATGCAGTCGATGACTGCTCCGACTGGCCGCAAAATGTTCTTTCTCACCGACCCTATAGAAGACCGGGGACGCGACTGGGACGACTATCGGCGCAACTATCAGGCCACGTTCACGGCGCAATTGCTCTATCCCGGCATAAACACTTATGAGGTGTTGCCTTGGCCCGACCGCATCTACGAGCATCTTTACGATACGGGAGAAGGCAACAATGAAAAGACACGCATACCGCGCTCTTACTCCACGCAGATGCAGGTGATGATAAACGCACTCGGCGATATGCCGCTTTCGGCCAACCGCTTGAGCGGAACCCACGGTGCTAGCGTGCTTATGGCCAACTCACTCATGTTCCAACGGTCGCCCGTGCCGGTTGAAGGCTACGACGACCCGCAACTCAGCAACTTCTTCGGCGAAGCCATGCCGCTGCTAAAACGTGGCATCCCCGTGGATGTAACGCACATAGAAAACGTGGGCTATGCCGACACGTGGAAGGACGTGAAGGTGTTGCTCATGTCTTACAGCAACATGAAACCGCTCTCGCCCGAGGCTCACCAACATATTGCCGATTGGGTGAAGGGCGGCGGAACGCTCATTTATAGCGGTCGCGACGACGACGCTTTCCAGCGTGTGAGCGAATGGTGGAACAGCGATACGTGTCGTTACGATGCTCCTTCTGAACATCTGTTTGAACTTATGGGCATGCCGCGCAAGGCTCTTGAAGGTGAATATTCATGCGGCAATGGCCTTGTGTGGGTGCTGCGTCACGACCCGAAGGAGTATGCCATGGTGAAGGGCGGCGACGAAGTGCTGGTGAACACGGTGAAGAAAGCCATGGGAGACGTGCAGGAAAAGAACTCGTTTTATCTTGAACGCGGCTGCTACGACCTCGCCGCCGTGGTAGACGAAAGTCCCGCCGGCGACAGTCCGTACACTGTTAGAGGCCATCTCATCGACCTTTTCAATCCCGCTTTGCCTACAATGACCGCCAAAATCGTGTTGCCCGGCGAGCAGGCCATGCTCTTCGACGTGTCACGCGTGGCTGACAAGCAGAAACCCCAAGTGCTTGCCGCCGCTTCAAGGCAATACGACGAGAAGCGCACCGCAAAGAGTTTCTCGTTCACGGCAAAGAGTCCGGCCAACACCGACAACGTGATGCGCATTCTGTTGCCGCACAAACCCAAGAAAATAAGCGTGGAAGGCGCACCGAAATATGAGTCGGAATGGACAAAGGGTGGCTTCAACACGCTGCTGCTGAAGTTTGAAAACAATCCCGACGGTGTGCGCGTGAAAATAGAATGGTAGCGCAAAAATATTCTTCTGTCGGCATTGGCTCAATGTTATGAAGGCCGAATAGCAACGGAAAGCCACAGTCACCGTCACTAAACAAAAAAAAGACCTGCACGGCACCATAGTTTGGTTGCCATGCAGGTCTTTTTTCGTTCTATGTCAGTTGGGACTCTTTTGTCAGTAAAGCAGCAGCAATCCGGCGAACGCAGTCCATAAAATCATCTTTATGGGATTAATCCTCAGCATCTTTGTTCCCACAAAGGTGGCGACAAACAGGGCTATGCTTATCCAGAATTGCCATGGGTTGACATTGGGAGCGGAGAAATTCTCTTCGTTCATAAGCAACAGTGCCGCAGCTCCGATAAGACCTACCACGGCCGGACGCAGACCCGAAAACACATTCTGCACGAGCGGTGTCTTCATATATTTGAGCAATACGCGGCAGATGAGCACCATGAGTATGAACGACGGCAACACCAATGCAAAAGTGGCAACGCTGCTTCCAAGCACGCCCATAAGTTCGCCGTAGCCGGCATTCCGCACCGCAGTGTAGCCGCAGTATGTGGCCGAGTTTATGCCAATCGGCCCGGGTGTCATCTGGCTTATGGCCACAATGTTGGTGAACTCGGCCGAGGTGAGCCACGCGTGGTGGGTTACTGTCTCGCTCTGTATTAGTGAAAGCATTCCGTAGCCGCCTCCGAAACCGAACAGTCCGATTTGGAAAAATGTGATGAAAAGGCTCAGGTATATCATTCTGTTGGCTTTATGAATTGTCCGTAGATATATCCGCCGAGTCCGGCGGCGATGAGAATGTAAATCGGATTTACGCCGAGAAACTTGATGAGAAACGCGCTTACAATCGGAATCCAGCAGTTTGCGAGCGAAATGTGCGCGCTTTTGGCGAGCGAGAAAGTGGGGGCTGCAATCAAGGCAACCACTGCTGGGCGTATTCCACGGAACATCGCGGCTACAATCTCGTTGTCTTCAAACCGCTGGAAAAACATGGCTATAGCCAAGATTATGAGAAATGAGGGTAGGGCAGTGCCCAGTGCCGTGCAGAATGCGCCGCGCAGCTTGCGCAACTTGTAGCCAACAAACACGCTGATGTTTATTGCCAGCACTCCGGGGCAGCTCTGCGCCACGGCTATAAGGTCGAGAAACTCGTCGCGGTCAATCCATTTGTTGCGGTTCACCACTTCTTCTTCGATGATTGGAATCATGGCGTAGCCGCCGCCAAGGGTGAACAGTCCAATCTTGAAGAACGTCTTGAAAGAGTCTATGTATATGTTTGCCATTGTCTTTCTTTTGCTTTCCTTTCTTGCAGGCAGCAGCGTACAAACCTACGCAGAAGCCTTGCCTGCTTGCGGACGGTAGGGGGCGTTTGTGAAAAAACAATGATTTCGGGCACGCCGAAAAAGGCATTGCCCGAAACCACAATACTCGTATAAATCATGCAAGGCTGCATGTCCCGGCGCGGCAAATGCCGTGGCCGGGACTGCATGCCGTCTTTATTTCGCGAAATTCTCAATCCACGTGCGTGCATTGACGAATGCCTCTATCCATGGTGTAACGTCGTCTTGACGGCGGTCGGCAGGATACCACGCGTTCTGCCACGGGAATATGGCGCGCTCAAGGTGTGGCATCATTGCAAGATGACGGCCGTCGTCGGAGCAGATACCGGCCACGGCGAAGTCGGAACCGTTGGGATTGCCGGGATATTCGGCGTAGTTGTAGCGTGCAACGACGTTGTATTTGTCCTCGCCTTCGGGCAGAGAGAACTTGCCTTCTCCGTGTGCTACCCAGATGCCGAGCTTGTCGCCGCTGAGCGACGAGAACATCACGCTGTTGTTCTTGGGTATTGTCACGCCCAGGAATGAGCTCTCAAACTTGTGCGAGTCGTTGTGAAGCATGCGCGTGCGGTGCTCGTGGTTGGGGTTGATGAGGTTGAGTTCCACCATGAGCTGGCATCCGTTGCAGATGCCGAGCGACAGTGTGTCCTCGCGAGCATAGAACTTGTCGAGGGCTTCCTTAGCCTTGGGATTGAACAGGAATGCGCCTGCCCAGCCCTTGGCAGAACCAAGTACGTCGCTGTTTGAGAAGCCTCCGCAGAACACAATCATGTTAACGTCGTCCAAAGTCTCGCGTCCCGAGATGAGATCGGTCATCATTACGTCCTTCACGTCAAACCCGGCGAGGTAGAGCGAGTATGCCATTTCGCGTTCGCCGTTGGTTCCTTTCTCGCGAATTATGGCTGCCTTCACGCCCGATGCGGTGCGGCGGTCGGCCGAAATGCCGTAGCTTGCGAGCGTTCCGTCAAATCCTTCATGGAAATGCATCTCAAGCGGCTGTGCCTTGTAGTTGTCGTAGCGGCGGCGTGCGCACCCGTTGAAGCTCTGATCACGGTCGAGCAGGTAGGAAGTCTTATACCAAGTGTCGCGCAGGACATCGATGTCAAACGTGTGCATGTAGTCGTCTTTCTTCACCACGATGCTGCGTTCTTTGGGTGTCGGGTAGCCAATCTTGGCGTAGCCGATGCCGTTTGCTTCCATGTATTCCTTGAATTCTTCCTTGTATTTGTCGCTCACCTGAATGACAACACCGGGATTTTCAGCTAGAAGCATCTTCACTATGTCGTCGCCGGCAAGGTCGTGCAGATTTACATGTATGCCGCCTTCGCGGTTGGCGAAGCACATTTCAAGCAGCGTTGTTATAAGTCCGCCGGCCGAGATGTCGTGTCCTGACATTATCCATCCCTTCTGTATCATGTCCTGTATGGCGTTGAAACAGTCGGCAAAATATTCAGGGTTTTTCACGGTGGGCACATCGTCGCCCACGAAACCGAGGCTCTGTGCGAAGGCACTACCGCCAAGACGCTGTTCGTCGAACGAGAAATCGATGTGGTAAATCGATGAGTTCTTGTCGTTGACAAGCACCGGTGACACCACTTTGCGCACGTCGCTCACTTCGCCTCCAGCACTAACGATGACGGTTCCCGGCGATATTATCTTTTCGCCGTTGGGATACTGCTGGCTCAGCGAGAGCGAGTCCTTGCCGGTGGGAACGTTTATTTTCAGCGCGAGACAGAACTCGCTGAGGGTTTTCACGGCACTGTAGAGACGTGCATCCTCGCCTTTTTGCGAGCGGCAGGGCCACATCCAGTTGGCCGAAAGCGACAGACTTGCCATTCCATCGGCAAGCGGTGCCCATACAATATTGGTGAGTGCTTCGGCAACAGAGAGCACCGATCCGGCCTCAGGCGATGCCAGTCCGGCCTGGGGAGCATGTCCCAAAGCTGTGGCGATACCTTTCTTGCCACGGTAGTCGAGTGCAACAACGCCGCAGTCGCTCAATGGCAGCTGGATTTCTCCTTGACATTGCTGGCGGGCTATCTTGCCAGTCACCGAGCGGTCAACCTTGTTTGTGAGCCAGTCTTTGCATGCCACGGCTTCAAGTTGCAGTACCTGCGAAACATATTTGTCGAGAACATCGTCCTTGCCGTTCTCCGATTTCTCCTCATGTTGGTATTCTGTGTCGCGATAGTGGCGTTCCATGGTCTCGTCGCGCATTATTGTCTTGGGCGAATGTCCAAACATCTGTGCCACGTCGAGGTCGAACGGTTTTACGCCGTCGCCCTGCTTGAACGAGAAATGTGCGTCGCCTGTGGTTTCGCCCACTACATACAGCGGTGCGCGTTCGCGTTCGGCAATGCGCCGTACATGCTCTATGTGCTTCTCGTCGATGAGCAGTCCCATTCGTTCCTGGCTCTCGTTGGCTATTATTTCCTTCGACGACAGGGTCTTGTCGCCTATTGGAAGCTTCGTCATGTCAATCTCTCCGCCGCACTCTTCCACGAGTTCTGAAAGGCAATTGAGGTGTCCTGCCGAACCGTGGTCGTGTATGCTGACAACAGGGTTGGTGTCTTCCTCGCACAGAGCGCGCACCAAATTGTAGGCACGCTTCTGCATTTCGGGGTTGGCACGCTGCACTGCGTTCAGTTCTATGCCGTTGCTGTAGCGTCCAGTGTCTACCGATGAAACCGAACCACCGCCCAGTCCGATGCGGTAGTTGTCTCCGCCAACCACCACTACCTTGTTGCCTTTCTGCGGTTCTTTCTTCAGACAGTCGCGTTTTGTGCCGTAGCCCACGCCGCCGGCGAGCATAATCACCTTGTCGTAGGCATATTTCTCGCTGCCTTCCTGATGTTCGAAGGTGAGCACCGAACCGGTGATGAGCGGCTGACCGAACTTGTTTCCGAAGTCGCTCGCGCCGTTTGAAGCCTTGATGAGTATCTGCTCGGGAGTTTGGTAGAGCCATTTACGCACCGGCATGATGTCCTCCCATCCGCGTGTTGCGCCGTCGTCGTCTTTAAGTCTGGGGTAGGCCGTCATGTAGACAGCAGTTCCTGCTATAGGCCAGGAGCCTACACCGCCGCCCATACGGTCGCGTATCTCGCCTCCGGTGCCGGTGGCTGCGCCGTTGAACGGCTCCACCGTGGTGGGAAAATTGTGCGTTTCGGCCTTGAGAGAGATTACGCTCTCTATGTCTTTCACTTGGAAATAATCGCTTGTTGACTGGTCTTTCGGGGCAAACTGCTCCACAACCGGACCTTGGGCAAACGCTACGTTGTCTTTGTAGGCAGAGAGTATCTTGTTGGGATTTTCCTTTGTTGTCTGCTTAATCATCGCGAAGAGCGACGATTCCATTTCCTTGCCGTCTATTATAAATGTACCTCCGAAAATCTTGTGGCGGCAATGTTCGGAGTTAATCTGTGCGAAACCGAATATCTCGGAGTCGGTAAGCGGGCGGCCAAGCTGCCCTTCTATCTTGTGAAGGTATTCTATTTCCTCGGGCGAGAGGGCGAGACCTTCCTGCTCGTTATACTCCTCGATGTTCTCCACGTGCTTTATCGGTTCCGGTTCGTGGTTTACAGTGAACACGTCCTGGCCGAGTCCGTTGTACATGCGCTGCAGCATGGGGTCGTGGTCGGCATCTGCCGAGCCTACAGGGAAATACTCCTCAATACGCGAAATGCCGTGGAGACTCATGTTCTGGGTTATCTCTACGGCATTCGTGCTCCATGGTGTTATCATCTCGCGGCGCGGGCCTACGAAGTAGCCCTCTATTGTTTCGCCCTCTACGGGCACTGCGCCGCCGAAGAGCCAACACAGTTCGCTTGTCTCGTCTTGGCTGAGCTGATGGTCAACCTGTGTGGCTATCACGCTCTTGCTTGGAGTCTTGAAAAATAGAATCATACTTTATAGTATATGTTTTAATTTTGTTTCCGCTTGCAAAGTTAAGCTAAAAATTCGACTTGGTGAACTAATCGTAAACTTATTTACATTGCCGCAAGGCTTTTCGGCATGCCGTGTGGTTCCGGCAAACGGCCGGCTTGCCGCGGGCAGATGCGCTTCTCGGTCGTGCCGACAGCGTTCTGCCGAGGCTTTTGTGCCGTTTGCTGCGCCATGACACAGCAAGGCGCGTGCCACTTTTGTGGCTAAGTGCGATTATTTTTGTAACTTTGTGCCGCATTAATGACGATGAAAAAACAAGTTGGTATGTTTTTAATCGTCAATTGGCAAAGAAATGAAAATTTTAAGCAGAACGAAATGATTTCAGTCGAGGATATGTCGGTGGAGTTCGGGGCGAAGCCTCTTTTCTCCCACGTCAGCTTTGTTGTGAACGATAGAGACCGTGTGGCACTTGTGGGAAAGAACGGAGCCGGCAAGTCAACAATGTTGAAGATTATATGCGGATTGCAGAATCCCACCAGCGGACGTGTGGCCGTGTCGTCGGACATGAGCATTGGCTACCTACCGCAGGTAATGGTGCTGCAAGACGACAACACCGTGCGCGAAGAGGTGTCAAAGGCTTTCGAACAGACAACCAAACTTGAACACCGCATCGACGAGCTCAACAAGGCGCTTGCCGAGCGCACCGATTATGAGAGCGAAAGCTATGCCGCGCTTGTCGAGGAGTTCACCCAAGCCCATGAACGCTATGTGATGCTTGGCGGCGACAACTACAAGGGCGAGATGGAACGCACGCTTGTGGGCCTCGGTTTCACGCGCGACGATTTCGACCGACCCACCCGTGAGTTCAGCGGCGGGTGGCGCATGCGTGTCGAACTGGCCAAGATATTGCTGCGGCATCCCGATGTGTTGCTGCTCGACGAGCCCACCAACCACCTCGATATAGAGAGTATCAGATGGTTTGAACGCTTTCTGCAGCAAAGCGGCAAGGCCGTGTTGCTCGTGAGCCACGACCGCGCGTTTATCAACAATGTCACCAACCGCACCATAGAGATAACCTGCGGGCAGGTGAACGACTACCGTGTGGGTTACGACGACTATGTGCGCCTGCGCGACGAACGGCGTGAACAGCAGTTGCGGGCGTATGAAAACCAGCAGAAGGAGATTGCCGACATAAAGGATTTCATTGAGCGTTTCCGTTATAAGCCCACAAAGGCAGTGCAGGTGCAGAGCCGCATAAAGCAGTTGGAGAAGATTGTTCCCATTGAGGTTGATGAAGTTGACGACTCGGTTATGCACCTGAAATTCCCGCCATG
Source organism: Dysosmobacter segnis (assembly GCA_963602915.1). Classification (GTDB taxonomy): domain Bacteria; phylum Bacteroidota; class Bacteroidia; order Bacteroidales; family Bacteroidaceae; genus Prevotella. Next base: position 3,182 of record CAVCLB010000005.1, on the reverse strand, counting down.
TCTGCGCAGTGGCGACTATCCGGTGATTTGCGACGGGGTGGAAAAGACTTACGGCGACCACACGGTGTTCTCCGATGTAACGCTGACAATAAAGCGTGGCGAAAAGGTAGCGTTTGTCGGCAAGAACGGCGAGGGCAAATCTACGCTCGTGAAGTGCATCATGGGCGAGATAGCCTACGGTGGAAAACTTAAGGTGGGGCACAATGTGCAGATAGGCTATTTTGCTCAGAATCAGGCACAACTGCTCAACGGCGACCTTACAGTGTTTGAAACCATCGACAATGTGGCGCAGGGTGAGATACGCCTGCGCATAAAGAACATCCTCGGGGCGTTCAATTTCGGTGGCGAGGAGTCTGACAAGAAAGTGCGTGTACTCAGTGGCGGCGAGCGGAGTAGACTTGCCATGATAAAGCTTCTGCTCGAACCCGTCAACCTTCTCATTCTCGACGAGCCCACCAACCACCTCGACATGCCGTCGAAAGACGTGCTGAAAGAGGCTATAAAGGCTTTCGACGGAACTGCCATAATAGTGAGCCATGACCGCGATTTCCTCGACGGTCTTGTCACTAAAGTATATGAATTTGGCGGCGGCAAGGTGCGCGAACATCTCGGCGGCATCTACGATTTCCTGCGTGCGAAGGGTGTTGACAGCATCGACAGCATTGGTCTGACGCAGCAATCCACGGCGCAAGCGCAGAAAGCTGCACCTGCACAGACCTCGCAACAGCCTCAGAAAAGTTATGCCGAGCACAAGGAAATGCAGAAGAAAATACGCCGTGTGGAGAAGAGCATAGCCGAGTCGGAGAAGAAAATATCCGACTTGGAACAGCGCATAAAGGAGCTTGATGTTATTTTGTGCACTCCCGAGGGCGCGTCGGACATGAATCTTGTCACCGAATACACGTCGATAAAGAAAAGCATAGAGGCAGAGGAAGAAAACTGGACATCGCTTTCCGAACACCTTGAAGAACTGAACGCGCAGTTGTAGCACTGCGTTTTTTCATGGCAATCGGAAATGAATCCTCACCACTAAACTTTTCGCTTGAAAATGAAGAAGAATTTGACCACCGGTAGCATATTCGGCAATATCCTGTCATTTGCATTGCCTTATATGCTCACCTATTTTTTGCAGATACTCTACGGACTTGCCGATTTGTTTGTAATCGGACAGTATTGCGGCGTAGACAGCACCACGGCGGTGTCCAACGGTGCGCAGGTTATGTATATGTTCACCGTCGTAATCATCGGTCTGGCAATGGGCGCTACCGTACGCACGGCCCGTGCCGTTGGTGCAGGCGACAAAAAACTTGTGTCGTCGGTCATTGGCAACACCTTCACTCTGTTCGTTTTGGCATCGTTGGTGTTGTCGGCTGTGATGCTTTGTCTGCGTGGCAGTATCGTATCTATTATCGACACTCCGCCTGAGGCCGTTGAAGGCACGATGCAATATCTCACCATTTGCTTCTCGGGCATACCGTTTATCGTCGTCTACAATGTTATTTCTTCTATATTCCGTGGCCTTGGCGACACACGTAGTCCTATGTATTTCGTGGCTGTGGCATGCGTTGTCAACATTATGCTCGACTATCTGTTCATCGGTTTCATGCACCTCGGGCCCGTCGGGGCTGCCCTCGGCACCACTTTGTCGCAAATGTCAAGTGTGGTGTTGGCACTCATAGCCATGCGCCGTCACCGTAATATCCTCGATGTGAAAAGGCATGATTTCAAACCAAAATGGCCCGTAATGAAGAGCATACTTACGATAGGTGTGCCCGTGGCCTTGCAGGACGGGTGCATACAGGTGGCTTTCATGGCAATCATGGTCATTGCCAACGGGCGCGGAATGGACGATGCCGCCGCTGTGGGCATAGTAGAGAAATTCATCGGACTGCTGTTCATCGTTCCTTCGGCCATGCTGTCAACTGTCTCGGCGGTGGCCGCACAAAACATCGGGGCTGGCAACATAGCGCGTGCTCAGGCCACCTTGCGGCAGGCCATATATGTCACTGTGGCATTCGGAGCCGTAGTGTCGGTGGTGTTCCAGTGCGTTCCTCATTGGGCAGTGGGCATATTCACGGGCGATGCTCATGTCGTGACACTCGGCAGCGAATATCTGCGCAGCTATGTCATCGACTGTTTTTTTGCTGGCATACATTTCTGTTTCAGCGGTTTCTTCACGGCAATGGGCTATTCGGTCATATCGTTCCTGCACAATATCTTCTCGATGATGGCGTTCCGCATTCCGCTTTCCTATATATTGTCTAAGAATTATCCTGATACGCTTTATCCCATGGGCTTTGCCTCGCCTACGGGTTCGTTGGTGTCGGCCGTGATATGTATAGCGGTGTATTGGTGGATGTCGGAAAACGGAAAACTGAAAAAGCCACACTGACAGCACGTTTCCTTACTGTCGGTGTGGCGCAAAACAAATTATTTAAGTAATTCAAATTGTGCGTCGGTGCCGTATTTCTTGTCTACGACGAGAAGCGTGAACGGTATGGTGGAGTAGGATCTCGGTTCGCCTTTTGTCACCACCTTGTAGGCCAGCACCACCTTGTTGCCGTTGCTTGAAAGGCTCTTCACCTTTATGTCGGTGTCTTTGTTTGTTTCTGGCAGAAGCACGGCAAGCACATACTGCTTGCTGAAATCGATGCTTGTGGGCAGTCCGCTGCCGTCGGAACTCATCACTGCTGCACCGCCGAAAAACTTGTCAAATTCTTCTTGGCTCGTTATCTTGCGTGGCGAGAAGTCGGTAACGTCGTTGCGCACGAAGTAGTGGTTTGCTTCGACATAGGGCACATTGTTCTTTGCCGTGCCGTTTGTTTGGGCACTTTTGCACGATGCAAGCCCCAGCGCGAATATTACGGCGGCTGCGGCTATGGTGTTTACTTTCATCTTTATATATGTTGTTTTTTGTGTTACTACAAGGCTATAATGCGCATGTAGTAATGATATTGCATCGCGAATGCATTTTTTTTGTTTTTGTTATGCAAAAACTTCGCAACTGGTAAGTCACGTAAGGAAGGACGTTCAAAAATCATAAAATATCCTGCACTGTTTTTTGACGGATAATAAGCATAAGAAGATACATTGCTTTCATCAGCCCTGAAAGGGCGTAACAGTCGTAGCCCAGGGTGAGCCGTTTGCGGTAGCAAACGGTGTAACCCTGGGTAAATGATTGA